>CAZLUZ010000059.1:0-25484 GCA_964562825.1 uncultured Akkermansia sp.
GGGGGAGAGCATTCTCATAGTTGGCGTCGAAAAGTCATTCACCCAGATGGTGGGGCAAAAGGCAATCGCGGTTTTCGCGGTCCAGTCATCGGGGTGCCTCAGAGGGAACTGGAGGCCGCCAAGGCGAACAGGAGGAGAATGACGACGATCGCCAGGAGGGTGATCGCGGACGAAATGTATCCCATGATGAGTCCCGCCATCGCCATGCCGGCATTTTCCCGATGGCCGGGCAGGGTCAGGGCGGGGTCGTGGACCCGGTATTTTTTCCGGGCCATATGACCGCAGATGATCGCGGGTATGCCGGGGAGGAGCCCCGCGAGAGCGGTGCAGGTCAGAATGACCGCAAAGATGCCGCAGATGAGGGAGGCGAGGGCGAGTCCATCGGTCGAAGAGGGGGCGAGCTGTCCGTGTGCCGGAACGTATGGGGTTGGCGAAAGCGCCCGATTCGACGCGGCAAAGAGGTCGGGGCGCACCGAGCGAGCTTCCCTCCAATCGGGAAGGTCGGGATTCCACACCAGGGTGGATGGGTTGATCGAACCGATTTCGATGAGCCCCGGGAGGTCCGTTTCAGAAAAGGGCACCTGCTGCTTCGATTCGTTGGCGTAGTACCAGGTCATGGCGGTGTGTCTTTTGGTGAGTCGTCTCCCGGAATCGCCACCACCCTTGCTGCCTGCTCGTCACCGGGTCCACCTGCCGGGAGGAGTGATCGTCGGCAGGATCAGTTTCCAGGTGTAGGAGTAATCCGTCTTCCCGATGGCCCCCCACATGGAACGCCCCGTCGCCTTCTTGAAAGCCCGGGAAAAACTCTCTCCGCTGTGGCAGCCCCAGCTCTTGCAGTAGGCCTGACGGGCGAACGCACTGCGGTCGAACTGGATCAGGTCGGACTGGTGGAGAAAGGTCTTGGATGCGCCCAGCACGTGGCTGCTGTAGTCGAAGATGAAACAGTATTTGTTGGAGTGACCGAAATACTCGAAGCCGGAAATCTTGGTGGTGCGACGGTTTTTGCCGTGGTTGACGTAATTGATGATGTCGTCCGTGGAGTCGAACCACACGAGGTTGACCTGAAATTTATCGCGGACACTTTCGATCCAATCGACGAGAGGTTCGCCGTCCTCATCCGCCCGCTTCTCGTAGCCCGGCTTGTAGACCAGCCAAGTGATGTTGACCTGGCCCTTCGAGGCCTCCTGCAGTTGTTGGATGCGGATCCTCGCGGTCCGGACAAAATTTCCCCACCAGCGGTCGTGGCGATGCTCTTCGCGTCGGAGGTTCTCCCAACTGAGCAGTGCGGGCCCCCCGGAGATGATGATGTATTCGTCGTCGGGATCCAGATTCTGGGCCTCAACCTCTCCGATGGTGAGGAGAGTCGCGGCGAGAACCAGAAAGCGCAGGAGGGGGAGAAGACGGAAGTTCATGGGTCGGGTTATGATGACATCGTCGATCCTCAACCGGTTTTCAAGATCGATCCGGCGCGGTCAAACCATCGAAAGACCACGTCGCGGCCGATGGCATCTTTCTCTTCGTCGGCGTTTTTTCTGGATTCCTCGACGTGTCTCAGGATGCGCTTGTGATGGCGGTGGACCCGGCTGACGAACCACTTCCAGGTGTCGCGCGGACGACCGTCTTCGAGGAGAAAGTGGGGACAGTTCTTGTTCGGGGGGTCGTAACCGGCCCGCGGCCAGTGGTAATGGGGCACCACGTTCTGGATGGGGATATCGTGGTGGTACATGAGTGAGGCGGTCAGCTTTGCGGTGCGTTCCATCGTCGCCAGGATGTTGTTGCCCTGGTGTTCGCACATCTCGATGCCGATCGAGGTACGGTTACCCGGGCCGTTGAAGTCGGCGTGTTCGCCCTGCTCGCTGGTTGGAATGTGCTGGATGACCACGTCTTCCTGAACGGTGAAGTGCCAGGAGAGGTAGCCGATAACGCCCCCGCGCAGGGCGCCCTTCTTGAGGGCGCGAGCGTGATCGAAAGCGTCGCCGGTGTAATTCTGCGTGCTGTGGATGGTGATGAAACGAGGCGTCATGGGGCGTTTCCCCTTTCGTCCGAAGCGGTTCGGCGGTATCAGGTCCACCGTGATGTTGACCTGGGTGCGGAGCACGTCGGGACAGATCGACGAATCGGGTACGGGACCGAGACTGGCCTCCCAGTTCTGGCAGCGCTGGGTAGTCTGACAGGCGGGAAGCCCGATGAGGACTGCCACCAGAAGAAGCATTCCCGGCAGGATGGTCACCAGCGACTTCATTCGGCTTGGTCTACGGCTGAAACGAGCCGCAACCTTAGTTCGATAGGCTTAAGATTCAACCGGATTAGCGCTCCAGGATCTCCACCTCGTACCCGTCCGGGTCGGTGACGAACGCCATTTTCGTCTTCTGGCCCGAGGGAAAAGTTTCGCGCCAGTCTCCGGGCCAGATTTCGATCCCCTTTTTTTCGAGGTGGTCGCAGTAGTCCATGATATCGGGCACGCCGATGGCGGTGTGCATGAGGTCTTCGGGAAAATCTACGGCGAAATCCGGGGAGTAGCACAGCTCGAGAAAATGATCGTTCCCGTCCAGCTCGAGGAACGCCAGTTGGTTTCCCGCAGGGGATTTGTCGGTCCTGCGGGTAAGGGTAAAGCCGAGGGTTTCGTAAAACTGGATCGTCTTCTCCAGGTCGCTCACGCGGATACGGGTATGCAGGAACTTGATCATGGCGCCACGATCGTCGTTCGGCGCCACCCTGCAAGACAGGTTGGATCAATTTTTGCGTAATGGGCTAGATTCCGCGGCCGGCCGGGTGGAAGGTTCCCTGGATTCGCGCCGCCTCCCTCCCAGGTATCGCGGGCTTTGCCTGTGACCTCCGCGAGTAAGGTTGCGGTCGGAGTGCTTCGTCCCTGGTCTAAAGATTACCCCCCGAGGAATTTCATGCTCGCTGTCGAGAATCTATCCATCCAATTCGGCGCCCGTTCGCTTTTCCGGGAACTTTCCTTCACCATTCGGGCGAAGGAGCGCTGGGCATTGGCCGGGCCCAATGGCGCGGGAAAATCCACGCTCATGAAGATCCTCGCCGGCATCGAGTCTCCCGATTCCGGGCGCATCATCAAGGCGAAGCAGAGCACGGTCGGCTACCTCCCCCAGGAGGGGGTGGAACACCGCGGCGCCAGCCTTTACGACGAGGCGGCCAAGGCGTTCGACGACGTTCTGCAACTCCAGGAACAACTCGCCGAGGTCGAGGGCAAGCTCGAAGAGATCGACCCCGAGGACGAGGAGTACGGCGACTGGCTCGAGGTTTTCGGCGACATCCAGCTGCGTCTCGAGCATCATGACGTCGACCGGATGCGGCCCCGGATCGAGAAGGTGCTCAACGGGCTGGGATTTCACGATCGCGATCTCGCGCGGGCCTGCGAGGAATTCAGCGGCGGCTGGCAGATGCGCATCGCCATGGCCAAGCTGCTGCTGCGGGAGCCCAGCGTGCTCCTGCTCGACGAGCCCACCAACCACCTCGACATCGAGACGGTGCAGTGGATCGAGCAGTGGCTGCGGGGCTACGGTGGCGCCGTCGTTCTCATCTCGCACGACCGCTCCATGCTGGACAACCTGACCAATCGCACGCTCGCCTTCGAGAATGGTCAGGTGAACCTCTACTCGGGAAATTATTCCTTCTTTCTCCGGGAGCGGGAGGCGAGGAGGGAGCAACTGGAGCGGGCCCAGCGCAACCAGCAGAAAGAGATCGAGAAAACGGAAAAACTGATCAACCGCTTTCGGGCCAAAGCGACCAAGGCCAAGATGGTGCAGTCCCGCATCAAGCAGCTGGAAAAGATCGAGCGGATCGAGTTGGAGCAGGAAGCCGGTTCCATCCAGTTCGAGTTTCCCCAGCCCGAACGGAGCGGGGAGACGGTGCTGCGGCTGGAGGGCGTGGCCAAAAACTACGGCGACCTTCGCGTGCTCCGCGATGTCGATCTCCAGATCGACCGGGGAGACAAGATCGCCATCGTCGGGGTCAACGGGGCCGGCAAGTCGACCTTTTCCCGAATCATCTCGCTCGCCGAGAAACCCACCGAGGGGGAGATCAAGCTGGGCCACAAGGTTGCGGTTTCGTATTTTTCCCAGACCCATGCGGACGAACTCGATGCCTCGAAGACCGTGCTGGAAACGCTGGAGGGATCGGTGATGGGGGAGGCCGCGGGCAACCTGCGCACCCTGTTGGGGGCTTTCCTCTTCCGCGGAGACGATGTCTTCAAGCGGGTGGGGGTGCTCTCGGGTGGGGAACGGGGCCGACTCGCCCTGGCACGGATGCTCCTGCAGCCGGCCAATTTTCTTATTCTCGACGAGCCAACCAACCACCTGGACCTCCAGTCGCAAGAGGTTCTGCAACACGCGCTGCGAACCTACACCGGCACCTGCGTCATCGTCTCCCACAACCGTTCCTTCCTCGATCCCGTCGTCTCGAAGGTGTTCGAGTTCGTTCCCGGCCGTCCACCCCGAGTCTATCACGGAAATGTGAGCGATTATCTGGAGAAGAAGGCCGCCGACCTCGCCGCAGCCCAGGGGCGGGGTGGGGGTGGGGGCCCGTCGGTTCCCTCTCCCGACACACAAACCTCGACCTCCCCGGGAGGCAGGGCATCCCGCAAGGACCAGCGTCGCCGCGAGGCCGAGGAGCGACAGGCGCGCGCCCGGAAGCTGCGGCCGGTAAAGGAGGAATTCGAGAAAATCGAACGCGAGATCGAGGCATTCGAGCGGGAGAAGGCGGAGCTGACGGCGAAACTGATGGATCCCGACTTTTTCAAGAGAGAGGGTTCCGAGGCCAAGGCGGCGAGCGAGCGTTTCGCGGAGGTCGAGGGATTGCTCGAGACGAGGTTCACCCGGTGGAGTGAGTTGAGCGATCTCATCGAAGAACTTGAGGAATCCTCGTGATCGCCGACTTGGGTCGGAGCGCTGCGGCAAAAAACCGGGAGACACACCCGGAACCCGCCCCTAGTTTGGCGGCCATGGATTCGCCCACCAAGCATCGCGCCCTCAACTCCTGGGTAGAGGAGATCACGAGGCTCTGCCGGCCCGATGCGGTGGAATGGTGCGACGGCTCGGAAGGGGAGTGGACCCGGCTCACCGATCTGCTCGTGGAGAAGGGAACGTTCCGCAGGTTGAATCCCGAGAAACGTCCCAATTCGTTTCTGACCTGGTCCGACCCCAGCGACGTGGCCCGGGTCGAGGATCGCACTTTCATCTGTTGTCGCCGCCGCGAGGATGCCGGGCCGACCAACCACTGGCGGGCTCCCGGGGAGATGCGGGAGACCCTGCGCGGCCTCTTCGATGGCTCGATGCGGGGCCGCACCATGTATGTGGTCCCCTTCTGCATGGGGCCTGTCGATTCCCCCGCGGCCATGGTCGGCGTGGAGATCACCGATTCGCCCTACGTCGTGGTGAGCAAACACCTCATGACCCGGCTCGGGCCGGCCGTTCTGGACCGTCTCGGGGAGGATGGGGACTTCATTCCCTGCCTTCACTCCGTGGGCCGTCCCCTGGAGGAGGGCGCGGAGGAGGTGCCCTGGCCCTGCAACGAGACCAAGTACATCGCCCATTTTCCCGAGGACCGGGAGATCCAGTCCTTTGGCAGCGGCTACGGCGGCAACGCTCTGTTGGGGAAAAAATGCCTGGCCCTTCGGCTCGCCAGTGCGATCGCCCGCGAGGAGGGGTGGATGGCCGAGCACATGTTCATCAGCGGGGTGGAGGACCCTCAGGGCGAGAAACACTACATTGCGGGCGCGTTTCCCAGCGGTTGTGGCAAGACGAATTTCGCCATGTTGATCCCGCCGGAACCCTACCTGAAGAAGGGATGGAAGGTGACCACGGTCGGTGACGACATCGCCTGGCTGCACCCCGGCGAAGACGGCAGGTTGTATGCGATCAATCCCGAGGCCGGTTATTTCGGGGTGGCCCCGGGAACGTCGGAGACATCAAATCCGAACGCCATGGCGGCGCTGCGCAAAAACACCATCTTCACCAACGTCGCCCTCACCGAGGACGGCGACGTGTGGTGGGAGGGCATGACCCGGGAGCCGCCCGATCGGCTCACGGACTGGCGGGGCAATCCCTGGACCCCCGATTCGGGAACGCCGGCGGCACACCCGAACTCGCGATTTACCGCCCCGGCGGCGCAGTGTCCGGCCATCGACCCGGAGTGGGAGAACCCCCGCGGAGTTCCCATCGAGACCATCATCCTCGGAGGGCGACGGGCGACGACCATGCCGCTGGTGTTTCAGACCTTCAACTGGGTGCACGGCGTTTTCGTCGGGGCGAATCTGGGTTCGGAGACGACTGCGGCGGCGAGCGGCGCGGTGGGACGGATCCGGCACGATCCCTTCGCCATGTTGCCCTTCTGCGGCTACAACATGGGGGATTATTTCGCCCACTGGTTGTCCATGCAAAAGCGGATCGGGCGATTGCCCCGGATTTTTCACGTGAACTGGTTCCGCAAAGACGAGGAGGGGAATTTTCTCTGGCCCGGCTTTCGGGAAAATATGCGGGTTCTGGAGTGGATCATCAATCGGGGCTGCGGCCGGGCGCACGGACACGAAACGAGACTGGGGTGGATGCCCCAATACGAAGACATGAACTTCGAGGGGCTGGATTTTCCGCGCGAAGCTTTCGATCGCGTGACCGAGATCCGAGAGAGCGAGGTGCGGCAGGAGTTGCTCTCCGAGGTCACGCTCTACCTCGACCTCTACGATCACCTGCCCAAGGAGATGATTTTCCAGCGCGAACTGCTCGCGGGCCGCCTGTGATTTTTTCAGGCTGTCCTGAAATTTGTGGGAAATCGTCAACTCGTTTTTTCCTGAACGAGGCGAAACGGCCGAGCGCGATGGTCTAGGCAAAGATTTCATTTGACGGAAATCGAAGGAAAATGCGGAGCCGGCGAAAAATTCCCTTGCGTTGTAATCGCCTGGAAATGAGTCGGTTAGCTGAGTTTGTGGCCGGGTAGGGGTCTGAGTGGATCACGTCATCGCGGCTTTCGCACCGTTGACGGACCCGGGGGGATTTGGTCAATCTCGTCACACTTCGGACGGAGGGAGCAACTCTTTCTGTTCCCAATCTTTCACGGATTCGCACGAGCGAGTTTCGGTTTCGCTAAAAACCCTCTCCCCCAAAGCGGCCTTTCCCGGCCGACTGACCCCAATTCAGATTTCGATGAAGAAGAAAAAGTCTTTCCTGCAAAAGCTGCTGTCCGATCCCGGAGAAAAAGGGAAAACTGGTGGGGAATCGTCCCGCTTGGAGCGGGAGTATGTGGCCGAGCAACTCGAAGCGCGGATATTGTTCTCCGCCGCGCCGGTCGAGGCGGAACCGCCCGGAGAAGCCGTGGAGGAGTCGTCGTTTCCGGTGGACGGATCAGTTGCGGGAGCCCAGTTCGAGTCGACGGATGGTTTTGGCGATGGGATCAGCATTCCGGCGGGAGAGACCGAGTTGCCGGCATCGCAGATGGTCACCCTGACCAGCCTGGATAATCTGACGGCCGAGGAGGTGACCCGGATCGCGCAAACCGCGGTGGAGCATTGGAGGGGGGAGGTCGACCTCACCGGGGAGCAGCGGGAGTTGCTGGAGGCGATCGAGATATCGCTGGTCGACTTTGCCGCCTTCGAGGCCGAGGTCGATTTTGGCGCGGGGTACGGCGACGAGGTCAGCGGCGACGGTTGGCTGGTCGATGAGGAACTCTTCGACGTCGACTTCGAGTTTGCAGAGATTTTGGGCTTCGTTCCCGAGGAACCTCGGGTTTTTGGGAAGGATCTCATCGTCGGTTTGCTCGACGAGATGAACGATCCCCAGGGACTGCGGGAGATCGTGCGGTCCCACTTTGCCGCCGCGACCACCGAGGTGGAGGAGACGCCGCTCACGCAGTCCACGCTGGACCAGATCGCCGATGCCGCGGAGGAGCGTTGGCTCGCATCCGGGCTCAGTGGGGAACAGGTCGCGGCGTTGGAAGAGATCGAGTATCACGTCGTGGACCTTGAGGGCAGTTCCCTGGGCTATGCCGAGGGGACTTCGGTGTATATCGACATCGATGCGGCGAACCGCGGGTGGTTCGTCGATCTGACGCCGGACCTGGACGAGGAATACCGCAGGGAGGCATCGGGTATTCTCTTCGGCACCGAGGGCTACGTCTATGAGGGCTACGACCTGCTCACCGTGGTCATGCACGAGCAGGGGCACGTTCTGGGCCTGGATGAATCGGGCCGCTTCGAAACGGGTAGCATCATGTACCAGAACCAGTTCGAGGGCATTCGCCGGCTTCCCGCGGAGGGGCAGGCCGAGGGTGCGATCCCGAATTCGCTCGAAGGGGGACGCTACACTTCGACGGTGGGTTCGGGAGACTATATCGTCCTCACGGAATCGGGCGGGGGAGAAGTCCTGGACCGGGGCGGCGCGGGAGCCGACGACGAGGGCCCGGAACTGATCCACGATTTCGATACCACCGCCGCATCCAATTTCGGGAATGTCAGCCAGGTCCTGGAGACCAACGGCACCGATATCACCCTGAGCGCCGGCAGGCACCTGGTTCTCTACAACACGCGATTCGATTCTACGAGTGGGGCCAACCGATCCGAGGTCCAGACCAAGCTGACCCTCAACGATGCCGATCTGGCCACAGGATGGTCCCAGGGTTACGTCAGACGAACCAGCGGCGCCGACGAGGCCATCGTCACGGGTGGCGGGATCATCGAAGCTTCCGACGGCGATATCCTCAACCTGGTGTCCTACCGCACGGATAACAATACCGCCGGTCTCGCGCGGGCGGCCAACGGCACCGCGATCCAGGTCATCAAGCTGGACGACAACGGGGTCTACGCCCGCTTCAGCGGAGGAGACACCCTGGACGGCTCGGCCATCGACACCGCTACGCCGGAGGGCGTGACCTACAGCGTGCAGGAGGAACTCGGCGCCGGTTTCGCCTACGACGCAGCGACCGGAGTGCTCACTCTCCCGGAGACAGGCAACTACCTCGTGTTCACCAATAATTTTCTCAATTCGACTGCGGGAGGGCGAACGGAATTCCAGCAGGTGCTTTCCCTGAATGGAAACCCGATTGAAGATACCCGGACGACCCGCTACCTGCGCGACTCCAACGCCGACCGCGAGGGCGCGATCAACTATGGCGGGGTGATCTCGGCAAATGCCGGGGACGAACTGACCATCTCCATCAGCCAGACGCAGGGAAGTGGGGGCGACCGGACTCTGAACGGGGCCCGATCCTCCTTCACCGTGCTACAACTGCCCTCGACGGCGGAAGTGGTCCGCCTCTCCGACGACGGGATCAACAGCGGCTCCTATTCCGCCACCAACCCCGCCTCGGGGACCGCGGTCACCTTCCAGGATCAGGATCAGAGCAATCCGACCTTTTCTCACAACATCGGAGGCAGCGCGGTGACGGTGGGGCAGGACGACCAGTATCTCTTTTTCCACCAGTACTTCAACGAAGACCCCATCAGGGACGACGAGACGGACGTCCGCACCTACCAGCAATTCGGGTTCAGTGTGAACGGCGATCCCACCCGGGTGGAGGGTCAGAGTGGGGAATACAATCGCGACGATGACCCCGGCTATGCCGCCGGAGCCTGGGGCGGAGCCATCCTGAACCTGTCGGCCAATGACACCGTGGAGGTGACCAATACCGACCTGGGCAACGATGACGAGGTCTTTTTTCAAAACCTCGCTCTACAGGGGGTGCGCCTCAATTCTCTCTTCCAGTTTGGCAGCGGTCCGCTCATCTCCACGCTTCGGTTGGAGGTCGACATCAACACGGCAGGGAACGTAATCGATGCGACCCTGCTCAACGCGAACGACCCCGATACCCCGGCGAATCAGGTGGTTTTCACCATCGATTCTCCGGTTGGCGGAGGTATCCTTCGGCTCGATGGGACGCAGATCGACCAGGGAGATACCTTTACCCAGGCCGATATTGACGGCGGCTTGCTGACATTCGATGCCGGCGCGACGGAGGGTGAGTTCACCTTTGATGTGACTGCCTCCGACGGAACCGACACGAGTGCGGAGACGTTCACCTTGTTTGTGGCCGTGCCAGTGGCTTTGGGCGACGACAGTGAGATCATCGACGATAACGCCGGGGTGGTCACCACGGTCAACGGCGGGGACAATTCCCTGCTGGACAACGACGTGGGATCAAATCTGGTGGTCACGGCTTTCGACGCGATTTCCGCGGCGGGCGCGTCGGTCAACGTCAATGCCGACGGCACCTTCACCTACGACGTGGACAGTGCGGCCACGGCACAGGCGCTCCGGACGGGCGACGCCAGCATCAGCGACTCTTTCACCTACACCGTGACCGACGAATTCGGGCGCACAGCCACGGCCACGGTCGAATTTGCCATCAACCCCGCGGAGGACGACATCGCCGCGCAGGACCAGGTCTTTCTCGCGCACGCCGGGCAGGTCCTGGGCGGTTCCGCGGAAGACTCAGCCTACGCCGATATCGTGGCGAGCGATGGGGCGATTGCTCACTGGCGTCTCGGCGATGCCGAAGGGAGCACCACGGCGGTAAACTCCGGATCGCTGGGCAGTGCGGCCGACGGAACTTACACGGGAGGCGTGGTCCTGGAGCAGAACGGCGTCACCCCCGACGATCGGGCGGCTTTCTTCGACGGCATCGATGACATCGTTACCTTTTCCAATTCCATTCCCGAATTGCAGGAGCAGACTTTCACGGAGAAGACCATCGAACTGTGGTTCAACGCGGATGATACCAATGGTCGCCAGGTCATCTACGAACAGGGCGGCGCGACCAATGGATTGAATCTTTTCCTCAGCGGTAACCAGCTCTGGGCCGGTGCCTGGAACGACAGCCAGTTCTCGGGGGCCAAGATCGATGTCGAGGCCAATCGATGGTACCACGCCGTGCTCGTGCTCAAGGAGGGAAGGGTCGAGTTGTATGTCAACGGGGACCTCGCCGCCTCCTCCAATCTGGTGGCGGCTCCCGAAGTGCCTGGTCACACCGGACTGACCGCCATCGGTGGAGTGGACGCCGACACCCGGTTCGAGAACAACTCCACGGTCTCCTCGGGCAACCACTTTCGCGGCTATGTCGATGAGGTGTCGAATTACAACACCGCATTGACCCAGAGTCAGATCCAGGCGCACTATGCCGCCGCCGGAGTGGGAAGCACGGCGATCGATGTCGACAAGGACGACTTCACCGTGATCGAGGTGAACGGTTCCGCGGTCAATTTGGGCAGTCCGCTGACGCTGGCCTCCGGAGCCACCCTGACGGTGAATGCCAACGGCACCTTTACCTACGATTCCTCAACCGCCACGGGGGTGGATCAACTGGTGGCGGGGCAGCTTATCGCGGGCGACTCCATCACCTACACCGTCCAGGACCTCGGTGGAGCGACCAGCACGGCCACCGCACAATTCGTGATCCGGGGCACTGGTGAGGACCTCTACACCGTGGCTGCGGATGCGACCCTGAACGTGAGCGCTTCCGGGGAAGGGTTGCTGGGTAATGACCGCGGCTTGACCGAGGCTGGGGTTGCCCTCGCCACCCTCGACTACGACGCCAGCCGGAATGCCAACGACGCCGATCCCAATGTGTGGGAATCGGACGGGGACGTGAGCGCGGAGCAGTTTTCGCCCCAGTTTGACATCACCATGGGTAGCGGAGTGACCCTGGAGAACGCCTCGGATTTCACTGGTGGGGTGACCACGGCTTACGGGGGAATTTCCGCGGCCTACTATTTCGACGGCTCGGGCGGAGACGCGGGCCGCGGCATCTTCGTCGGGGAAGGGGCGCTGGTGGACCAGAGTCTCAACGAATTGCCGGGCAACCCGGCCGATGAAAGAGCCTCCACCTGGGAGATCTGGTTCCGGCCGGATGCCGGGCAGACGGGAACGCAGATCCTCTTCGAGTCGGGCGGAGGAGGCACCGGCATGGCGCTCTGGTACGACGCCGACAACAACGTCGCCGGAGCGACCATCGACGACGATGCCGTTCAGGTTTCAGTCGATTCCACCCTGGCAACGACGCCGGTGAGCACGTCGGAATTCAATCAACTGGTGCTCGTTTACGAAAACAACGTCGGGGGCAGCGACATCATGCAACTCTACCTCAACGGAGAGTTGGTGGCGACGGACAGCTCGGCGAGTTTGCTCGACCAGTGGGACGGAGGCAACCAGGCCAATCTCGGGGGGTCGGCAGCGATCGCCGAGGGAGTCCCCGGCACCACGACGAATTTTCGGGGGCACATGGCCAAATTCCGGTTCTACGGGGGGTCCCCTCTGACCGAAGCTGCAGTGGAGCAGAATTATCGGGAGATGATCTCGGGGGCCACTGGAACGGTAACAGGAATCGACGGTGCCGCGGTGACCGACGGCGGGACGGTGACGCTGGCCTCCGGCGCCAACCTGACCATCAACGAGGACGGAACCTTCGACTACGACCCGAATGGGGTCTTCGATTCGCTGGCTCCCGGTGAGTCGGCCCTGGACACCTTTTCCTACACCCGTTCGGGCACGGGCGAAGCGCCCATCGTTCTCTACAGTTTCGGCGGACGAGCCGCTACCTTCACCGCGGACGGAGTGACGGCAACGGACCTCACGAACGGGAACGGAGCCGACCTGAACGGCTTCGCCGATGACAGCACGGCGAACGCCAATCCGAACTACGACGTCTCCGGACGCTACAGTCAGAAGGGCAGGAGCCTGGAGTTCGACACGGGCAGCGCGACCAATCTGGCGGATGCCGAGACCGGCAACTTCTTCTTCGAGTTCACCGTGGACGTCGCCGACGGCCAGACCTTCGACCTCAGTGCCCTGAGTTTCCAGATCGGCACGGAGACGGGCGCCTTTGGCGAGGTGGAGGTGCGCACCAGCACCGATGGTTTCGTCTCGGATGAGCAGGTGCTGTATACCGATACCGCGGTGTCCAACGAGGCGGACCAGGAAGGCATGCATACCGTGGTGGTCGACATGACGGGACAGACCCTGTCGGATGACCTGACCTTCCGCTTCTTTGTCGCGACGAACAACCAGAACAATCAGATGTATCTGGACGAGATTGCCCTGATCGCGACGAATCAGACGATCGAGCAGACTCAGGTCGCTACGGTGCGGGTGACCGGAGTGGAGGAACCGCCATTGGTGACGGCGCCCGCTTCGGTCAGGGTATCCCCGGGCGCACCTACCATCATCGACGGGATTTCGGTAAGCGATGTCGACGATCCGGTGGTGCAGGTGACCCTCTCGGTGGATGCGGGCTCGCTCAGCCTGAACGATTCGATCGTGGGCGGGGTGGTTGCCTCCGAGATTTCGGGCAACGGAACGGCGACCCTGGTGATCAACGGTCCCATCGTGGAAATCAACCAGAGCCTGGGTGGCATTTTCGACGGGTTGACCTACACGCCGGACCCCGCGGATGAACTGGGAGCGACGCGAACGCTCACCGTGACTGTCGAGACCGACGGCGGGGCCGATTCGGCCACAGCGAACGTGACCCTGAATTTTGAATCGCTCGCCCCTGAGGTCGGATCGATCGATGTGTCCACCGACGAGGACAGCGCGATCACGATCACATTCGATGCGGATCAGCGCCCCGTGCTGCAGGACGTCCTTTTCCCCGACGAACCCTCCGATGGGCCCATCGACGGTGGGTCGGCGGCGTCGGCCGGCCAGATCCCGCTCAGCGACCTGAACCGGGCGGGATACTCGGTCGACGTCCACGGCGACTACGCCATCATCGGCTCCGAGGGCCAGGGCAACGAAGAGAGGGTCTATATCTATCGGCACAATGGCAGTTCCTGGGAACTGGACACCACCCTGTTGAATCCCAACCGCTACGAGGACGACGATTTCGGCCTGAGTGTGGCGGTGTGGGATACCGGAACGGCCGGCGAGGGACGGGCCGTGATTGGTGCCCGGCTCGACGACGACGGCGGCGGTGATCGAGGGACCGTCTACTACTACGAGAGAAACGCCGGCAACGGCGAGTGGGAACTGGTCGATGAGATTTTCCCCGGGGACAGTGCGGACCAGAACGGCTGGGCCGTGGATTACGACGGGGACACGGGAACGCTGGTCCTCGGTTCGCCGTCCCAGGATGGCAGCGACGCCTCCTCCAACGGCGGATCGACCAATTCCGGTGCGGCTTACGTGTTCACCCACGATCCGCTCACCGGGGGGACCTTCACCGAAGTCCAGCGCCTCAAAGCGCAGCTCATCAACGGGGATTTTGATATCACCAACAACGACCAGTTCGGGCGGGCCATCGCGGTAGACGGTGCGACCATGATCGTGGGCGCGGAGTTGGAGGACACCGGTGGCACCAATTCGGGGGCGGCCTACATCTACGTTAACAATGGCGGCACTTGGGAGATTCAGCAGAAACTGAGCGGCGATAGCTCCGAGGGAGGGAATATCGGCGACAACGATGATTTCGGGATCTCGGTTGACGTCATCGAGTTGACGGGCGGAGAGGCGATCGCGGTCGTCGGTGCCAGAGATTACGAGGAGGCGGGAGGGAACGACGAGGGAGCCCTCTATATTTATACCCGCGCAGGATCGAGTTCGCCCTGGGTGCTTGCGCAGATCCTGGACAGCGACGACGCGCCCGCCCTCGGTTTGGTCGCAAACGATTCTCTGGGCCGAAGCGTGAAGCTCTACAAGGACCCGACGACGAATCACGTCACCCTGGTGGTGGGCGCCTCGGGCGAGGGAAGCGGCAACAACGGCAAGGCCTACATCCTGAAAAATACCGGAGGAACCAGCTCGTTCAGCCTCGTCGATACCCTGACCGCCTCCGCCCCCGAGGGACAGGCGGATGCCCAGTTCGGGCAGGGGGTCGGCGTCTATATCGATGACACCGGTCAGGCGACCTATCTCATCGGCTCGAGTCGATACGACCTCAGCCTTCCCGCGCCAAACCCGCTTCCGGGCACGGACCCGGACATCTTTGCCTGGGACTACGGCCGGGCCTACATCTACGATGGGGATGTCGCGGGTTCTACGGCAACGATCTCGGAGACGGTGCTGGACCTCGAAGCCCTCACCACCACGGATATCGCGGCTCGTGAGGAAGCCGGCTTCCGGGTCGCCATCGCCGGAGATATTGCCGTGGTGGGTTCTCCATTCGGCTCCGACATTTCCACCACGGGCGGCGGATCGAATGAAGACGGTCTGGCCTATGTCTACCAGCGAAACGACCAGGGAACGACAAAAACGAACGATGACACCTGGACTCTGCTGCAGATCCTGGAAAACACCGTGGCCACGGGCAACCAGGACCGCTTCGGCCACGGGGTCACCATTTCCCAGGATGCTTCGACCATCGTCATCGGCGCCCACGAGGACGACGACGGCGCTACCGACAACGGAACCGTCCACGTCTTTACCTGGGACGAGGGAACTCAGCAGTTCGAAGCCCAGGGGCGCATCCGGGCCGGCAGCATCACCAACGACGACGAGTTCGGGCGCCAGGTCGCGCTGAACGAGGACGGGTCGATTCTCGTGGTGGGCATGAGGTTTGACGATGATAACATTCCCGGGTCGGCTTCGGGAAGTGATTCGGGCGCCGTTTTCGTCTACGACGTCAGGGAGGGCGGCTGGGAACAGTTTTTCGCGGGAGGCAACGTCAACTCGGATGGAACGCAGAAGCTTAAGGGAACGGTGGATGCCGGCGACGGTGCCAGCATCCTGCCCAGCATCGCAAACAGCGAGTTCGGTTCCAGTGTGGCTATCGACGGCAACCGGATCGTGGTGGGAGCGGTGAACGACGACAACCCGATCGACGATAACTCCAACAACGACGACAGAAACCGCGGAAAAGCCTATGTCTTCCGGTTCGACGACAGCCAACCGGCGGGCAGTCAGTGGGTTCTGGAACAGGAGTTGTTCGCCCCGGACCAGCAGCAGGACGATCAGTTCGGTTGGGATGTCGCCATCTCCGGCAATGTCATCGTGGTCGGTGCGGAAGACGAGGACACCGGTGGTGGTGGAGCCGGAGCCGCCTACATCTTCGAGTTCGACGGGGTCAACTGGGACACGGTGACCAAGATTCAGTCCGACGACATCCAGGGGGGCGACCGTTTCGGCATCAACGTGGCGGTGGAGGATGGCACCGTGTTGGTGGGTGCCTACCTGGAGGACACCGGCGGAGCAAATTCGGGGGCGGTCTATGTGTTCGAGAAGGACGGCGCCACCTGGACGCAGACACAGGTGATCCGGGGCAACGAAGCGGGAGCCCAACTCGGCCGCGGAGTCGACATCAGCGGAAGCACCATCATCGCCGGCGCTCCGCGCTACGATCGGGTGCTCGCGGACGGAACGATCATCCGGGATTTCGGCGCGGCTTTCATCTACGAGCTCAACCCATCCGATCCCGACAGCGATCTAGCGGAAATCACTTTCGTCAATCCGACCGGACTGGCCGCGGGACGGGGAACCGTCACCGCGGTAAATGGGGACCTCGTCTTCGATCCGGGAACGGATTTTCAATCGCTAGCTCCCGGCGAGACCGACACGGTGACCTTCCAGGCCGAGGCCACCGACGGCCAGGGCGGAACCACGAGTGTCGATGTGACCGTCGTCATTACCGGCCAGAACGACGGACCTTCCGAGACCGACGATTTTTTCACGACTACCGAGGAGGCACCCCTGTCGGACAATCTTCTCACCAACGAGAATGCGAGCGATCCCGAGGGGAACACCTACGTGGTGGAGAATCCGGGCACGGTCACCTCGGCCAGGGGAGCCAGTGTGGTTCTGAATCAGGACGGAACCTTCACCTACGATCCCAACGACGTGGCGGTCGACTCCCTCTACAATACCCTCGCCGAAGGAGCGTCGCTGACCGACACGTTCACCTACCATTTCGAGGAGACGGCGACCCTTTCCGACGGTCTCTTTCTCGTGGAAGCGTTCAATCTCGGCTCCGGTTCGCTCAGCAGTACGCCGGAGGCGATCAGTTTCTGGGAGTATCTCGACACTCTCCCGGAGGCGATCCGGTCGACCGCGGTATTTAATGGTGACACCGTGGCGAACTACCACCTCGACACGGTGGACCAGATCAACCATGGCGGCGACCAGGATTTCGGCGATACCCAACCCTTTTCCACGATCGGAACGGGGGCCGGGTTGGGAGGAAACAACTATAGCGTGAGAGCGTCGTCATTTCTCACCTTTTCGGTGGCGGGAACCTACACCATCGCCATGGGGTCGGACGACGGGCGCAGAATCCGGTTGGAGGCGGCAAGCCTGGAGGCGGGGTCCCCGTTCAATGGGATCGACAGCGTCAGTGGCCAGGTTTCGGGGACTTTCACCGCCGGAGACACTTCGGTGCAATACGATCCGGGCACCGGACACAACTATACCCTGGCCACCTTCCAGGTGGAGGCCGGAGACGTGCTCTTTCTCGAGACGCTGATGTATCAGGGCGGAGGAGGGGACTCGCTTGAGGTGTCCATCGCCAGCGGTGCCGAGAGCACCTTTTCGACGAGCAACTTTGAACTTCTCGTCAACGACGCTCTCTCCGGGACAGTCGCGCTGTCTTCCCAGTCGCCGGCGGAGTCGGGGACGGCCACGGCCACGGTAACGATTGTCGGCGAAAACGACGTTCCCACGGCGGTGGACGATCAGTTCACCACCACGACCACGGGTACGCTCCGAGGCGTCTCGGCAAATGTGTTCTTCGACAACAATCCGGCCACGGGAGGTCCCAACGATGCGGTGGACTCCGATATCGACATCGGCGACACGCTCACCGTGACCGCGGGAGGGGCGAATGAGGGGGCGCTGACAGGCGCCGTCAATGCGGGAACGAATACCGACCCGGGTCCGTTCACCACCTTCGGCTCCGCGCTCGGCGGCACCGTGACTTTGTTCGAGGATGGCACCTTCATCTATGATCCCACAGGCCTGCCGGCCGGTGACCAGACCGATTCCTTTGCCTACCAGATCGACGATGGCAACGGGGGGACCGATGTCGCCACCGTGACCGTCACGGTGATCGACGCGACTCCGCCCGTCGTCGCCGACGATGCCTTTGCGACGGACGAAGATACCAGCGTAACCACGGAGAATCTGCTGACGAACGACGAGGTTGGCGCCACCATCGATATCGCGGCTTCCCAATCCCATAGTCTTCTCGGGGCCGCTATCACCTACACCGGGATTGGTAACGAGGGGGATGGTGGGTTCACCTACGATCCGACAACCTCTCTGGCACTGCAGAGCCTTGCTGCCGGGGAGACAATCACAGACACCTTCACCTACACCATTGTCAATACCCAGGGGATTCCCAATACCGGAACGGTAACCGTAACGGTCGATGGTATCGAGGCGGTGGAGATTGACACTACCTTGCGGCTTCCCGCCCAGGGGGGGGTGCCCGGGGGAGATGGATTGGCGGACGTGATTGCCATTTCGGAGATCGACGATGGCGGCACGCAGAAACTGCTCATCGAGGTCAACGGGGCCGAGGTGCGCCGCATGGATTTGAACGGAGCGAACGCTCCCGACGCACCGGCGAATATTGAGATCCGCGGATCGGGCGATGCCGACATCATAAACATCGGGGCCATTCCCAACACGGACGGAACCATAGGGAGTCTCACCATCGACGGACGGGGCGGCATCGACGTGGTGAACATCACCGGCAGCATCAACGTCGCCTCGCTCGACGTAGAGGCCGAGTCGACCAATATCGGCGCCGATGTCACGACCTCGGCGGATCAGCTTTATCGCGGACCGGTCATCCTGACCGCGAACGCCACGCTGGCCGGCCAGAATGTGACTTTCGATTCGGCGGTGGACTCCGATTCCGGCGCGACACCCCGCAATCTCACGGTGAATCTGTCGGACGCGGCCGGCGAGCTTACCTTCAAAGGCGATGTGGGTAGCATCGCTGAACTGGGTGAATTGCGCACGGGGCCGCTGGGCCGGACAGCGTTCGGCGAAATCGCGGCGACCATCACCGCGGATTCGCTTCTCTTGAACTGGGATGCGTCTCTCGACAACAACAACGACAACTTCTGGGATTCGACGGTAAACACCGCCGACGCCAACCGAATCGATTTCACGGGCACCGGAGGAGTGATTCCGGACGATGTGTCGGACCCGACATTCGCCGGAATTTCGAGAGCATTCACCTTTGGCGGCAGCGGGATGGGTGGCAGTGCCTCGGCGGCGAGTTGGGAGTCGGGCTTTGCTCTTCCGGACGCCAATCTCAGCAACAACAATTCCTCGATCGAGTTCGTCATTCGACCCGATAACTTTACCGGCAACCACGTGATCTGGGAGACCGGAGGAACGGGAGTCGGTGCCGTTCTCACCATGGAGGAGGAGGGCGACGGGACCTACCTCAGGCTGGAGGTGCGCAACAATGGAGACGTCTTCGTCGAGCAGAGGCTGGAGGACCTGGGCATCTCTCCGGGAGAATGGATCCAGATGGTGGCCATCTTCGACCTGACCGGAGATGTTCTCGCCTTGTCGGTCAACGGGAACAGGGTGAGCCAGGCGTTTCCCGGTTTCTCCGACTACAGCGGTGGCGGTGGCGCCGAGTTCGCCAATCAGGATGGGGCGACCCCCGCGACAGATACCGCCGATGCCGGAACCGGAGGCACGGGCGAAACCGGTCCCGGGTTCACCCCCACCTTGTTCGACGGCCAGATCGCCGCCGTCCGGCACTATGATAAAGTGCTGACCGATCCGGAGATTGCGTTGAATCTGAGTTTCCTTCAGACCCCGCGCACGGTGGGTGCCCTGCAGGTCAACACGAGTGGTGCTGTGGAATTCGGCAACGATGTCGAAGTGGTCAGGGAACTTGCGCTGACGGGAGGTTCCACCGCGACGTTCCAGGGGAGCCTCGACGACGATGGAGATCCCGCAACCCAGGCCGCGATCACCATCGCCACGGCAGGGGACACCACTTTCAACGGGGCGGTCGGAAGCAACGGGCTTGTCGACGCCCTCACGGTGACTGCGCCAACCATTCATGTCACTGGTGGCGGAGTGCAGACGCTCAGCGATCAGAACTACAACGGCGATGTCTTTACTCCATCTGGTGCAGCGTCGACCTATACCAGCCAGGGGGGCGATATCAACATCACGGGAGATTTTACCCAGCTCTCCGATACCACGGTGCAGGGCAACGATCTCTCGGTGGGCGGGGACACTTCGATCTTCGATTCCGTCGGCGACAATCCGGTGACGCTGAGTGTTACGGTGAATGGAGCGGCCGATTTCCTCGGAGGTGTCGAAATCAGTGGCACCGCGACCATCGAGGCGTCGACTCTCGATGTCACGGGCCCGGTCACCAGTGCCAGCGGAACGCTGCCCGATCTCATCACCAATGTCTCCGGGCTGGCCGCCTTCAGCGATTCCGTGACGGTCGGATCACTGACCAGTGATGCGCCCGGCAGAACGGAGTTCGCGGCGGATGTCACCCTGACCGGGTCGAACGACAGCACCATCGCCGATCCGGCGATCGTCACCGGGAATGTCGTCTTCTCAGCGAGTGGGGGCGGCAGACTCACTTTCGCCAGTGCCCTGGAGAGCGATGAGAACGGTCCCTGGGCGGTGACCGTGGACGTCAACGGCGGCAGCGATGTCGAATTCCGCGGCGATGTGGGCATCGATTCGCAGGGCGGAAACTCGGGAACGATGGGGGATTTCGTTATCACCGGCACGGGCCGAGCCATCGTGGGTTCGCGCCTGCACCCCAACGTCAGTGAGAATCTTCTGGTCAATCTGGATGCGTCCAGCGATCCGGACCTCACCGACGCCATTTTTGTCGATCAGGCTGGCAACCTGGATATGGACCGGATCGGCGATGTGACCGGTGGAGTGGTGGATTCGGCCTTTGCGGGGATCTCCTCCGCCTACACCTTGAATGAAAATCTGAGCAACGGGAAGTTTCAGCAGATCGGCGATATCGAGGACTCCTTACCCGGGAATGCCACAGGTAGTGATTTTACCCTGGAATTCTGGGTGAAGCCCTCCGACCTCATCGGCAAGGAGCTGATCTGGGAGTCGGGTGGAGGAACCGCAGGGTCTCATCTCACCCTCGACGGAGATCAGCTCTATTTCGTGGGCAAATCGGGCGACGGAGGCGATCAGGTCGCCACGCTGAACACGACGCTGATTCCGGAGGATATCACCGACTTCATCCAGATCGTGATCACCTACAACAAGGACACGGCCAACACGGATGAGTTCAGGTTGTTCGTCAACGGCCAGCTTCGGGATTCGGACAACGGAGATAACGGCAACAACGACCCGATCGGAACGGACTCAACCGGGTTCGGCGGTGCCGGTGCTTCCATCGGCGGGGTCGGAAACAGCAGCGATCCGGACTACTACGACGGCAGCGGGTCCTCGAATTTCTCCGGTCAGTTGGCCATCTGGCGGATGTATGACGGCGCTCTGAATGACTCTGAAGTCGCTACCACCTTTGCCGAAGTAGCCGATCCGATCCAGGTCCGTTCGGGCTCGACGGTGGCCTTTGCCAACACGGGAGGTGTCGAGGCCAATATCGGCCTGACCATCAGTGGTTCCCGGATCGAACTGGGGACCGACATCACGGAGACGGGGAATCAGGAAGATGTTGTCTTCGAAGCTCCCGTTCTCCTCACCGGCGACGTCGGCATCGTGCACACCGGCACCGGAGATGTCATTTTCGAGGGCACCGTCGACAGTTCCACTGGGGACAATTTCGACCTCGATGTGGCCACAGAGCCGGGTCAACGCGTCGAGTTTCGCGACGACGTGGGCAGTAATGCTCTGGGCGCCCTCTCCGATGCCGGCGGATTGGGGTCGCTGACGACTACGGATGCCCTCATCGGTCAAACCACGACGCAGTTGCTCGGGGCGGCGGCGGCGGTGGAGATCGATCCCTCAAATTCACTGCTCGGCGCCACCACGGTGTCCGATTCGGGGACTTCGGGCGCCCACGGCATCACGGCTTTGAACGAAGGGAACAGTATCGTGGCCGGGACCGGGCTCTTTGCCGGTGGCAACGTGATCGATTTCGGGGGAACGAACTGGGCATCCACGCAGGAGTCGCTCGACCCGCGGAGTTCGACCAGCCCGATGACCATGGAGGTCTGGGTAAAGCCGGCCCAGTTGGATCTTACCGGAACCCCGGGCCAGGTCGTCGTCGAGACCGGCGGAGCTACCGTCGGCATGAACATCTCGCTGGTGGCGCGGTCCTCCACCGAAATCGATGTGCTCTTGGTCATCCAGGACGCGGACAACGCCTCCGACCACCTGGAGGTCCTCTCGACCGTTCCCATCACGGATGTCAGCGATTTCAGCCAGATCGTAGCGACTTTCGATACCCTCACGGGCGAGGCGAGCCTCTTCGTCAACGGACAATTTGCCGGCAGCGTGACCCAGCCCGCCGTAGGCGACTGGTCGGGAACGGGCGACTTCGCCCTCGGGGGAACCGGTGGAGACCTGGGTGGCGACGGGAGCAACGCCGGTTCTCAGGGCGGGGGAACCGCCGGGGACCCGAGCGACGACTTCACCAATTTCAGCGGCCAGATGGCGCTTTTCCGACTGTTCGAAAACACTCTTCTGGAAGCGGGCACGATAACCGACGTCTACAATGAGAGGGTCAACGGGGCCCAGGTAGGAGCTCCCGTCAGCGTGACCACGACCGGGGATCAGAACTATAACGGCGCGGTTGCCACCATCGGCGATCTGACCGCCAACGCGGCCAATGTCAATTTCGCTGGCCCCGTCGACCTCGGGGGCGACGATCTCCTGGTCAATGTTTCCGACGACAGCGGGTCCGCGGCGGGTGTGATCGCGGGAACAGGCAGTGCGGTGACAAAGCTCGGCGACGGCACCTTCACTCTGGCGGGCGAGAACACCTACGACGGAGGCACCATGGTCGAAGGGGGCACGCTTCAGGTGACGAATTCCAGCGGCTCGGGCACGGGTTCCGGTTCGGTTCAGGTGGCAGCCGGCGCCACCCTCGCCGGAAACGGAACCATCTCTGGGGACGTCGCCCTCAATTCCGGAAGCACCGTGGCTCCCGGCGTGGGTGCTGCGGACGAGGCCACCCTCACGGTGGGCAACCTCATTCTCGCGGGTCAGTTCGACTTCGACCTGAATGGTCCCTCGCCATTCGACCTGCTCGACGTGAATGGCACAGTCGATCTGAGCGGCGCTACGGTCAATCTGATCAATGATGGATCAATCGTGGTGAGTCCCTCGGAAATCCTGCTCCTGGACAACGACGACGCGGATGCCATCGGTGGAATTGGAATCTTTGCGGGACTGCCCGAGGGCACGGAGATCGTCCTGGCGAATGGTCAGCGGACCACGATCAGCTACACGGGAGGCGATGGAAACGATATCGTCCTCACTGCTCCCGTCAGTGATGTCGTCTACGTCGACGCGGCGTGGGTGGACCAGGCAGCCTTCGATCTGGATGGCGATGCCGACGATGGCACCGCGGGCACGCAGGTCGCCGCTTTTGGCGCCACCGCTTTCGGAACGATAGGCGAGGCCATCGCCGCCGTGGCTTCGGGAGGCACCGTGGTGGTCAACGGGGGAGATTACTCCGGAGAAACGATTGTCCTCAGCGACGGCAAGATTCTCACCATCACCGGACCGGATGCGGCGGAAGATGTCGTGGTCGGCTCCCTGAGCGCCGATGCGGGGACAGAAATCCGCATCGAGGGATCCTCGACCCTGACCCTGGGCAATGCCGATGACCAGGTGATCGAGGCGGTCATCACGGGAACGGGCAACCTGATCAAGGAGGGGGCCGGACAGGTCACCCTGAGTGGGGCCGATGCCACCAACACGGGCACCACCACGGTGCGGGCGGGTATTCTCGCCTGGGGCGCAAACAATGCCTTCCCCCAGGGAACCGTCACCGTGGAGAGCGGAGGAACCGTCGACCTCACTTTCCTCGCGGGCAACAACGACGACGCGACCGGTTTCAGCGATCGCGACTATGTCATTGCCGGCACCGGTTCGGCGGGACAGGGAGCGCTCGTCAACAGCTCGGGATCGATCATCGGAGATGCCGGCGTCAACAGTTTCACGCTCGCGGGTGACGCCACCATCAACACCGGTGCCAGGCTGGACATTGGGAGCGATGGAACCATCGACTTCGGCACCCACACCCTGACCAAGATCGGCGGAAACCGGCTCGCCTTCCGTTCGGTGGTGAACAGTCCGGACGCGGGGCTGATCCTCGAAAATGGGGTCACCTACGTGGAGGCGGCGGACCTCACGTTGTCGACAATCACGGTAAACGACGGCGCGGTCTACGGGATGTTCCCGGTAGGAACGAGCACGCGAACGACGACGGCGGACATCGTCCTGAATGGCAGTGGCAGTCTATTCGGAGACACGAACGATGCCGGGACCTCGGTCTATGAGGGGACGATTGCGGTCGGCGGGGGAGATGTCGTCTTCGCCAACGACGGGGTGAACGGCAGCAGCACCGGACCGGTTATCTTCAACAGTACTATTTCAGGCACCGGTTCCATCACCATCGACGGGGTGGATGCAGGCCAGTCGATTGCCCTCAACGGGACCAACACTTTTGGCGGGACGGTTCGACTCATCGATCTCGGAACCCTTGTTCTGGGCAACAGCCTGGCCCTGCAGAATGCCACCCTGGACACCCGGACCACGGCAGTGGGAACCCTGGACTTCGGCGCGCTCACCGAGGCGACCCTGGCCGGACTGATCGGCTCGAACGGGTTTGCCCTGGAGAACGGCTCGGCGGCGCCGGTCGCTCTGACGGTGGGCAACAACGACACCACTTCCACGTTCGACGAAGCCCTGTCCGGGGCGGGATCGCTGACCAAGATCGGCGACGGAACTCTGACGCTGACGGGCGACAACGCCTACACCGGGGTAACCTCCATCACCGCCGGGACGCTGGCCCTCAGCGGTGGCGGGGATATCGACCAGAGCAGCGAGATCGCCGTCTCCGGGGGAAGCACCTTCGACGTCAGCGGTCGGACCGGCGGGGCCTATGCCTTCGGCGGGGACCTCACCGGAACGGGGACGGTCAATGGCAACCTGACGGTGGGTGTCGGCGGCAACCTCCAACCGGGTGCCAATAGCGGGGCCGGCACCAGCACGCTGACCATCACCGGAGATGCCACCATCAGCGGGAACTTCGACTTCGATATCGATGGAACGACGACGGATCTGCTCGATGTGGACGGAGCCGTCACCCTGGGTGGAACGCTGAGCTTCAACGTGATCAATGATCCGACGGCGGGCGTCATCACCATCATCGACAACGACGCGGCGGATCTAATCACGACGACCTTCGCCGGCATCGCCGACGGGGACACGGTGACCCTGGGTGGAGAGACCTATCGTCTCTTCTACAACGGAGGCGATGGGAATGATGTGGTGCTCATCTCGCAAACGGTAGGAGCGGTGGTCTATGTCGACGCGGCCTGGGTCGACCAGGCCGCCGTCGATGCTGATGGCGATGCCGCCGACGGAACCGCGGGGTCGCAGACGGCCCTGTTG
>CAZLUZ010000060.1:0-25093 GCA_964562825.1 uncultured Akkermansia sp.
AACGGAGTGTTGTCCTCTTCGGCCGTCTCGAGAATCCGGCGGGCCAGTTCGAGGGCTTCGTCGGTGCGCTCGGCATAACTGTCCCCAATCTCATAGCCCTGGGCCAGGCGGAAGGTGTTGGCCATGGCACCGCCGATGATGAAAGCATCCGCCTTTTCCATGAGGCGCTCCAGGATCTTGATCTTGTCGGAGACCTTGGCACCGCCCATGATGACGACGAAGGGTCGCGGCGGATTCTCCAGCTTGTCCACGAGGTATTCCAATTCCTTCTCGATGAGAAATCCCATGGCACAGGGATCGAGGTGCGTGGTCACTCCGACCGTGGAGGCGTGGGCCCGGTGGGCCGTGCCGAAAGCGTCGTTCACGTAGATGTCTCCGAGCTTCGCCAGGGCGGCGGAGAAATCGGGATCGTTGTCCGTTTCCCCCGGGTGGAAGCGGAGGTTTTCGAGGAGAAGCACATCACCTTCTCTCATCGCGTGCACGGCGGTTTCCGCGGCGTCGCCGATGCAATCCTCGGCAAAACCGACCTCCCTGCCGAGAAGCTCACCGAGACGAACGGCGGCGGGACGGAGCGAATAAGACGGGTTCTTTTCGCCATCGGGGCGGCCCAGGTGCGACATCAGGATGACTCTCGCGCCGGCATCCGCCAAATGCCGGATGGAGGGCAGAGCGGCTCGGATCCGGGTGTCATCGGTGATGGTGTCCCCGTCGAGCGGCACGTTGAAATCGACGCGGGTGAGGACGCGCTTGCCGGAGGGTGAGAGATCGCGAATGGATAGTTTTGCCATGACTGAATCGATGTTTGCTGCTGGGTAGGAGCCGGCGCGCTCGCGCCGCGGACTCCGTCTTCTCGGATCGAAAACGGCTCACCCTTCCGCAGAAAGGCGGAATTTCCAGCCGTTTTTTCAGCGCGGCCCGGCCCGGCCGGAGGCGCCTCCATCGAAATGGCC
The DNA here is from genome assembly GCA_964562825.1 of uncultured Akkermansia sp. Lineage (GTDB taxonomy): Bacteria > Verrucomicrobiota > Verrucomicrobiia > Verrucomicrobiales > DEV007 > Arctic95D-9. Next base: position 951 of record CAZLUZ010000060.1, read on the forward strand.
GGAACCCGGATTCGACGTTGCTCCGGGCTTGCCTTCCGGTGTAGGATCGACGGGATGTCCGCGAATTCCCTCGCCTCCGAAACCATAGAGATGCATCTGGAGGTGGTCCGCCGCTTTCGCGAGGAGTGCGTCGCGACCATCGCAGAAATGGCGGAGACGGTGGTCGCATGTCTGCGCGGGGGAAACAAGGTCTGTTTTTTCGGAAACGGAGGCAGCGCCGCCGATGCCCAGCATTTTGCCGCCGAGTTCGTGGTCCGGTTCGCCCGCCAGCGGCCCTCGCTTCCCGCGATTGCCTTCACCACCGACACGTCCATCCTCACCGCCTGCGCCAACGATTTCGGGTATGACGAGGTCTTTGCCCGCCAGGTCGAGGGGCTCTGCGTCCCCGGGGACGTGGCGGTAGGCCTGTCGACCTCGGGAAACAGTCCCAACGTTGTTCGGGGATTGGCCGCCGCCCGGAAAAAGGGAGTCACCACCTTCGCCTTCACCGGCGAGAACGGCGGAGCCTGCAACGAGTTTGCCGATCTCACCCTGTTCGTTCCCTCTCGGGTGACCGCCCGGATTCAGGAGTGCCACCTCCTCGCCGGCCACATCATCTGCGACCATGGCGAGGCAGCCCTGGCCGAGGCCCCTGGGGAAACCGCGCCCGGGCGGGCCACCTGAGGTGTCCCCGCGACGGTGGGACTGTGACCGGACCAGGCATCACGCCCCTGTCTTGCGGTTTTCCAGCGATTTCTCGACCGGAGCGAGAATCCGCTCCAACTCGCCCAGCGTTTTCTCGCACGCGTCTACCTGACGGATCTGAGGCTCGAAGCGAGCCCGATGCTCCCGGCAAACTTCGCGCAGGGGATCGAAAAGCTGCACGAAATCGCGAAAAAATCGATGGGTTGCTTCGGCAAACGCCCGGCGCTGGGCGGCGGCGAGGCGCTCCCTATGCCGCTCCAGGATGTCCGCGTAGGAGTTGCGAATCCCCTGCACTGACCGGGCTCCGATCAGGGCGCCGATGCCGAGCAAAACTCCGCCTGCGGCAAAGGCCGCGGCGTTTCCTGGTGAGATGGCGAAAAGGGAAAGGATGATACCCGCCACCGTCGCTCCGAGGGCGAGAACGGCAAAGGTGAGAATGATGCGGCTCCTCTGCCGGAACCTTCGCTTCAATTCCGACTTGAGATCCAGACTCTGCAGAATGTCGGCGGTGGTGCGTTCCATCGATTCGGCGACGCGATTCCGCGAAGTCTCCCAGTCCGGCGCGCCCCCTTCGCCCACGCTGAGCTCGAGATTGAAATGTTGCTGCATCTCCTTGGACACCCGCTCCCAGAGTTGCTGGACGTCCTCCTCCACCGCTCGGGCTCCGTTGCCCACGCTGCGCCGCACCGCCTTCATCGTGGCAGCAAAGATCAGCCCCTCGATCTCGTCCGCATTGCGATCCGAGGGAGTGAACGCGGCGAAAAGTCCGAATCCCGATTCCAGAAGTGGCTCCGCCTGCAAGCCGGCAGCCACAAAACTCTGGTCGAGTGCGTCGAAAAGAGGTTCGCACTTCCGGATCGTGCGCCCCTCCTGAATCTCCGCGGCCGGTTCCAACTCGCTGAGCAGGTCGCTGTCCGCCCGGATGATTTCGGTGGCGGTGCCCAATTTCTCCTTCACCTCACCCAGGACGAAACAGGCGGCCCGCCACGCATGAATCAACTTCATCAGTCGCGTCTCCGAGGATTCGACCACACTCGAGATGTAGCGCTCCAATTCGTCGATCCGGCTGTAGGGACCCAGCGAAGCCGTATCCAGGTCCGCGGTCTTGGCCAGAAATGCCTGCTTGGCGGATACGGCGAAAGTGGGGAAATGACGGCCGAACCGGTGATGCGCCGTCTTCTGCAGGTGATCGAGGATCGCCCTGACCTCCTCCTCCGTCCGCAGTTCGCATTGCTGCAGAACGAAGACGATCTTCTTGCGCCACTGGTGATGGATCCGATCGAGCAATTCCCAGGTGGTAGCGCCCCAGGGATTGGTCACGGAGAAGACGAAAAGGACCAGGTCCGAAATGGGAAGAAAATGTTCCGTGATCCGCTGGTGACGCGGCTCGATGGAATTCGTGCCCGGCGTGTCGACGAGGTTGAAATCCCGAAGAAACTCGTTGGGCCGGTACACCTCGAGGATGTCCTCGGAAAACTCGAATTCGTGCGGCTCTTTTCCGTATTTGAAATAGGCGATCTGGTTGGTCGTGGGAATGACATCGGTGGAACAGAAATCCTCCCCGAAAATCGCGTTGAGCAGAGTCGACTTTCCCGCGTTCACCTCGCCCGCCACCACAAAAAGAAAGGGGTCGCGGAGGTTGGCCATCAGGTTTCGCAGCATGGCGATCCTGGCGGGATCCATTTCCACCCTCTCGCAGAGTTCACTGAGAGACTGAACCGCCGCACCCAACCTGGAGCGAGTCTGAAAATAGTTCTGTCCCAGCATGATGCGGTCCGACGTTGGATGGGCGAAACTCACCCGTTTATTCAAGCGATTTCTTTAATTTAAGCAAAACGTTTGTTGCCCGGCTTCCCGAAAACGCCGGCTCAAGTGCCGGGCCGTTCCATATCGAAGCGGTCTCCCGTGCGGCAGTAGGCGGCGGGAACTTCCATGCGGCCTACGGGGTGGTAGTCCTCCCGATTCACCAGCAGGGTATCCGGATCGATGAGACCGTCGCGAACGTGAAGCCGCCGTACCAGACCGATGATGATCCGGTTGCGCCCGATCTCCATGGTGGACCATTCCCGGCACTCCAGGGAAGCGGGAGATTCTCCGATTCGCGGCGGTGCCACCAGAACGCTGGGCACGGGAGTGAGCCCGGCAAGGGACAACTCGCTCTCGCCGTAGGGCACCTCGGCCGAGGTGCGATTCATCGCTGCGGCGCTGGCCTCGTCGACAAGATTGACCACGAATTCGCCCGACCGACGAATGTTCCGCGCGGTGTCCTTGGGGATACCGGGCTCTCGGTCACCCGGGGCGAAGGCGATCACGGGGGGGCGCGTTCCGAGAACGTTGAAAAAACTGAAGGGTGCGGCATTGACCGTCCCGTCCTCGTTCAGCGTTGTCACCCAGGCGATGGGCCGTGGCACCACGATGCCGGCGAGGAGTTTGTAGGTATGGCGGGCGTGCTCGCCCTCCAGGTCGAATTCCATAGCCCGACAGTAACAGCAGCCCGGGCGCTTTGCACGCCGCGGGCTCCGACCGCGCTATCCCGCGGGCGGCACCTGCCCGGGAGCGGGCAACCCGTAGTAGCCCGGGGCGGTCAAACTGCCCCGCCCAGCAGAGCCCGCTTCTCCAGGAACTCGCGGATGGCCTCCGGAGTGGCTTCCACCGGGTAGACCGCCTTTTCCTTCTTCGCCAGGGCCTCGAGGGAGGCTTCGGTGGGCCGCACCCCGATGGCTTTCTCGATGACGTCGGGAAACTTCGCCGGATGGGCTGTCGCCAGAATCACATTGGTCAGATCCGGATCAATCCCGTCGAGGGAACAGGCGGTATGAGGATCGACCACGTAATCATACTCCTGCTTCATCTTGCGGATGTTCTGCAAAATCTGGTCGTCGTCGGCACGTATCGCGCTGAAATTGCTGGAGTTGAAATTGGGGATCGCGATCGAACCCTCCGTGCGGAACCGCTCCATCTGGCGGGCGGTGGCCTCGGCATCCTTCTCGTTGTGGTAGAAGAGGAAGCGCTCGAAGTTCGACGCCACCTGGATGTCCATCGACGGGGCGTAACTCGGTTCCACCTTTTCCGGGACGTATTCGCCGGTGGAAAAGAGGCGATACAGAATATCGTTCTGGTTCGTCGCCACGGTGAACCGATCGACTGGCAGCCCCATCTGGTGAACCATCCACCCCGCGAAAATGTTGCCGAAATTGCCCGTGGGAACGATGAAATTCACATTGTCGCGGTCGTCTCCGTCCAGTTGCATGAAGGCGTGGACGTAGTAAATCGACTGCGCCAAGACCCGCACCACGTTGATGGAATTGATCGCGGAAAGACGCATCCGGGATTTGAGCTCCAGATCACCCATGAGGGCCTTCACGATTTTCTGCGCGTCGTCGAAGGTGCCGTCGATCGGGATGGGGTAGATGTTGTCCGCCTCGGTTCGGGTGATCTGACGCTCCTGCAACTCGGAAATGCGGCCCTCGGGGTAGAGAATGAAGACGTTGACCCCCTTCTTCCCCGCGAGACCATGCACGGCGGCGGCACCCGTGTCACCCGAGGTGGCTCCGAGCACATTGATCGGCTCCCCGGATCGCTTGATCTGGTCCTCGAAGAGGTTGCCCACCAACTGCAGGCCGAAATCCTTGAACGCCAAAGTCGGACCGTGAAACAACTCCAGAACGAACAGGTTCGGAGTCAGTTGGATGAGCGGAGCACTCATCGTGTCGCTGAAATCCCCGTAGCTGCTGTCGACCAGGTTCACCAGGTCTTCGTTGTCGTGGTCCTCGTCGAAGAGCGAAAGAAATTCCAGGGCCAGTGCGGGATAAGGCAGCGCATCCTCGATGAGCAGACTCGTCGGAAGGATGGGGAGATGCTCGGGAACATAGAGTCCCCCATCCGGGGCCAGGCCCTGGGCGAACGCCTCGAAGAACCCGACGGAATCTCCTCCTCCTCTGGTCGAAATGTAGTTCATCGCCGAGACCCTAGAGTCCGAAATTTGAGAAAGAAAACGAAAAATCAGGACCAGCCTCGGATCGGGCCGCTTGAAAAAGCAGAAACTACGGCTTCCTTAAGCACCTTGATCACCGACACCAGTTCAGAACACCCCAGCGGAGCCGCGGCGCCGCCCTTTCCCCTGCCGGACCCGTCCTCTCGCCCCGAGGACGAAGGCGAGTCGACGACCGACGACGTCGCGCGCGCCTACAAGGTGGAACTGGACGTCTTCGAAGGGCCGATGGACCTGCTCCTCTACCTGGTGAAACGGGACGAGATCGATATCTACGACATCTCGATCGAACGGATCACCACCCAGTACATGGCCTATCTCGACACCTTCCGACTGCTCAACATCTCGCTGGCGGGAGAATTCCTCGTGATGGCGGCCAACCTCTGTTTCATCAAGAGCCGCACCATGTTGCCCCGGCATGTGCAACAGCCCGAAGAGGAGTTGGAGGAAGAGGACGACCCCCGATGGGACCTGATCCGGCAACTCATCGAGTACAAGAAATTCAAGGATGCGGCGGCATTTCTGGGGGAGCGGGAATCCGAGGTTCAGAATCTCTTCCGCAACACGCCCGAGAAGATCGAGGCCGCCGAATCGGAAGAACGGCCTCTCTCCCGCGAGATCGGCATCTTTGATCTGATCCGCGCCTTTCAGAGCATCCTCGACCGCTTCAATGATGAGGGGCTGGGCGAGATCGTCGACGACCATTTCACGGTGAGCGACAAGATCGATTACCTGCTCCGGGTCATTTCTCCGGGGGAAACCGTTCTGTTCACCTCCCTGTTCGAGGGCGCCGCGAGCAAGAGCGAACTCATCGTGACCTTTCTCGCCCTGCTCGAGTTGATGAAAATCAACTTCCTCCGCGTGCGGCAGGAGTCCATCCTCGGCGAAATCAAAATCGAACGACCCTCGGACAGCGAATCCGGGCTCTATCACCAACCCGGGCGGACGTAAGCTCTGTCGTGCGTCGTCCCTGGAACATTCCCGATCATCCGGTTTACTCCCTCGCCACCTACCAGGACGACCGGGTGAACATGAACATCTGCACCTACGTCGTTCCGGTGAGCCGGAAACCGAAGCTCTACGCAGTGGCGGTCGATCCCCAATCTTTCACCTATTCCCGACTCCAGTCGGGAGGTGTCGCGGTGCTCCAACTGCTCGGCGCCTCGCAGGCCGAACTGATTCGCCAACTGGGGAAGCGTTCCGGAGGTTCCTTCGACAAGCACCGCTGGCTCGAAAACCGGGGTTTGCTCACCAGATGGCGCACCCGGGCCGTGCTCAGCGACGCGGTTGCCTGGTTGGAACTTTCGCCGAGGCATCTCGCCACCACGGGAGACCACGAATTGTTCCTCTGCACAGTGGAGGCCTCGCGCTCCCTGCGTGAGGACGGCGTGCTCATGTTCCAGCAGCTGGTCGAGGAAGGGTGGATTCTTTGATTACTCGACCCGGTGCCAGACTGCCTGGTACCGACGAATGTTGTCCGAGTCGAAAAAGACCTGGCTGTGGACCAGGGTGAAGCCGAGGTCACTGTTCTCCTCCAGATTGCGGGCGAAATCCTCTCCGCTCTGGGCGATCCGGTACCTCCACTGGAAATCCCGGTCCCGCGGAGCGCTCTCGTAGATGATGCGAAACTCCTGAACGCCCTCGTGTCGCCTCCCCTCCACCGCGGTGATCCAGTGTCCCCTCTCCCAGAAGGATACCCGGTGACCCCGGTTGAGCTCGAGAATGTGCCGGTTCATTTCCTCCGGTGTCATCCACGCGGTGAAACGACCGGCGCTCCCTCGGGGATCCACGATGGGCAGGGCTCCATCCTCCGACAGACGAGGAGAACCGACCGGGGGAGCCGGGATGGACCCATCTGGCGCCCCGGCCCATGTCTCCGGGGAATCCAACTCCAGGGGAAAATTGATCTTCGGCGGCGAAGCCAGTGCGATGTCGCGCACCTCCCCCTGATCCGGGACGGCTTCGGACATCTGCGTTTCCTCCTTCTTTTCACCCGGGTCGGGCCGGGAAATGGAGACCAGCCAGAAACTGACCAGCACGACCACAACCATGAGAACGGGCAGCAGGATCGTGTTGCTTTTCTCCGCTTCACGGTAGGATTCCGTGAATTTCGGGACGTTGTATTTCGAGCTCACGGCAAGAGGTCGCGGGGTGGATTCGTCTCAACGGATAGGACGAACGAGCATCTCTCCTCATGCAAAGAATGCCGCTTTTTTTTCGCGGGGCAAGAATCGGCTTCAGCGGTCCACCACCTGCATGAGCTCCACGGTCATCTTCTGCTGCATGGGCACGGGACGCGTCTCGCCCGTGGTTTCGCCCGGCGTGTTCACCACCATGCTGACGAAATGCTCGGCCTGCCGCGTCATCCCGGCCTCCGGATCGAAGAGCATGCGTCCGGCAATGCGGGAACCCTGGAAATCGATATGCCGCGAATCGGCGCTGCCGACATCTCCCGTCATCTGTCCGCGAAAATCGATGGCGAGACAGGAACGTCCCTCAAATTCGACCGGGCCGGTCAAGCGATAACTGATCTCGAAACCCAGTTCTCCCAGTTCACCCACGCGCCGGTCCCCGCGGAGCACCCACTCGTCGCCGACCTGTACCGGATCGCGAGGGTAACCCTGGGGCAGAAGATGAATGAGTTGGACCAGCTCCTCAGGACCGAAGCGGGGAAGGCCCGGCAGCGGGGTGGCACCACCCGACTTCCCGCCCTCCTCGTGAGAAAGCACCTTCATCGATTCGTCCAGTTCCACCGTGACGAAGCGGTTCACCGTCGACTCGAAGTGGCGGCCGATCGCCGACTCCTCATTCGACGACCCGAGGGAGTCGTACTGCAGATTCTTCGTTCCCGACTGAATGCTCACCGTGAGCCGTTCCGTCAATCCTCGGAGGGACACGGCAGTTTCGTTGCGCTTTCCCGGATCGACATCGAACCTGGCCTGTTGCGTCATCTCGATCTGGCGAGGCATCTCCCCGAGCGGGGCCATTTGAACGGCGGTTCGAACGAGGAACCGGTAGGTCTTGCCCGCCTCGAACACCGGACGGATCAGCTCTCTCGGTTCCTCCGCGAAGGTCGGGGCGAAAGGAAAAACGGACAGAAAAAGGAGTTGAGGCAGTAATCTGGGGGATAACATCGCCCCCTGACGCTACCGCGGAAGGGCGGGAAAAAACAGGAAAAAGGATCCGTCAGCCGGGAAACTTCTCCAGGAAAACGCGGATGTTTTCGATCCGGTTCTCGGGATAGGGATGAGTGCTCAGGATCTCAGGTGGTCGGGAGGACCCCGCCGCCTGGCGCAGGATCTCGAGGACGGCGAGAATCTGCTTCTCGTCGAATCCGGCGAGATGCATGAGTTCGCACCCGATCTGGTCGGCCTCGTATTCGTCCTGGCGTCCGAATCGGGTGGCCAGAACGTGGTTGACGGTGTTGGCGACCTGGGATGCCGTAACCATGCTCTCGCCGCCCGCGAGAACTCCGATCCCCTGACCGATCCCCCGGAGGAGACCCGACTTCGACATCTGTTCGTTGGAGTGCTTCGCCACCACGTGACCGATCTCGTGCCCGAGAACTCCCGCCAGTTGGTCCTCGTTCTCGAGCCGGTCGAAGAGCGCCGCGGTGATGAAGATCTGGCCACCGGGGAGAGCAAACGCGTTGATTCTCTCCTCGTCGGCGAGGAGGTGAAAATCGAAGGGATAACCGATCGGGTCTCCAAATCGCGCCATCTTGGTGACATTGGCGGCCAGGAGAGCCCCGACCCGGTCGACCACGGCCTGTGCCTGCGGATCGGGGTCCTGCCCGCCGTGCATCCGCACCATCTGCGGCACCGACTGCAAACCGAGTTGCACCTCCTGCTGCGGGCTGAACGCGATGCGCTGGCTCTCCCCGGTGTAGGGGTTCCGCTCCACGGTGGTGGAGGCGAGGAACTGGACGGCACCGAAGGCGACAATGATGAGGGCGAGAACGATTCTCGCGGTGCAACCCATGCGACTCCTCCCCCGGACAACCCGGCTGACACCCCTTCTGTGACTCGGCTGGCTCATTGGCGTTGGCACCGGCTCCACTCCGACCGGCGCGTTATCCTAACCACAGCAACAGCTCAGCGAAAACGGAAAAACACCCGGAAGTCACCACTCGGTCCGCAAAACAGAACATCCCGAAAGATTTGATATTTGATAACTCTTGATATTGACGCCAAGTCAATATTCGGAAAAGTTGGGCTCAGGTGTTTTATGGCAAGAAGAAAGAGGATGACCGACCGATCGCAGGCCCCGCTTGATCACACGGAGGAGAATTCACCACAGACGTCCCGATCCGTGATTCTCAACTTGTCCTTCGGGACCGATCAGGAAAAGACGAGGCATCTGCGCGAACGGAATCTCACGACCCGCCTCGGGAAAGACGGGATCGGCCCAGACGGGGAAGTGATCGAGGCCATCCGGAGAAGCCATGCCGGCGGCGAACCGGGACAGTCGCTTCGCGAGCGGGCCAGCCGCATCCTGGAGCGGGTCGCCTTCAGCGAAGACCCGCGCGAGATAAGGGATGCGGCCCATGCCGCGCTGGAGGTAGATCCCTCCCATCTGGAGGCGAAAATCGAAATCGCCACCCTGGCGGAGTCCACCGACGAAAAAATTGCTCTGTTGAGCCGGGCAACCAACGAGACCCGCCGGAAGCTGGCCGACGTGCTCCGCACCGCCCGGGAGGGCAGGAGGGGGCTCTGGGAGTTCCCCGAGGCGCGTCCGTTCCTCGATGCCCAGGGCATCCTTGCCCGCGCCTATGCGGAACGCGGTTCCCTCGATCAATCCATCCGGATTCAGGAGGAGATTCGCTCCCTCGATCCGGGCGATCATCTGCACATCTGGAGGGAACTGCTCATCAACTACTTTTCGCGGGGCGATGACCGCAATGCGGAGCGCCTGCTCGATACGAGGGAGGACGAACCCTGCTGCGACTCGCTCTTCGGACGGGCACTGCTCGACTTCCGTCTGGCCCTGGCCCGGGCGGCGGACTGCGGCTGGTCGCCCCCTCCCCGAACCCGGGTCCCTTTCGAGGAGGCACCGGCCGCAATCTTTGCCGAAGCGAAACACTCCCTGCAGAGAGCCGTGCGCTCCTTTCCCTGGTCCGTCCTCTTCCTCATCGACTCCCGGGTGCTCGGACTCGGCCCCGTGGAGCATCCCACCCCGGGATCTCCCTTCGAATCGCTGGACCACGCCCGCCGGTCCTTCCGGCTCTGGACGGAGCCTCTCTACCCGGGCCTCTGGTTGACCAGCGAAGGGCTCACTCATCTGACCTGTCGATCCGTCGAACCGATTCTGATCCGGCATGCTTCCAAATTGGACATGGTGATCCGGGAACTGGACGAGATCCCCCTCGATCTGTTTCACCTCGCCGGCGAATTCGGATTCCGCGAATCCCCCGAGGTCTTCCATTCCCTCGCGGAGTTGCTCGAACTGATCCTCGTATCCCGTTCGGGTCTGGATCAGGCCTGGAACTGAGCCCCGGTGCGCTCGGCCGGGTCGAGCAAACGGCGCAGAAACGGTCCGGTCCGGCTCTCCCGGGCCTGGATGACCTTCTCTGGCTTGCCCGCACTAACCACCCGCCCCCCGCGATCACCCGCTTCGGGTCCGATCTCGATGAGAAAATCCGCCTCGGCCATGATCTCCAGATTGTGCTCGATGACCACCACGGTGTGCCCTTCGTCGACCAGGCGATGCAGGATCTGAAGCAATTTGATCACGTCGACGGCGTGCAGACCGATGCTCGGTTCCTCGATCAGGTAAAGGTTTGACTTCGGGGCCCGATTCTGCCGGAGCCTCGCGTTGACCGAGCGCGAAATGCCCCGAGTCAATTCAGCGACCAGCTTGATGCGCTGCGCCTCGCCCCCGGACAGCGTGGGGCTGGCCTGGCCCAGGCGGAGGTAACTTAAGCCCGTCTCCGCCATGAGCGCCAGGGTGCGGCGGATCCGGGGATGTCCCTCGAAAAAATCGGCGGCCTCCCCGATCGACATTTCCATGACATCGGCGATCGATTTCCCGTTGTATAGGATATCGAGGGTGGCCGAGTGGAACCGTCGCCCGTGACATTCCTCACACTCCACGTAACTGGTGGGCAGAAAATTCATCTCCAGCTTGATGCTTCCGTTGCCCCTGCAGGCCTCGCATCGTCCGCCCTCGGTGTTGAAGGAGAACCGGGACGGCGTGTATCCCCGGGCCCGGGCCTCGGGAAGCTGGGCGAACAGTTTCCGGATCTCGTCGAAGACCTTCACGTAGGTCGCCGGGGTCGATCGGGACGTCTTGCCGATGGGCGACTGGTCCACCTCGTAGACCGCCTCGATTCTCTCGACACCTTCGATCGATTTCCACGTTTTGGTCGACTTCGTGGAGTCTTTCTTGGTGCGGGACAACTCCATCTCCACGGCGGGCTTGAGCACCCCCCGCATCAGGCTGGATTTCCCCGACCCGGATATGCCCGAAATGACGGTGAGACGCCCCACCGGAATGCGCACGTTGATGTTTTTGAGATTGTTGGCCGAGGCTCCCCGGACGCGGAGCCAATCCTCCGCGCGATTCGAGGCAGGGAGGGGACGCCGCTCTCCCCGGACGGGATGGCACAAGGTCCCGGTGAGCGAGCGCGCCGTGGGCGACCGCTCCAACCTTCCGTTCGACGAACGCCTCAAATCTCCCGGGGTTCCCTCCCAGACGATCTCGCCTCCGAACTCGCCCGCGCCCGGTCCGAGATCGATGAGATAGTCCGAGCGCAGAATGGTCTCGGTGTCGTGTTCCACCACCACCAACGAATTGCCCTTCTCCCTGAGCCGATCCAGGGTCTCGAGCAATTTGGCGTTGTCCCGGGGATGAAGACCGATGGTCGGTTCGTCGAGCACGTAGAGGACCCCGCGCAGATTCGAGCCCAACTGGGCCGCCAACCGGATGCGCTGACTCTCGCCCCCGCTTAGCGTGGTGGCGGACCGGTCGAGCTGGAGGTATCCCAGACCCACCTCCTCCATGAACAGGAGACGCTGGGTGATCTCCGGCAGGATGTCGCGGACAATCACGGCGTCGGTGCCGCGAAAGCGGAGCTTTTCGACGAACGCCCGGGCCTCGTGCACGGTGGAAGCGGCGATCTCGTGAATGCCCCGGCCACCCACCCGGATGTGCCGGGCGACCTCGTTGAGCCGGGCACCGCCGCAATGGGGGCAGGTTTCCAGCTCGCCTCCGCGACTCGATGGGCGGGAGCGGCGCTGTTCTTCCCGCAACTCCATCTCGAGGTACGACTCGGTCCCCTTCTCGTCTCCGACGTGGGGACGCCCCTCTACGGTGCCATAGCCCCGGCAGGTCGGGCAGTACCCGTGGGGCGAATTGTAGGAAAAAAGCCTGGGATCCAGGTCCTCAAAGGAACGCCCCGTCTCGGGATCGCAGCGCTGTGTGCTCGCCACGTGTAACCGGTTCGACGCATCGAGATACCGCGCTGTGCCCCGGCCGAAACGAAGCGCCACCTCGACCAGATCGCGGATCCGCGAGGGAGGCGAATCCCCGTCCAATTCGCCGACGACAGCGTCGATGAAGTGCTCCTTGAACCGGGCGAGCCTCTGAAAGCTGGCGACGGGAACGAGCTGCCCGTCCACGAAGAGCATCTCGAAACCCTGGCGCCCGGCCCACTCCGCGACATCGGTGTGGTACCCCTTGCGTCCCTTGATCAGCGGCGCCATCAGTCGGATCGGCCTCGCTGGGGTCGCTTCGCGGCTCGCTTCGCGCAGGCGGGTCACGATGGAGGTGACACTCTGCTTCTGGACGCGGTTCCCCGTGTCCGGAGAGTACTGGACGCCCACCTTGGCGTAGAGGAGGCGGAGAAAATGCCACACCTCCGTCACCGTGGCCACGGTCGACTTCCCGCCACCCCGCGAGACGCGCTGCTCGATGGCCACCGTGGGCGGCAGTCCCGCGACCTGATCGACATCGGGCCGCTCCATCTGCTCGACGAACTGGCGGGCATAGGTGGACATGCTGTCCAGAAATCGACGTTGTCCCTCGGCGAAGAGAATGTCGAAAGCCAGGGTCGATTTGCCGGAGCCACTCAGCCCCGATATGACGACGAATTGGTCGCGCGGGATGGTGAGGTTGACGTTTTTCAGATTGTTCTCCCGCGCCCCGGTCAGGCGGATCTCGTTCCGCGTTGATACCGATTCCGCGATACCTGGGACGATAAGTGGGGATTCGGCCAGCCTCGAAGACGAGCGCCGTGGCGCCCGAGAGGAAAAGCACTCGGCGAGGAACTGGCCCGTTTCGGAGTGCCGCTTCGCCGCCAGCTGGCGCGGTGTGCCGGTGAAAATGATCTCCCCGCCGTGCTCTCCCCCTCCCGGGCCGAGTTCGATGACGTGGTCGGCGGACTTGATCACCTCCAGATTGTGTTCGATGACGAGGACAGAGTCCCCCGATTCGACGAGACGATCGAAAACCCGGAGCAGCATCAGGACATCGTCGAAATGAAGCCCTGTGGTGGGTTCGTCGAAGATCAGGAGAGTCGATCCCTTGCCCGTGGAATCTTTTTCGATGAGGTGCCCGACCAGCTTGAGCCGCTGACTTTCCCCCCCGGAAAGCGTGGTCAGGGGCTGGCCCAGGCGGAGATAGCCGAGTCCCACATCGGCGAGAAGCTGGAGACCTTCTCCGATTTTTGCCGATTTCCGGTCACGGAAACCTGAGAAAAAATCGATGCCGCGGCTCACCGTCATCGACAGAACGTCGTGGATCGACTCTCCCTCGAGGAGAATCTCCAGCGCCTCCGGCGTGTAGCGTCTGCCCTCGCACTCCGGACAGGTCACGAAAAGGTCGGAGAGAAACTGCATCTCCACCTTTTCCGCCCCATTCCCCAGGCAACGCCCGCAACGCCCTTCGCCCGAGTTGAAGGAAAAGTAACCCGGAGTCACCCCACGACTGCGCCCGTCCACCGTCTCGGCGAAGAGTTTGCGGATGTGATCAAAGACGCCGATGTACACCGCCGGAGTCGATCGGGGCGTTTTGGCCAGGGGCGACTGGTCCACCATGATGATATCACGGAGGTGCCCAGGGCAGGTCACCCGTCGGCAGGTGCCGGGTTCCTCACTGCCCGACTGACCCATCTCGCGGCGCACGTGCTCGTAGAGCACCCGATGCACCAGAGTGGATTTTCCGGAGCCCGAGACCCCGGCGACACAGCACATCACCCCCAGAGGAAATCGGGCGTCGATCCGCTTGAGGTTGTGTTGTGAAGCACCCTCGACCTCGATCCAGGCGGTAGGTTTTCGCGACTTCTCCGGAAGAGGGATTTCCTTCTCCCCGGCCAGATACTGCAGGGTCAGGGATCGGGGCGCCCGTCCCAGAGCCTCCCGAGCGTCCGCCGCGTCGACACATCCGGGACCCGCATAGACCAACTCGCCCCCCGTCTCGCCCCGTCCGGGTCCGATGTCGATGAGGTGATCGGCCGCGCGGATCACCGATTCCTCGTGCTCCACCACCACCAGAGTGTTTCCCAGATCGCGCAATCGGTGCATCACCCCGATCAATTTGCTCACGTCGCGGGGATGCAGGCCCACGGTCGGCTCATCGAGAACGAAGAGCGTGCCCGTCAGATTCGCGCCCAGGCAGGTGGTCAGGTTGACCCGCTCGATCTCGCCCCCGGACAAGGTCCTCGTGGGGCGATCGAGATTCAGGTAGCTGAGCCCGACCTCCGTGAGGTAGAAGAGCCGGTTCCGGATCTCGCTCCGGATGGTCTCCGCCGCCCGGTCGCCCCGAGGCAGTTTGATCCCCTCGACGAAGCCGAGCAACTCTTCGACCGGCATCTTCCACAGGTCGGGCAGGGTGCGACCCTCCACCCGGAAATGGAGAGCCTCGGGCTTGAGCCGCGAGCCCCCGCAGGCCCGGCAAGTGGTGTAGCTGCGGTACCGGCTCAACAGCACCCTGACATGCATTTTGTAGGACCTGGATTCGAGCCACCGGAAAAAGCCGCGGACCCCGTACCAGAGCCCCTGGTTCCAAGCTTCCTCCTCATCCTCGTTTTCCCCCTCGATCACCCAGTCCTGGTCTTCTTCGGCCAGGTCCTCGAAGGGCGTCACCAGGCTGATCCCTTTTTTCCGGGCGCAGCGCTCCAGGTCCCCCTGGCACTCAAAGTACGCCTCTCCCCGGAATGGACGGACCACTCCCTCGGCGATGGAGAGCGTCTTGTCGCAGAGAGCCTTGTCGACATCGATACCGATGACCCTTCCAAAACCGCGACACTCCGGGCAGGCTCCGGAGGGATGATTGAAGGAAAACAGGGACGAAACAGGTTCCGGCAGCACCACCCCGGTCTCGGGATTGCACCAGCCCGCGGCCAGGTTCATCCGGTCCGAAAGGTCGGGGCTCGCGATCGTCACCGAACCCTTGCCCAGGGCGAGGGCGCGCTCCACCGCCTCGATGAATCGGGCGCGCCGGTTCAGCTTGACCCGATCCTGAATCACGTGCAGCGAGGCGGGCAGGGTTTTTCTCCGGTAGCCCGCCGGATCATCGGTGCGGTAGACCTCCCCAAAAATCACGGCGCGCAGGTAACCCTGCTGCTGCAGGAAATCAAAAAGCTCGGCGACACCGAAACCCTGGGGAACCGGAATCGAAAAAAGAACGACGACCCCTACGTCCTCACCGAATCGCTGCCTCGATTTTTTCAGGATAGACTGCGCCGTCTCGGGCTCGATTTCTTCGTGTGAAACAGGGTCGAAACCCCGGCAGACCCGGGGAAAGAGAAGTTTGAGGTAATCGTTGATCTCGGTGATCGTCCCCACGGTGGATCGGGTCGACTTGACCGCATTCTGCTGCTCGATGGCGATCGCCGGAGGAATTCCCTCGATGCTATCGACCAGCGGCTTGTCCATGCGGTCGAAAAATTGGCGGGTGTAGGGTGAAAAGGTCTCCACGTACCGCCGCTGCCCCTCCGCGTAGAGCGTCTGGAAGGCGAGGCTGCTCTTTCCCGATCCGCTCGCCCCGGTGATCACGGTCAACTTACCCAGGGGAATCTCGACATCGACGCCCTTGAGGTTGTTCTGACGGGCCCCGCGAACCCGGATGGATGAAGGAAGGTCCGGCATGGAATGGTGCCCCGGACGTTACGCACGGCGATTCTCACCGCATCAGGAAAATGGGACAAAGAAAACGGGCGGTCCCGAGGGAACCGCCCGTCTTGCTTAAGAATGGTTTCGGAAAAAAATTCCGGTGCCGGATGCGTTTACCGGCAGCGACGAACGCGGGTGAAGGTCTTGTAGGTGCACTTGCCGCAGCAGTCGACGTAGGTGGTGCGGTAGGTGATCTCCTCGAACCAGATGGTCTTCTGGCGTCCAAGAACGCAGCGAGTCTCGCAGAAGCAGCGGCGGCCGATCTCCTCGGTCTTCACCTTCTTCTTGAGGCAGACGACCTTGACGCAGCAGCAGTCAGCGGCCTGAGCGGGCTGAGCACCCATGAAGATCGCAGTGGTAGCGATCACAGCAGTAAGAATGAGTTTTTTCATATTCAGTGTATTGTCTATCTCTGGTTATTGGAAGGACGACTGGTTCACGCCACCCCTCCAAATTGATTCCTTCACCGCCTTCAGCATTTTGCCCTGCAGCATGAATAATGCTTAAACTAGCGGGATTTATGGAAATTTAATTCATGGCTATCATCAGCTATGATAAGCACCGTGTCACCCAAAATTTTCGTGAAAATCCCGTAATTATCGTGGATCACTTCAATACCCTTCACCTATAAAAAATTGTCAGAAGATTTGGAACAAAAAAAAACGGTCCCGAAACCGGGACCGCTTTTCGCGGTTAACGTTGTCAGCAGGTGCGCTATTACTCGCTGCACTTGACGACTCCGCAGCGGTAGACCTTGGTCCACTCTTCGACGGATTCCTTGCCGCAGCTATCGCAGTAGGTGGTGTGGTAGGTGACCTCGACGAACTGGATGACGCGAGGGCATCCGAGGAAGCAGCGGGTTTCGCAGAAATAGCGACGGCAGACTTCTTCGGTCTTCACTTTCTTTTTGACGCAAAGAATGCGGGGCTTGCAGCAGCAGTCTTCGGCCTTGACGGTCTGGACTCCACCGAAGATTGCGGCAACGGCAACCACGGCGATGAGGATGAGTTTTTTCATGGTATGATGTGTGTTTGACTTGAGTTGGTTTTTGAGGGGGAAGAACAATCCAGTCGGAACTAGATCGAGGTCTTCCAAATTCTGACGGATCCGTCCGAAAACGTGTCGCGATAGGTGATCTCCACCACGGTGTAAGTGTAAATCTTGCCGTCGGGACCACAGGCTCGGCAAACGATGGTGCGGCGGTCGATGAGTTCGGTGCACACCTTGCAAATTTTGGCCCGAGAGAGCGTCTTCGGAATGAAATTGGTGTTCTCCGCTTTTGACCCGGCGAAGAGATGAGACGGGGACACCAGGGTCAAAAAGGCGGCCAGGAAAATGGCGACTGTCTTCATTCCGGTCATCGTGGTCAAAGCCAAACGTTCTGCGGACCTTACTTCATCCCCGGTTTTTCGTTCAAGCTTTTTTATCGGTAACGGCGATTTTCGTCGGCATCAACACGGGATGGGAGGGGTTTTCTGACAATTTGGTAACAAAAAAGGCGCTCCCCACGGATGGGGAACGCCTCTTGTTTGAAAAATGAAATCTCCGTAAAGCCTGGCCGGTCTCAGCGCCGGATCGTGATGGAAAAGCCGGGAGAGAGGTAACCGGAATAGACGGAGGGCCGATAGTAGTAAGCCGAAGAGGGGCAGACCGAGCGAGAGTGGGGCACGACCACGCGGGGAGAAATGACCCGAGGGTGCGGAATGACCGTGGTCCGTTGCAAGACGACGGAAGGGTGCAGAACGCGATTGGTGTGGTAGGCGGGCACCCAGGCATATCGGACAGTCCCGTGGTAGGAAATCGGCCGGTAGTAGGCGTAGATCGGTTGATGGGAGACCGAACAATAGCCGATGATTCTGGTGGGGTAATTGCCCGCGTCGGCACGGGTGGCGGACAGGGCGAAAATCGCCGCAAACAGCAGAAGGAAGGAGGCAAAGCGCTTCATGATGATTCTAGGGTTACAACCGGTTGGACGAGTCGGAATTCGTCTGATGCAGAAAATCCGGAAAAAAGCTTTTCCAGCCAAAAAAAAGGCACCCCCTCCAGGGGGCGCCCTCTTTCCGGATCGAATTTCGCGGGTCGACCTCACGCCTTCCAGGGCAGTTTCCACTGCCCCGGGATAGCCAGCGCGTAATTTCCGTTTTCGTCGGGCTTGACCGGCGGTTCCGCGTTCATGTCGAAGACCTCGGGCATGATGGAAAAGTCCGATTCGGTGGCCTCCTGCCAGGTGATTTCCTGCCCACTGTAGGTGGCGAGACGGCCCAGAACCGCCGTGAACGAACTCTTCGCCCCGTAGTAGGCATTGTTGAGGGGCAGATCATCGCGGATCGCCTCGTAAAGTCGATCGTGCTCGACTTGGTAAGGATTCGGATCGCCGGACCGAGGTTTCCGGTATTGCCAGATCGTCTCGCCACGCAGGTCGGTGATTCGACCGTTGCCAAGGTACAGGATGCCCTCCGATCCATGAATCTCCTCGGCCACCTTGGGCCAGCATCCCTTGATGTGGCGGCACTGGCTGTTCATCACGGCATTGTTGTGTTCGTTGCCGAAGCGAAACTCGACATAGTGGTGGTCGAAGATCTCCCCCACCGAAAGCGGCTCGGTCCCGGCCCGCCCCCCCATTCCCTGGGCAATAACGGGATTTCCTCCTTTCTCCGAATCCCCGCTCACAAACCAGTTCACGATGTCGAGATTGTGCACGTGCTGCTCGACGATGTGATCGCCGCAGAGCCAGTTGAAATGGTACCAGTTCCGCATCTGGTATTCCATCTCGGTCCAGCCCGGCTCCCGGGAAACGATCCAGGGGCGGTTTCCGTTCCACCAGCACTGCGCCCCGATGATTTCGCCAATCATGCCTTCCTCGCGCACTTTCTTGAACGCTTCCAGGTAGACGCCCTGGTAGTGCCGCTGCAGCCCCACCACGACCTTGCGATTCTTTTCGTCGGCCAGTTCGGCGGCCCGCATGATGGTGTTGTAGCCCTTCGCGTCCACGCAGACGGGCTTCTCCATGAACACGTGGCAGTTTTTCTCGATGGCGTATTCGAAGTGGATGGGGCGAAAGCCGGGAGGCGTCGCAATCACCACGAGGTCCGATTCGTCGATCACTCCCTTGTAGCCGTCGAAGCCGGCAAAACGGCGCTTCTCCGGCACATCAAAGCGGGAGGCCATCCCCGAGTCTGCGAGCTGCTTTTCGATCCGCGGAAGCCCCTTGGCCCGGGGACCCGTTCCATCGATCTTGTCGGCGAACGCATCCGCTGCAGCCACGAAATGGGCGCGGTCGCTCGCAGTGAGGTTCTGAATGATCGCCCCGGAGCCGCGTCCGCCGATCCCGATGAGGCCGACCTTGACTTTGTCGCTGCCCGCCACCTGGGCAAAGGATTCGACCGGGAGTGCCGAGGCGGCGGCTACTCCGGCGGCACCGGCCACAAACCCTCGGCGGGTCGTTCCAGTGGGTTCCATGGATTCTGTTTGCTTCGTCTTTTCTTTCATCATCAGTCTATCTCGGGAATCGCGCGAAAATCAGGCGCCGGCGGGTTCTCCCGCGGCTTTTTGCCGCTTGGACCCAGGTTTCGGGTCGAGGTTGGCATCCAACATCTCTCCATCCGGAGTCGGCGTGACCAGCCCATCGTCCGGGATCTCCACGCCGGCAATCCAGCCGATGGCGTTGTACACCGCAGTTCGGAACGTGTCGTGCGCCCAGTTGTCATGGTAGTGGCCCCCGGTGAAGCCGAAGCCCCGTCCCCCGTTCGGCCGGTCGTAGAGCCAGAGAAGATGCTGAGGACGCCCCTCCGCCACCATGTTTCGCACGATGGGATTCCCCGAATGCTTGCCATCGCGACGCTTCATCGTTTCCTCCGGGGGAATGGCACTGAGAATCGGGGTCACCCTGTCGAAATCATCGGCAAACCGCATGTTGAAATACCATTCGTCCCGTATGGCGAAGGCCCCCAATCCCCGGGTGACCGCGTGACTGACAAAATCCGTGAAGTCGGCATCCCAGTGCGGATTGACCGAATAATTGATTTCAAAGGCACCCCCGATGCAGCGAATCAGTTCTTCGTTGGTCGGTCCCGGCATCATCTCCACGGCGTAGTGGATGGCACCAACCCCGATCCCTCTCTGCCGAAATTCGGCGAGGACATCGAGGTGCGTGACGGCGGGATGGCGCATTCCTCCGTCCGCGTAGAACACGACGGCGTGGGCATTGTCGAAGGCGGAACCGTCGTCCGGCCAGCCGTTTCGATACACGGTGCAGACCAGCTTGTCGGAATGATGTTTGTTGAGGAGATTCGCCGCGAGAAGACACCCGGCGTTGTGCTCGTGGGTCCGCGGCGGATGGCTCGGCTTGCCCGCGACGAAGACCACTTTTTTCACATCCTCGATGGGGAGCCTTCTCAGGCGAATGTCCTTGAAGGCAACCTTCATGGCCGGTCCCTTGTGCAGTTGCAAGCCGAGCAAACCGACCCGACGACGGGTGTCCCGGTCCAGGTCCGTCGTTTCCGACATGGTCTCATCGTTGATGCGGAGCGTGATGGTGTGGCCCCGGGCGATGATGTGGTATTCGTTCCATTCGCCGGGACGGACCGCACTCCCCAGCTCTGCGGGGTCGCCCAGTTCCTCCACTACGACGGGCACCCCATCCTCGCCGATCTCCGTTTTCTGCCCTCTTTTCGCGAGGATGCCGCGGTAGCCCTCACCATAATGCGTCCCGACCCACTTGCCGTCGGCATCGATGTCCGCCTGGTATCCGCCCAGTTGATAAGGCTCGCCCCGCTGGAAACTGCGGATCTGAATGCCGGAATTGCCTGAGTCGATCCGGAATTTCAGTTTCAGCTCAAAATCATCGACTTCGCCCTCCCCCCAGACGAGGAAGGAATTGTAGGACAGCGGAGCTTCCTCGGAGGTCTGCCCGACGATCGCCCCATCCTCGACCCGCCAGAGCGAAGGGTCCCCTTCCCAACCGTCCAGGGTCTCGCCATCGAAGAGCGACACAAAACCGGCGGAATCCGATGAACCCGAGAGACCCGCAGCCAGGAAAATGGCGCCCACGCATCCGGCGATAAGAAATCGAAACATCATGGCAGACCCCCATCCTAGGATGACGGACACGTCATGGCAAAACCAATTCGGTCCGCAAAGATGCCCGCCGAGTCCCGAAGGGGCTTCCGTTCAGGAGGGGTCACCGGACGTCTCCGGCGAGCACGCCGAATCTTCCCGCACCGACTCGATCACGCCGGGAAGCACTTCGCGAAACCGCCGCGCCCGGTAATTTTCCACCCAGATCCAGACCGCGATCGACACCGCACCAAACACGAACCCCACCTTGAGGGAATGTTCCTGAAGGGCGGTGATGCCGTAGTAGGCCTCGAGAAAGGCGATGACGGCAATGCCGGGAAAAAAGCCGCGGATGATCTGCAGCGCCAGGTAGAGTTTGTCCTCCTTGTAGAGCCTGCGTTCCGCCTGCCTCATCACCTCCCTTTTTTCCCGGACGGTGAGATCGTCGAGTTCGATAAGCCCGGATTCGTTCATGTCGTTGGCATGGTTGCTCGATTTCCCCCTCATACGAGCCCCAGGATTTTGTCCATGCGTTGCGATATGTCCAGCAATCGCATGCGGTCCCCCCCGGGCACCTCAGCCGTCGCCCAACCGCGGAAATCAATTTCCCGCAGGGCCGACCGCACCTGGTCCCAGGGAATCGTGCCCTCGCCGAGAGGAGACCGGAATCCCGCGCGTAGGCCCTCATCCCGGTGCAGGCGCTCATCCCACTCCTTGATGTCGAGTTTGGCGATCCGGGATCCGAGCAGCTGGATCCAGTGATGGGGAACCCCCCATCGCACGTTGTTGCCCACGTCGAAATAGGCTCCGAACCATTCGTCGCCGATTTCATCGACGAAACGCTCCATGTCCAGGGCACTGATGAGGAAACTGGCCCAGACATTTTCCACCAAAATCTTCACCCGATGCTTTTCCGCGTCGGGAAGGGCCCGCCGGACGATCTCCTGGGATTGTTTCCAACTCTCCATGAGGGGCCGCTTGCGATCGTAGGGCGCCACATAGAGGACGCTGTCTCCACCGAGATCCGCGGTGAATCGAATCGCTGTGGCGAGATCCGGATGACTGGCATTCACCACGCCATGGACGGGGAAACCGGTCTGCTCGACTGCTTTGCGGAATTCGGCAGCACGTTCCAGGTCGGAGATCCGCAGCTCGGTTCCGTGGAAACCGAGGTCTTCGAGCAGACGGAATCGATCGGCCACGGTGAGCTCCGCTTCGCCGACCATGGAGAATTTCACTCCCTTCCGGATGATGCCGGAAAACTCTCCCTGGCCAAAACCGAAGTTCCTCGCGGCGGCCAGGGCGGTTCCCGCATACAGGGCAGAGTTCCGAAAGAAGTTGCGACGCTCCATCGCGTCAAACTCCTCGAACCGGCTCCTTTTTTCAATCGCGCGTTTCACTTTCGCCGACGCGGTGCTCGGGAATCGCCTGGCGGTGCGATCAGGCTGATCTCGGTGCGCTGCCATTGTTGGTGGAGGACGATGTGGACCCAGAGATCGGCGAGAGCCTTCGCCGCGATGAAAAGGTACAGACCCACCTCCCCCCACCCCGTGAAGGACAGGGCGAAAGCTCCTCCCGCCGCGAGGAGATTGGACGGCACGACCCGGAGGTACGGTGCTGTCATCCGGGTCGATATGGTCGTTCGACGAAACTCCCCCTGCCCCAGGTAGTTCCAGCAGAAGGACAGGAAGTAAGCGATAACGAGCGGCCAGAAAAGCCGGCTACCGTCCCCGACCACGAGAGTGTGGAGAAGCTCGACCAGGGGCAGATCATCCCGGCCGGTCACGAGCTGAAAGACGACGCCGATCCCGAGGCAATACAATCCGAAATGCCCGGCGAAGAAGGGGACGAAAGCCACCTTGAGGAAGTGGAAGTGAGGTCGTCGCCCCTCGGGCAGGATCACCATCATGCGAAGCAGGTTGAGGGCCCCGACGAGCAGCGTCTCCACCCAGTAGAGCAGGAGCAGGTCTTCGATTCCCCAGTCCCGCTTCCACACGGCAACCAAAGGCAGGAGATTGGCCCAGAGGAGGACGGCAGTGGTCGCCGTGATCGAACGTTTCTGCTCGGCGGTGAGGAATCTTTGCATGTTCTCCGGGGGCGCGGGCTCCATTATAGGGTACCTTCGTCATTTTCCGAGACGTCGATGAAGGCAGAGGACAAATCCCCCGGACTGCTTGTTGCGGGGGGTGGGCCGGCGGGACTCATGGCCGCCCAGACGGCGGCGGAGCTGGGCTGCGAGGTGACCGTTATCGATGCCAAGCCCTCGGTGGGAAGAAAATTTCTCGTCGCGGGAAAGAGCGGCCTCAACCTGACCAACGCCGAGGCCATGCCGGGATTCGTCCGCCGTTACTCATCTCACCCGGAAAGATGGGGTGAACTGCTGGGCGATTTCGACGGTGAGGCGATGAGAAGGTGGGCGGCCGACCTCGGTTACGGGACCTTCGTCTCGTCAGGAGGCAAGGTGTTTCCCGACTGCTTCAAGGCCGGCCCCATCCTGCGCGCCTGGATCGACGCGCTGAAGGCATCGGGCGTGCGATTCCGGACCGGTGAGGAGGTTGTCGAAATCTCCCTGGGAGCCCAAAACCACCTGGGACTCACCCTGCGCTCGGGGGAAACCCTGCGGGGCCGGGCGGCGATCCTGGCCTTCGGAGGCGCCTCCTGGTCGTCCACGGGATCGACCGGCAAATGGATCGGGATGCTCCGAGACCACGGCGTGGCCGTCAGCCCCCTCGTCCCCGCAAACTGCGGCTGGGAAACCGATTGGCCGGAAGCCATTCGCAAAGCCGGTGCGGGACTCCCTCTCAAGAACATCGTCGTCCGGGTCGGCGACGCCTCTGCGGCGGGGGAGCTTGTCATCACCGCCAATGGGCTGGAGGGAGGCCCCATCTACCAACTGGGGCCGCACCTGCGCCGCATGGATTCGCCGCGAATCACCATCGACCTGAAACCGTCGCGCTCCCGCGAGGAGATCGAGGAAATCCTCTTGCCCGTGCGGAAAAACTTTGTTCGAGAAGCCAGGCGTCGTCTCAGACTGGGAGAGGCCGCCGGACTTCTGCTCAAGCACCTGCTAGGCTTGGGACCATGGAAGTCCGGAAGGCAAATCGCCGCGGTCGTGAAGAAATGCCCGATTCCACTGACCGGCCCACGACCCATCGATGAGGCGATCTCCTCCGCCGGGGGCGTCTGCTGGAGCGAGCTGAACCGAGATCTCATGATCGAACGATTGCCCGGAGTCTTCGTCGCGGGGGAGATGATCGACTGGGAGGCCCCAACAGGTGGCTATCTCCTGCACGGATGTTTTG
>CAZLUZ010000061.1:0-24764 GCA_964562825.1 uncultured Akkermansia sp.
TGAAACCTCCCATTGGGTATGGTAATTTTATTTGTTACAGAACGACTCCTTAATTATTTTGTCCCGACATGGAAGGAATTGACGAAAAGAATCCCCTGGGAAACCGAATTCTGCATCTAGCGCAGACTCACAACATCAGTGATTTCTACATCACACCATTTGAACAGTTGGTGTACAAAAAGAATGGAGACCTCCTGGTGGACTCCTTCATTTATCAGCCTTCCACAGCGCTCGAGATCACTCCGGGTTGTCGGGATTATGCCGTGCAGATCGGACCGCTCCGTTTCCGGGTTAACGAATTGGTGACCCGCGGTCGACTTCGCTGGGTGATGCGACTGCTCCCCAATCAGATCCCCACTCCCGAGCAGATTTCTCTGCCGCCTCAGGCGCTCAAGGCATACCTGGAGGCGAAAAACGGATTGTTTCTCATTTGCGGTGCCACCGGTTCCGGTAAGAGCACCACGATTGCCTCAATGATCACGGCGCGCGCCCAGAGGCGCCAGGAGCACGTCATCACCTTTGAGGATCCCATCGAATACATTCTCCGGACCGATCTGCCTTCACTGGTCACCCAGCGAGAAATCGGCTCCGACGAGTTGGACTTCGCCCATTCGTTGAGGTCCTCGCTGCGTCAGGCGCCCGACGTCATCATGATCGGGGAGATTCGGGACGGTGAGACTGCCGAAATCGCCCTGCAGGCGTCGGAAACGGGACACGTCGTCATCGCCACGATGCACACCTCCTCGGCCGCGCAGACGGTGCAGCGTTTTCTCAAACTGATCCCGAGCGAGCGCCTGGAGAACGCCATGCTCTCGTTCGCCGATTCCATGCGGATGATTCTGTGCCAGCAGTTGCTTTTCGATGTGGAGCGGGATCGGCGTTTCGCCATTCACGAGATCCTTTTCCCCTACGATTCGGTGACCGGGATGATTCGCCGAGGTGATTTCAAGCGTCTCGACCACGAATTGGAGACCGGTCTGTCGAAGGGAATGATGAACTTCGAGCAATCTCTGAAGCAGCGGGAGTACGAAGGCTGGCGGAGCAGCGTGCCCCGTCCGACCGGATTCACCGAATACGAGGTGGCCGAGTATCTGCACCAGGAGAATCTGAAAGGGCAGGAGGCCCTGACGCACTGAGGACATGGAATTCAAGGACATCAAAGACGTACTTTCCTTCGCGGCGTTCCGGCCCGAGGCTGACAACCCCCGCTACAACTGGCAACAGCGCTTCCCCAAGCGGAAGTCGGTGATCGTCAACATCAGCCGCGGACGCTGTTCCTGGGCCTACATCGACAAGAGAGGGCAGATCGCCGATGTGGGCGAATCGCCCGGCGAGTTTACTGAGGTCGCCGGCGACATGGCGGAGACGTGGAGCCACCATACCGAAGAAAACTGGATCGGAATCTCGCTGAACAACCGCTTCATCTTCACCATGGAGCACAACCTCTCCCGCAAAAAGGGCTGGGAGGAAGAGATCGTGACCAATCCCAAGACCATCCTCGGCTCCAAGTATGACCGGGCCAAGCGCTATGCGCTGCACCACAATCCCGATTCCAGCGCGAGTCTGCTCCTCGCGGCCGACGATTCGATGATCAAGGCGGTCGAGGAAACCCTCCGAGCCAACAATCTGGGGGCTGCCCGCATCTGTAGCGGACTCTTCGCCATGAAGGCGAATCTCTTGAGCCGGATTTCAGCGGACGCGAATTTCAAGAAACAGGACCTCCTCGTGATCACCTGGAACGACGGGGCATTGAGCGTGCTCCGCCAGCGCGGCGGACAGTGGCAGGATCTTCGCTGCCGTTGCGGTATCTCGGCTGATGACGAAAATGCGATCTCCACGGTATTGAAGCCGTTCCTCGAGCGCGCCGAACCCACCACGCGCATCATCTTCATGGGGGATCAACAGGGCTGCGATTTCTCCCGCAAATACCTGCCCAAACTCTCTAATCACAACGTGACCGACGCCACCGAGGAGAACCAACTCTGGAACATTCTCGCCCGCGGATAATTCGCGCTGCGTGGTGAGCGAACGAGAAAAAGAAAGAATTTACTGATATGGAAGGCGTGATACATGACCTCAAGACCCAGCGGCAGGGCGTCACCGGCGGACTGCCCGGAGCATACCGGATCGTTCCGATCGCGTTCTACGCGTGTCTGGTGCTCTCGATCCTCCTCAGCCTGTTCTTCTATCTGAGCATTCGGGAATACAAAGACTCGAAGGCCCGGTGGGAACTCAATCGAAACAACGCCAAGGCCGCGGAGGCGAGGTTCGTCAAATCGCACAAAGAAATCGTTGAACTTTCAGAGAAGGCACAGGGGATCGCCAAGTGGCTCGAGGGGGCCAGGCCTCTGCAGCCCCTCGCCGTTGCCATCGGACGCAGCATGACGCCGGAAAGCAGCATCACCGAACTCTCGCTAACCCAGAACCCGGAGATTCCCGCCCACACCCTGATGCAGTTGAAGATCAGCGGCGGGGGGAGCAATCAGGTCGAGTCCACCCTCGATTCGATCAACGCGCTGAACTTCCAGACCTACTCCGCCCAACAGATCAAGGCCCGGAACGCCACGGATTTCCAGGCAACCCTCATTTACGCGGATCGCAACTGATCACCCCGGAACCCAACGAACCCAATGAACAGTCACAAGACAGCCTGCGTCGTTATCCTGCTTCTCATCGGCCTCATGGGCTACGGTGTGCAGAAATTGCGTGCCCGTGCCGTCACGGCGAAGGAGGCGGCGCTATCGGCAAAGACGGAAGCGGACCAGGCGGAACAGCAGCGCAAGCTGGCGGAGATCAAACTCAAGACGATCGATGCCAGGACGGCGGATCTCAGAAAGATATACACCGAGTGGATCCCCCACTTTGAGCCCTACCGGAACTCGCGGGTGGCGGAACAGCGCATCAGCGATTCGATCCGGGAGGGCGATGTCTTCCTCCTGTCGCAGCGCTACAACTACCAGGAGTTGGATAAAGACGATTTCATATCCCATGCGCTCGTCGCCGATCTCGTGGTGGAGGATGACTACGCCAAAACACTCAACTGGCTGGGACGACTGGAAGAAAGTATTCCGAGTTGCCGCATCGCGCGCTGCCGCATCATCCGCGGAGACCGGGGAAACAACATCGCACTCGAACTGAAACTGCAGGTCCCGGTCATCAACCGGAGTCTCGCCTCGAAATGAAATTCCGCAATCTGACGACAGAGATGAAGAAGAAAATCACCCTGGCTATCGCTTTGACGGCATGGATGTTTCCCGGCCTCGTTCTCGGGCAGGATCCCGCCACCGAGGCTCTCATCAGCCGGGATATCGAGATGCGTCCCAACGAGAAGAAGGCTCTGTCCCTGAGGCCTGACGAAAAGAACCCCTATGCGCAACGAGCCCCGGATGAGGGGTTGTCCCAGGAGGAGGAGCAGAACGAGGAAGAACTGGCCATCCTCAGCAAACTGAACTCGCTGCGAGTCACCGGTTCGAGTCGGAGCGCAAGAGGGCTCATTCTCCTGCTCGGTGATATCATGATCGAGCGCGGCAGAGAACTGCCGCAGATGATTCCAAATCAGACCCAGTTTCTCAAGGTCGTCGATATCGCACCGGGCAGGATCGTCTTGGGATGGTTGGATGTCGAGACGGGTGAGCTAACCGGAAAGACCCACCAGATCTTATACGACCTCTCACCCAGCGTGACCTACGTGCTGCAGGGGCAGGTTGGACCAGACGAAGAGGGAGCGGTGAGGCAACCCGAGATGGGGGTGCTCTGGCCGAATCGCGGGCGTCAACCGTCCAATCCCTATGCTGCAGGAGGTGGGTCGAGATGACCTTCCCGGGAACATGCCGCTCCGATCACGGAGCTTGGACCTTCGTCGAGATGCTGGTAGCGATTGCTCTCTCTTCCGTCTGCCTCGGAGCCGGTGCGCTCGCCCTTCAGAGCATCACTTCCAACGCCAAACGCGCCACTTCGTTGGTGGATGTCGACATCGGCACCACCACGAATCTGAATTTCTACGGCAAAGCCACCTCGCAGATTCGAACGTACATGGCGCCGAACTACGGAAAACTGATGTTCGCCCAGGAGCTGCGGCAGCTTCTCATCGACGACTCCCTGCAGTCGTCTGCCGTTTTCTGCCTGCCTCGCGCGATCCCCAGCACGATCCGCCCGTCCGAACTCCTCTTTCCAGGGGGAGTGGCGAGTCGTCCCCGGCTCGATACTCCGGAGGCCTTCCGTGCCTTCCTCGCCGTGGCGGAACCCACCTCCAGCGCGATCTTCACCGAGTCGGTGCGCAATGTGCCCCCGACCTCCACGCCCAATCTCTCGATCTTCCTCCTCGGTCCGTCCAACGAGACGGATCGCATCCGAGTCTACGCCATCTACGAGGTCGATCTGGTCAGCCCCTCGAATCGCGCAGGGACCTATGCTTCGGTGCGCCGCTATGTCGATGGAGTGCTCACCCATTACTACGACGTCTATTACGCGGCGGGAAGCGGCGATCCGTTTCATCCGCTCTACGTCGCGTTCGAGCAGCGAAGCCGGACGGTGGCGGGTGAACCGATCGAAGCGCGGCGGTTCCAATTGGCGACACGGTCGCCTTTCTACCTGGTGTGGCTGCCGGACCCGACGATCAATCCCTACGATAAGCCTCAGTGGACTCCCGTTGATGCGACTTCTTCTCCCCGATCCACCTACGAACACATGTCGGGCAAGACGTCCTTCACCACCGTCCTTCCCATGTTTCCGGCTCTTTGAGCGGACCACCCCGAACCGTGATGCGTGAACGAAATAAACATCGAAAGGACAGGGGAAGCGTGCTGGTCATCGCGCTGGTCATCTGTGCCATCGGGACACTCGGGGTGGTTGCCTCTGTCTCGATCATAGGCGTCAGAGCCAGCCTGGCCGACTCCGAACTCGAGGTGATCGATCGCCGGCTCACCTTGAGAAACAGCCAGGCTCTCGCCCGAGAGGTCGTGTATCGGAGGTATCTCTCTCACGTGGATACCCTGGACTCCGCCACGGAGTATGCGTTGTCGGGGGGATGGGCGCGGGCCACTATCGGCGAGATCGATGCGGCTCCGCTGGTCTACAGTGATTCCGTGCGGATTCATCCGACCGGAGCAGCTCCCTACCGGGCCTTTTCCAAAGATGTCGAGGTGCAGCTCCACGATGGTGTCAGCGACCACGGGGTTCAGTTTCAGTTGCGCAGCTACAGCCCGGCGCTGGCGGGCGATCTGCTCTCGCTCCATCCGACCACGGAAGCCACCGCCGAGGCCCTCCAGGTCATCGGTGATCTCCGGGTGAGGGGAAGGGCGGTGTTCTGGGGCGCAGACTATTCCTCCACGACACTCGGGGTTCGCGCGGAGGACTTCAGCCTGCCGCTGTCCAATGTGCCCGACGTGCTCCTTGAGGATCCCGACGAGTCTCGGCTCCTTCCCTCGAACTATCCCATCCATGGGACCACCATCGGAAGGGTCGCCGACGGCGCGGACTACCTGGGACGGCTCGACATCGTCGACAGTGACGTCTCGACGGCGAACTCCTACTTCGATCGCCTGGCCCGGGTGGGAGGGACGGTGACCGCAAACGGGCGGGTCGGACAGTGTGATGGACTCGGTCCCGAAACCGTGGCTGCGGGAGCACGCGACGGGGACTTGATCGCCATGATCGCAGATCCGACTGTCCCCGAAATCGCTCTCGTCGGGGAACTCGCCGCGAGTTCTCCGCTCTCCTCGGACGTGATGCGGGCACTGCTCTACCGGGTCCCCGCCATCAGCAATTCTTACCTGATTCCCTTGCTCAATGCTCAAGCGCCATTGCCCGATGACATCATGATCGAGCTGGGACGACATGATTCTCCGCTGGAAGGTGGAACCCGGAAAACGCTCCTCATGAATACCGGATTCAGCTACCTTTGCGATGGTCTCGGGGGAGCGATGGTGAACCTGCAGTCGGTCTACCTGCCCAATCTGCTGCTGGAGGATGTCCACCATATCACGCTGATTGGCCAGGCTTCCGATGCCGAGGGCGATGATGCGGAGTTGCTCGATCCTCGCGCCATCGCCCTTTCCAATGGCGAAAACATTCAGCTCGCCACCGTTTCCCTGGAGGGAATCACCAACCGCCGACGCGTCGCCGTGGCCCTGGCCCAGTCGGGCGTCCTCGACAACCTCGATCGGACCGACGCATTGGGGAATCCCTCGTCCGTCCCCGATCAGCACACCCGGTTTCGCTTCGACAGCCCGATCCCCTTCGTCTCCTGGCGCGGCGTCTTCGAGCTCGAGGGGGTCAGTTCGATCTGGGAGGTGGGCGCAATCTCCTCGGGCTCCCTGGTCGGCGGACTCCGCACGGATCACTCGATTCGAATCGAGGGAGGAAGACTCAACATCGAGGAGGAGACGGAGTTTGAGCTCCTGGAATCCCTGGTGAGCCGCAACGCCTGGATCGAGACCTACAAGCCGTGATGAGAAATCGAAGAAATCGCAATCGTGCCTACACCCTGATCGAGACCCTGGTGGCCAGCGCCGTGATGATGCTCGCCGTCGGTGCCGCGGCTTCCCTTAGCCTCGCCATGGTCACCCAGGAGGAGATGTCGGAGAGGACGGTGCGGGCCGCCAACTACCTCGAGAATGCTACCCTGCTTTATCAGATCGGGATCGAGCCCGCGGATATCCTGGGCATCCTCCCGGAGGAACCCGCCGTGGTCCGCCTCAGGGCGACATCGGTGACCGAGGCAGTCGACGATCTTGGAGATGTCGATCTCCTCGAGGTGGAGATGACCTTTTCCCCTTCCGCGGCGACGGCCGACAACGCCAACGGAACGCTCTCCTGGACCGGAGGCGAGCGAGACGTGACCCGCACCCACACGATCCGAGTTTTTCGCTCCAGCTGGTAGGGAGAAAAGGCCGCGTCGGACCCGAATCACCCCAACCCCATTTCCCATGCTCAAGAAAGTTTCCCTGACCAACGTTCATTCGGGCCGCAGCAATATCGCGGTCATTGATACGACATCCGATGAGAAGGCCCTGATCGGTGCCGGCAAGACGTCGGTGGAGACGGCCCAAGTGAAAGATGTGACGGGTATCGACGAGACCCTGCAGCGTCTGACCAGTTCGAAGGCTCCCATGGCCGACCGGGTCGCTCTGTTCGGCGGCCTGGCCCGGTGCTTCGAGCGCAACATTCCCATCATCAAGAGTTTCCAGCTTCAGGCCAGTCGGGTGAAATCGGCGACCTACAAGGGGGCCATCGCCGACATCGCCGACGATCTCTCCAAGGGGGAGAAGATGAGCGATGCGATCGAGAAAAAGAAGGATCTCTTCTCCTCCGATATCATCGCACTGATCCGTGCAGGTGAGGAATCGGGCAAACTGCCGGAGATCTTCAGCCGGATCGCCAATTCGCAGAAGAAGACCTCGCGCATCGTCCGGAAACTGAAGACGGGCATGATCTATCCCGCCGTGGTGATCGTGATCGCGGTCGGCGTCCTTATCACCATGAGCTACACTTTGGTGCCGGCGATGAGCAAGCTCTATACCTCGCTCGACACGGCCTTGCCCCTGCCCACTCGGGTGATGATGCGGGTCTCGGACGTGTTGCTCAAGCAGCCGTGGCTCGTGGCCATACCGGTGATCGGTTTTTTTCTCTTTTTCAAAAACTGGGGAAAGATCAACCGGACGAAATCGGTGCAGGATTTCTTTATCAAACTCCCCACGATCAAGAACATCATCCGCAAGTCTGCCGCCGCTATCGGCTTTCGCACGCTGGCGCTCCTCATCGATGCGAATGTGCGGATGACCACGGCTCTGGAGATTACCGCGGAGACGGCCTGGCACCATCACTACCGGACCTTCTTCCGCAAGGTGAAGGGACACATTCTCAACGGCCGCACCCTGCCGGACTCCTTTCTCATCGAGTCCCACTGGCTCGGTGACGATGGGCGCATGATCTGCGGGCTGATGGAGGTGGCCGCGGAAACCGGCGCGGGCACGGAGCTACTCAACGAGATTGCGGAGGATTACGAGGACGAGCTGGATACCATCGCCAACCAGATCGACAAGCTCATCGAGCCGATCACGATCGTTTTTCTCGGCGGCATGGTCGCCATGCTCATCTACGCCATCTATGCACCAGTGCTGTCGCTGGGCGACGCGCTGCTCAAGAAATAGGCAAAGGTCAGGGAAATTCGGCCACCCTGTGTCTCCGAACTAGGAACATTCCGGAAAGAGCAAATTTCCCTTTGATTTATGAAAATTATGAGAGATATTATAATTCAGAACGGGTTGGGTCCATCTCATCCCTATTTGAGAACCAAGCAAAAACACAAAACCATGAAAAACACCAAAAAAGTACAGAACATCAAGGGTTTCAGCCTTGTTGAAATGCTCGTCGTGATCGCCGTCATCGGCATCATCGCCGCTATCGCCGTCCCTCAGATCGGACGGATCAATGACTCCGCTCAGGATGCCAAGAACCGCCGCAATGCTCAGAACAT
Organism: uncultured Akkermansia sp.; assembly: GCA_964562825.1. Lineage (GTDB taxonomy): Bacteria > Verrucomicrobiota > Verrucomicrobiia > Verrucomicrobiales > DEV007 > Arctic95D-9. The sequence continues at coordinate 8,477 of CAZLUZ010000061.1, forward strand.
TGCTTCTGTCTTCGCTTCCGCCCAGGCGGCCGGTCTCGACTTCTTCGTTGCCGGCGACGAGGCCGCCACGATCGCCGCTGTGGTGCTCGGTGCGACTGTCGTCGACGAAGGCCCGTTCGAGGACACCTTTTTCGGCGTCCCCAACCTCAGTGCAGCCGAGCAGGCTGCGGCCGCTCCATTCCTGGAAATGGACGAAGTCACCGGGATGATCCGCTACGTCGGTCTCTAATCGAAACCGGTTTGGACATCGTTCGATGAAATAACGCATCTGCGGTCCGCCGGAGCGATTCGGCGGGCCGCTTTGCTTCCACGACAAGCAACACTTCATAAGCCGATTCATGAAATACCCATCTGCTCCCGGAAACGCCTGCCGCGCCTTCACCATGGTCGAGATGTTGATCGTGATTGCGGTGATCGGAGTGATGTCCGCCCTCGTGATTTCCGCGTTCTCCGGCGCGGCCCAGGACACTCGCAGGGTGATCGCCCGCCAGCAACAGGCGGCGGTGCAGAACGCGGTGAATGCCTGGGTGAATTCGGAATCCGCCAAGGTCGGGGTTGGACTGGCCGGAGCGAGGGCCGCCTACAACGGCGAGACCACCGCCATGGACAGACTGGTATTGGTGGGTAACTACCTCGACGAATCGACCCTGCAACACTTGGTGGAACACACCACCAACAACAATCAGATTTCGAGCCTGGCACTGAAAAAGACTTCCCAGCACCTCACGCTGGATACCTGGCAGGGTGCTTCCTACCCGAAAGTGGAACTCAAGTAAATCAAACGCCACCATCATTCCATGACAATTTCTTGCCCCAAATCCTTTTCCGCCGGTTTTTCCCTTGTCGAGGTGCTCGCCGCCGTCGGCATCATCGGCATCATCGCTTTCCTCGCCATCCCGAACATCGTGGCCATCAAGGAGGACTCCGAGAGGCAACTGGCCATCACCCGTGCCGAAGGCATCAACATGGCGGTGGCGGCCTACATTCAGGCGAATGGGAGGGAGGCGGTGGCTGCGGACTGGTCCGTTCTGACCGCCGCCCAGCGCTATTCCGCGATCCGGCCCTATCTTTCTTTCGCGCCGACTTCGCTCACGGATTTCCAGCCCGCGGGATACGAGATCATTCCCCCCACGGATTTGAACAACCTGGAGAAGTCGGTCCTGCAGATCAAGGACGGCGCCCAGATCATCTACTGATAGCCCTACCGACGAGCGAAATGACGGCAGCAACCAGACAGGACAAAAGCGGGTTTTCGCTGGTCGAGGTAGTCGTTTCGATAGCCGTGATGGGCGTGATCGCCTCGGTCGCGGTCGTCGCCATCGGCAGGGTGACCACGGCGTCGCGAGAGGCTGTCGCCCAGAACGTGGTGGCGAAGCTGAACAACGCGACCAAGGAGTTCGGCCACGCGCAGTGGGAACTCTATTCCGGGGTGGAGGATAACTCCGCCGACGACGAGAGGCATCTTTTGCAGACCCTGCAATGGCAGGATCCGTCCATTGAGATCGGTGTGGCCGGACCGTTCATGAGAACGGATTGGATTCCCCAGTCGTCGGACCAGCCGGACGACTACCGCATCATCTGGACCGGGAGTTACTGGCGGCTGGCCGTTCCCGGGGAGAACGGAGTGGGGTTGAAGGTCGATTTTGAGTCGCGCGACATGGCCACGCATTACATCCATCCCGACGACTTCCAGCCGGTAAATCCGACGGCCTCCAACCTGGGGAACCCTACGCTGAGCCAGGTGGACGACGGAGACCTGGCCCCCGGGGAGTCCGAACCGGTCGATGGGGATCCCATTCCCGTCTCGCTCGGGGGCGGGACTCCCGACTCCGGGACGCCTGCCGAAGTCGGGGTGATCACGACGAGTCTTGATCCGACCGTCCAGGCCGTCGAACTGGCTGTGGGTGAGACGGTAGGCGACAGGGTCGAGGAGCAGTCGATTCTCTATGGAGTCCCCGCCGAGATTGTCGTCGAGATTACCGGAGATATTCCAGCGGAGTATGCCGACACTGCGGCAGCGGTATTTTCCGTGGCCCTCTTCGGTGAAGCGGGGACCAGCTCGTCCTATACCCAATCGGTTTTCCGAGAAGGCGATACCATCCGGCTGACCGCTGCCGTCCCCATGGGCGGGGGCGGCGTGATGACCGCGACTCTTTCCATTACCCCCGCAAGGCGATTCCGGAACCCCCGATTCCGATGCGGATATCGACGGCCAGGTGGCGGCATTCATGGATAGTGTCGTCGGGCTGTTTACCGCGGAGTATTGAAGCGAGGCCGGACGTTTCGGACCGGTATCGCCATCTAACATGCGGGGCCGATCTCCCGAACCGGAGATCGATCCCGCCAAATCACCCACCATGAACAGCCTGACAGCAACAGATTCCGCGAGTTCGGCAGTGGCGTTTCCGCCGGAAACGGGCGATTCGCCCGTGCCTGGTGCCAATCCGCTGAGCGGCGCCCGACTGATGTCGATGGAGGGTACGGCCGTCCAGTTCGGCATGCTTCCGGTCACCCTTCCCCGGCTCTCCTGTTCGGTCCGGGCGGAGTCGATCCTGCGCAAGCTGGGACGTTTTCCCCACTCCGACAATCCATGGCTGCCGGTCTCGCAGGTGGGACCCTTCCTCGTCTTCGCTCACCACAACCCCAAGTCGGAGGACATGTGGGGGGTGCCATCGTGTTTCGCCATTCGGGTCGTGATCTCGGAGATTCAATACGAGGAAATCCGGAAGGATCTCGTGCAGCGCCTGTCTGCCAATCCTCTGCCTCAGAGCAATGTCCTGGAGGGACTGCGGGCCCCGCAATTTCCCACCGACGACTTCGAGGCGGCCTTCCAGTGGCTGCTCCGGGAATATCCCTTCGACGAGAAGGAAACCGACCGGCTCAATCTGCTCTTCGGGGAGGCGTCGGAGAAGAACGGTGAGATTGACCGTCTCTTCTTCGACAAGATGGAACCCGGACTGGGGGTCGCCCTCCAATACCTGATCGAGGGACCGTCCTTTCTCTGTTTCAATCCCGAGGACGCTCCGCGACAAGAGGAGTTCTCGGCCCATCTGCTGGAGAAACATATCGTCTACCCGGTATACCGGACCGAGAACCGTGTCTATCTGCTCACCGCGGAGGAGAGCTTTTTCACCTTCGAGGACGAATGGCTCTCACAGGGCAACGATCCCGTGGAGTTCGTTCCCGTTTTCGCCGATCGGGGCAGCATCAAGTCCGCGATCGCCCGGAGCAGCTCTCAGATCAAGACCGCCGGGATCGAGGTGAAGACATCCACCCTCAGCCTCGCCGACACCGAGAATCTGGTGGAGATCGAGCCGGAGGACCTCGCCGACATCAATCCCCAGAGCATCAACAACTCGCCCGAGGAATTGATCCACTGGGTGCTCTACACCGCCATTTCGGCCCGGTCATCCGACCTCCACATGGAGAAATACTACAACGTAGTGCGTTTCCGGGCGAGGATAGACGGCAAGCTGACCACCATCTACACGGGGCCTCTGGACATGATGCCGCGGTTCATCGCGCTGATCAAGAATTACTCGAACATGAGCCAGAGCCGCCAGGAGGCGCTCGACGGGCGGTTTGCCATGTCCATCGGTCAGCGCCGGATCGACGTGCGCGTGGCTGCGGTGCCCTGCCGCAACGAGATGCAGAAGGTCATTATGCGTTTCCTGGATAAGCAGGACGGGGTGAAGGAATTGTCCACCCTGAACCTCTCCCGCAGGCAGACCATGATCATCAAAAAGGTGATGAGCCGGGATCAGGGCCTGGTTCTCATCACCGGTCCCACCGGATCGGGTAAGACGACGACCCTTTACGCCCTGATCAACTCGGTCAACGAAGAGGGGATCAACATCCACACCATCGAGGATCCGATCGAATACGAGATCGAGGGCATCAACCAGACGCAGACCGATCCGACTCACGAGCTGACGTTCGCCACGGGGCTGCGGGCCCTGCTGAGATCGGACCCTGACGTCATTCTGATCGGTGAGTGCCGGGATGAGGAGACGGCGACTTCCGCGATCAATGCGGCCCTGACCGGTCACCTCGTCCTCACCACGCTGCACGCCAACGATTCTCTTCGGGCGGTTTCCCGTCTGCTTTCCATGGGAGTCGAACCTCACCTGGTGGGGGATTCGCTGGCTCTGACGCAGGCGCAACGCCTGGTGAGACGCCTCTGCAACTACTGCAAGAAGCCGAGGAAACTGAGCCCGGAGTTGATCGATCACTTCTACCGGCAAGGATTCAAGATAAAATCGGACAGCGCGCCGATCTACGAGGCCGTCGGATGCCCGGAGTGCCGCGGGATCGGCTACAACGGGCGAATCGCCTTGATGGAGATGTGCGAGATCAACGCCGAGTTGGGCGATCTGATCGAGCGTCAGGCCCCGCAAACCGAGTTGCGCAAGGCGGCCCTCAAATCCGGATTCATGACTCTCTACCAGGAAGGGATCACCCAGGTATTATCCGGGTTGACGACCCTCGATGAAATCAAGAAGGTAAGCTATACTGCATTTTAAGGAGACTGAGATGTTACGATATGATCACGATTAGAGAGAATCCGGCCCCGGACAGGTCCGGGAGCGGTCAACCGGGGGCGACCCGGGTTTTGGTGGTCGACGATGAATCGACCATGAGGGCGTTGGCGTGCGCGATTCTGGAAAAACTCGGCCATGAGCCGGAGCCGGCCGAGAGTGGCGAAAAAGCCATCGAGAAATATCGGGAAGCGATGGAGCGGGACCGGCCCTTTGGGGTGGTGCTCATGGATCTGGCGCTCCCTGGCGGAATCTCCGGGCTCGAGGCGACCATGGAGATCAAGCGGATCGATGCCGCAGCGCGGGTGATCGTGAGCAGCGGTTACCTGGAGCAGCAGGCCAGGGGAGCTGCGCTTGAATACGGTTTCGCCGGCACGCTGCCCAAACCCTACACCGCCGATCGACTCGCCTCCGAATTGCGCTGGGTGTTGAAGAAATCGGCCTGACCGAAGGACTTTCCGGAGAAGTTAGCATTTTTTTCTTGCCATTGCAGCGCCGAAGTATATGTTGCTTACCCTCTTTGGGAGAGATCCCTTTCATATCGCGGGATGGAGCAGTCTGGTAGCTCGTCAGGCTCATAACCTGAAGGTCGATGGTTCAAATCCGTCTCCCGCAATTCCTTCAAAGCCCTCTAGCTCAGTGAGTTAGAGGGCTTTTTCTTGGGAGCGGGGTCGATTCAGAGGCGTCGACCCGGTGATCGGATTAAGCCTCACCTGTCCGCAGGACGACTCGCGGGTATCAGTTTGCGATCTCTTCCTCGGTGAGGTAGCACCCCGGGTCGGGAGCCCAGGGATCTCCGTGGACCGCTTCGGCCCGGGCGCGGAGACCGCCGCCGCACATCTCGCGAAACCGGCAGCGAGAACAGCGGCCCGTGAGGTGGGTGAGGCGGTCCTTCAACCCCGCCATGACCGGATGGCTCGTGTCCATCCAGATCTCGGAGAAAGGCCGCTCGCGGACATTGCCGAACGTCCGGCCCATGGAGAACTGATCGGCGTGAACGTTGCCGTGGAAATCAATATTGGAGATGCCGACTCCGCTCGAATACCGGGCGCCGCCATTCCACTTCAGCATTTCCTCCACCAGATCGGCGCGAGGGTGCCGCTCCCGACGCATCTTCATGAGGAGGTAGGGCCCGTCGCAGTGGTTGTCCACAGTGAGGATCTCGACCCGTCGGCCCGATTCGTTGATCGACCGGGTGCGCTCGAAAATCGTGTCCATGGCTCGCCTGCTCTGTGCGGGATCCATCCGGAACAGGTTCTCGCCCCGCCCCGATGGGCAGAGGTGGTAAAAACAGGCCCGATTGATGCCCTCGCGCTCGATGAGATCGAAGATCAGATCGAGGTTGTCACAGGTCTGCGGTGTGAGGGTGAGCCGCAGGCCGACCTTCTGTCCGGCGTCGACGCAGTTGCGAAACCCCTTCATGGTCCGCTCGAAGGCGCCCTCAACTCCGCGGAATCGGTCGTGAACTTCCGGCAGGGCACTGTCCAGGCTGATCCCCACGTAGGAAAATTCGAGGGCGCTGAGCCGGCGCGCGGTTTCCGGTCGGATCAGGGTTCCGTTGGTGGACAACACCACGTGGAGCCCCTTCTCACGGGCGTAGGCGGCCAGCTCAAAGAGGTCGGGACGGGTCAGTGGTTCGCCCCCGGAAAACAAGACCGCAGGCACCTTGAAGGCCGCGAGATCGTCGAGCACGGCCTTGCAGGTCTCGGTGTCCAATTCTCCGTCATACCGACGGTTCTCCGAGTTGGTGTAGCAGTGTTGGCATTTCAGATTGCAGGTCCGGGTCAGGTTCCACACCACGATGGGGCGTCGCTCTGCCGCGGAGCGGGCCCGATTCATTCGCTGGTGCTCGGGCGGCCGGATTCCGGTGATGGAGCGCCCGTAGCGGTGCGGTGTGCTGGGGGTTTCCAGCCCGGTGTAGAGAACACTGATGTCGATCATGGGGAAGCTCGGAGGATGAGGAAAAAGAGACCTCCTCACAGACGCCCCGGGACGAGGGAAATCCCTCGCATCAATTGGGAATCGCTGGGCGGATGTTGTCGCCCATCCCGAAAAGGGCGATCGTCGAGACCTGTCGGATCGACCTGGACGGTGATTGCGGCGCGCTATTCGCCCCGCCGGTGTTTTCTCACGGATCGGAGTTTTCGGTCTTGCGGGGGTATTGCTCCGGTTCGATCTCCGAGAGGAGGTCGTAGAGATTCGTCTTTTCGAGCGGATGGAGACCGGCATCGCCGTGGTAGAGCGTTTTGCAGATTTCGACGACGCGGGGATGGCGGTCCATGTTGGAGAGCAGGGACACGTAGGCGAGTCGGGGGAGACGGAGGTAGAAGGGCTCGTATCCCTCGGGAATCTCGACCCCCTCGGGCCGTTCCGGCGCTTCCTCGAAGCGGAAGCAGCGGACGATCCGGCGAATCGGGCTCTCGGATCCGGTGGCGTAAAAATGGCCCCAGAGCATGCTTACGGTGGCAGTCTGGGCCTGAGGTAGGTCGAGGATCTTGGGGGGACGGTCGCGGTCGCGCGGCTTGCGACCGGTGACCTCCTCGAAGATGGCGTCGGCTTCTCCCGTTCGAGAAAAAAGCATGGCCGTGCTCAGGACCATGGCATCGGCGGGGGGACGCCCGGCTAGGTCGCGGTGCCAATCCGCGATGCGATCGCGGTTCTGCCGCAGCACCTGGCTGAGAAAACCGATCACGGCGGGCTGGGCCCCGTGGTCCCGCAGGGTGCCGTCATCGGACCAGTTTTTCATCATCTCGACGAATCGGTCGGGCGTCGGGTTCCGGTAGTAGTACTCCAGCCAGTCCCCTTCCTCTTCCGCGATTTCGGCGGCTCCCGGCTGGGCGGGAAGGAGAGGCGTCGCCAGGAGCAGGCAGCGGAGGAAAAGGGGGAGAATCCGGGCCATGTATGTACATATGATGGACAGCAGGTGCTTTATCAACCTCCATCAGCCTTTCTCCTTGAAAAAACGGGAAAAGGAGTAAATTGTCCGTCCTCATGGCAAAAAAGGCTTGGATCCAACGCAACAACCGAAAAGCGCGCACCGTCAAAAAGTATTCGCGTCTCCGGAAGAAGTTGAAGGAAGAGAAAGACTACGAGTCTCTCACCCTGCTTCCCCGCGACGCCAGTCCGACCCGCGTGGTGAATCGGTGTGAAGTTACCGGCCGTCGCCGAGGATATCTCCGCCGTTTTCGCATGTCCCGGATCGCCTTTCGGGAACTCGCCTCTCGCGGCATGATTCCCGGTGTGACCAAGTCGAGTTGGTAGGTTCGGGACTTGTCTCGCCAGGGCGGAAGGCGCCATGCTGAGGTGATGCCGATCTACGAATATGTTGCATCCGATCCCGAGCAGTCCTGTCCGGCCTGCCGGAGGGGTTTCGAAATCCGCCGTCCCCTGGATCGTCCGCCTCTGGAGACCTGCCCGGTGTGCAAGCGTCCGGTGAAGAAGCTCATCTCCCGGAGAGTTTCCTCCCCTCAGATCGCCAAGCCTTTCTCGGTGACCGATGCGAAAAAGGCAGGCTTCACCGTCCTGGAGAGACGGGACGAGGGAGTCTACGAGAAAAAATAGCGGCTACGCGAGAGGGGGCTCCGAGGGGTCGGGTCGGGTTCCCTTGGGATAGATGTGGAGCAGATTGCCGCGGATCTCCAATTCGTCGAGATTTTCGATCAGCGGTTTCAAATCCGGGTCGCTCTCGGCCCCTTGCAACAGATTCTCCTTTTTCAGTTCATCGAGAATGTCTTCGGGGACGGCGTAATCTCCGAAAGAAAAATCCAGCAGATACATTTCGGCGCGACCCTCGCGAACACCCAATCGGACCGTCGCCGTTCCATTGATGTATTTTCCCTTGAGCGCCCGAGAAATCAGGGGGAGACGAAAAGGCAGGTCTTCCGCTTTGACGCTCACAATACCGTGGAGAGTGTTGTTTCGAATTTCCACCCGGGTCCGGTTGACCAAGGCGGCAAAATCCGGGTGATAACGGATCAGCGTGTTGATGTCCCGTTCCGAGAGAATCAGGGGCGCCGCGGTGCGCGAACGGGTCATCGCAGAACGGAAATCGTCGAAGCGACGGATGACCTCCTCCGCTTCCACGGCCTGCACCTCGGGATACTCGATGATCAGGGGCTTTGCCGGGACATAAGAGGCAAACTCTTCGACTTTCGACTCGACCGATCGGTAGAGGAAAAAAGCGATGAAGCCCGCCGCCACAACAACGGCGAGGCATCCCAGGCCGCACCCCGTCGCGATCTTGACCGCATGTCCCTTTTCCTCGGCGGGCTGCGGCAGCTGCGGCGGCGTTCGGTATTCGCTCATGGCGAAAGCTTCCGGGAGACCGCAGCCGAGGTCAACCGGGTTTCCTTCCGAGCCCGGTCAGGCCCGCATCATCTCGCGGAGTTCGCGGACCACTTGTTCGGTCTTGATGCGGGTCATGCAGCGGAAATCGATGGGGCAGGTTCGCTTGAAACACGGACTGCACTCCACTTTTTCCCGGATAACGCGGTGCGATTCTCCCGAGGGGCGGGTCAGGTCGGGATCGGTGGAACCGAAGATCGCCACCGTGGGGACTCCGAGGGCGGCGGCGAGGTGCATCGTCCCGGTGTCGTTGCTCAGCACGAGATGACACGAAGAGAGGTGATCGATCAACTCGCCGATGGTGGTCCGGCCCGCGAGGTTGACCCGGGGATGGTGGATCTGCGCGGCAAGCTCCTCGCCCAGGGATGCTTCCGCCAGGCTGCCCACGATGGAGATCTCGATGATGTGCTCCGGGAGTTCCCGGCGCAGGCGGGAGACGGTCTCGGCGTATCTCTCCCGCGGCCAACGTTTGGCTTCGCCGAACTCGGCCCCCGGGCTGAGGCAGATGCGCCAGCGTTTCTGACCGAGATAGATCGGAGACGGGGCGGGCGGTTCCGACAGGATCTCTGTTCCGGTGATGTCGGCACCGAGACTTGCGACGATATGCAGGTAACGGTCGCGATGATGTGGCGGGGGATCGGCGGGCGGTTCCGGAACCACCCAACGCAGCATCCGCTCGCGCAGGTGCCCGGCGTAGCCGTAGATCATGGGGACGCCGCCGGACCGAACCTCCAGGGCGCAGCGCGTGGAGTTGGGAAAGAGGATGGCGGCATCGTAGTAGGGTCGGCGTTCCCGGATCAGGCGCCCCACGGCTCCGGGAGAGGGTCGACCGGGTATGGCGATGATGTCATCCACCTCGGGCTGCCGCTCCCAGAGCGGGACGAGGTTTTTCCGACACAGGATGGTGATATGGGCGTCCGGCCGTCCCCGCTTCGCCGCCCGCACCGCGGGTAGAGCCATGCAGGCATCTCCGAGCGGGTTGGGCGATCGGAGGAGAAGGTAGCAAGGGGTGAAATCCGAGGTTGCCGAACCCTCCGGCATCGCGATCTCGAATCTCCTCAGGTAGGGGAAGATATCCTGACCGCTCGATTTGAAGCGATTGTGCACCCAGAACCACTCCTCCGGATGCGCGCGGATGTTGGCGGCGAGTTTTTCGTTCAGTTCCGCAGTGACTCCTCGGATGAAGGCATCCTTGTCAGCTCTGTCCTCGGGAGGGTAGATCGGCGGGTGGAAAGTGATCTTCCACTTTCCTGGGCCGTCCGGGTTCATTCCGACAAACATGACCGGCGCCCCGGTGCGGAGGCTGAGCAGCGCGGGCAGGGTGGTGGTGGGGGTGAGGCGCCCGAAAAACGGCGCCCACATCCCCCGGAGCCCGGGGTATTGGTCCATGAGCACTCCCAGGGCGCCTCCCTGGCGAAGAAAATCCGCAGGCCCGCGGAATCCCTCGGCCCGCTCGAAAAGGCGCGTCCCGAGAGCACTGCGTCTTCGCACGATCAGTCTGCTGATGAAGGGATTTCGGATGCCCTGGTAGATCGTGCCGAAGGCGACGTCCCCGCCCAGCGGAGCGATGCGGGCATAGAGTTCCCAGTTGGAAGTATGGGTCAGAGCTCCGATCACGCCGTTTCCCGCCTCGATTCCGCGGGCGAAGTTTTCCACCCCGTCGTACGTCACGATCGCCTCGATCTCCTCGTTGCTCATCAGCGCGGTGCGCATGCTCGCGAGGAGGTTGCGCCCCAGAGCGGCAAAATGGCGTTTTGCCAGGGTCTCGATCTCGGAGCGCGCCATCTCTCCGTGGTAGGCGATGGTCAGGTTTCGCACCACGAGCCGCCGGAGGGGCGGAGACAGGTAGTGGGCGAGGGAGCCCAGGGCGGCTCCCAGGGAGAGACATGCCGAGAGGGGGAGGAGACCGATGATCCCCTCGGCCGCCCGGAAGCCGAGGTAGGCGACAAACTGCAGGGGGATGGCCAGAGCCTGTTTCACGGCCGGGGGAGCCCGGGTGCCCCGGGCGGGATGACGAGAAGCGGAGATTCCGCCCCCATTACTGTCCCCCTTTGCCCGACTCGGCCGCTGGTTCCGCAGCACCATCGCCGGGACCGGGTGCCGGTGATGAGCCGTCGGCTTCGCCTCCCGTTACCGGTGGGGCGGCTTCTGGGGTAGTCTCGGCATTCCCGTCGGGAGTGTCGGTGTCGGAGACTCCGTCAGGTTCAGACTGCGAGGGAGCTTCGTCGGCGTTCCCCTCCGCGGGAGCGTCGCCTTCGGAGGACTCGGTCTCAGCGGCGGGTTCGACCGTTTCGGGAGAAGCTCCGGTATCTCCGTCGGCGGGGAAACTGGTGGCTGTCGGAGGGATCGGGGGGAATTGCGCTTCGCGGTTTTCGACTTTCTCCAGGACGTCGCTGGCCGGCGAGGCGGCGAACTGGCGGGATTTCACCATAGCGAGGCCGATTGCGGAGACGAAAAAGATGGCCGCGAGATAGGCGGTGATCTTCTGAAAGATGTCAGTGGCGTGGGCACCCAGGGCGGAATCGAAAGTTCCACCGCCGAAAGCTGCTCCGAGACCCTCCTGCTTGGGCCGTTGCACCAGAACAATCAGCACGAGGAGGATGCTAACGATGATGATGATGGAGGTCAGAAGGACGGAAAGGATGGCCATGACAGCAGGATGTTAGAACGAGGTCGCGGGGAATGCAACGATGCGGCAGCGAGCGTGTCCCGAGAGAAGATCGGTGGGGAAGCGGGGTGACCGGCTCTCCAGAGTAGAGAGGGTGGCGCCGGTTCGGGTGGTTCAGGCGAGAATGGGGAACCTGGGGGCCCGATTACTCGCTCTCTCCCTCCTGGTCGCGAGGGGGACGATTGTCGTTGAGGGTGAAGCGGATCCGGTTGCGATTGCGCTTGGCATTGGCACGAGCTTTGCGCTTGGCCTTCTGGGTGGGAGTCTCGAACGAGCGCAGCCGGCGCATCTCTTCGAGGATTCCCTCGGATTCCATCTTTCCCTTCAGGCGTTTCAGAGCGCGATCGATCGACTCTCCCTTTTTGACATCTACTTCTGGCATCTACTGGATTGGTGTTCTTGATTCATTGCTGGAGGCCCATTTCCACCGGAGAGGTGGTGGGCGGGGGCGGAATTTACGAATTTGCGGCGCTCGTGTCAAGAGGCCATTTCCGGGAGATCGAGGCAGACGGGGGCATTCAGCGGCCGATAGGCCAGGTTGCAGATCGAGGCGTTCACGAACAGCGTTTCGCTTCCCCGATGGATTCCGTAGGCCTCGTGGATGTGCCCACACAAGTGGACAGACGGGCCGATTTCCTCCAGCCGGTCCCTCAGATCGCGGCAACCGGTCGACTCTCCCGAAGCGTTGCGGTCGAGAATGCCCTGCGCGGGACCGTGGGTAATCACGATCGAGGCATCCCGTGGGATGCGCGCCCATTTTTCCGCCAGCGCCGGTCCGCGGGGGAGGTTGAAGGCCCAGTCGTTGAACTCCGGTTGCCAGGGAGAACCCCAGATGAGGTGGTTTCCCACCGCGATCGCCTCGTCGATAAGGCAGGTGGCGGACCGGAGGATTCCCCGGGCAGATTCCTCATCCCGTTGGAAACACCAGTCGTGATTTCCCGGAATGACGATCTTGTGCTGGTGGGGCAAACCGGCGAGGAAGGCCTCCACCTCGGGGAGTTCATCGAGGCGTCCCCCGCCGGTGAGATCGCCCGCATGCAGGAGCAGGTCGCCCTCGGGGATGGGATGGGCCATGCGGCGATGCAGACCGTGGGTGTCGCTGATACAGACGATGCGCATGGCGGAGACGGGCCGGACAAGGTGGCAGGATCATCATCGGGGTAGCTCCGCCTCCGATCAAGTGAAGCTCTCCCGAAAGGCTGGTGGCACGAGGATTCGGCGAAGGCGCACACCGCGCCGAGAGCGAATTCGTAACCCTGTGCCTATGGCTAAAGACATACTTGTGATAGGCGGAAACTCGGGAATCGGATTGGAAACCGTGCGGCTTCTCGCGGAGCAGGGCAGTCGGATCACGGCCGCACTGCGAAGCCCCGATGCGTTGGAGTCGATCGAAGGGGTTGCGGCACAGCGTTTCGACGTGACCGCAGACGATGCCGAGCTCGATCTGCCCGAGGCGATCGACGGACTGGTCTATTTTCCCGGGACGATATCGCTCAAACCCTTCCCCCGGTTCACCGACGCCGACTTCGAACAGGATTGGAGAATCAACTTCCTCGGGGCGACCCGGGTGATCCGCCAGGCGCTTCCGGCGTTGAAAAAAGCGGATCGCGCCTCGATCGTGCTGTTCTCCACGGTGGCGGTGCAGACGGGGCTTCCCTTCCACGCCAGCATCGCTGCAGCCAAGGGCGCTGTGGAGGGGTTGACGCGATCTCTCGCCGCGGAACTTGCCCCGGGGATCAGGGTGAACGCAATCGCACCCTCGTTGACCGACACCCCGCTGGCGTCCTCGCTCCTGGGTTCGGAGGACAAGGCCGAGGCTTCGGCGAAGCGGCACCCCCTGAAGCGGGTTGGCGATGCCCGCGAAATCGCCCGCATGGTCACCTTTCTCCTCGGAGAGGACTCCGGTTTCATCACCGGTCAAGTCATCGGTATCGACGGGGGATTCGGTTCGCTCCGGGGAATGTGAACGGACTTCGCCGGGCGGATCGGGCGTCGCACCGGGGGAGCGTGCCCCCGCTCAGGACGCGCTAGGGCGAAAGACGCTCGATCGACCACCCCTCATCCGAGGGCCGATAGAGAAAGCGGTCGTGAATCCGGTGGGGGCAGCCCTGCCAGAATTCGTAGGAGTCGGGGCGGATCCGGTATCCCCCCCAAAAGGGAGGCAGGGAGACATCGCCGCGGGCGAATTTCTCCCGGACTTCGGCGAGTTTCGCCTCGAGCAGGCGGCGCGACGAGATCACCTCGGATTGGCGTGAGATCCAGGCACCGAGTTGGCTGTCCCGGGGACGTCTGAGGAAGTACCGCAGGGAGTCGCCCCGGGATACCTTGGCCGCGACGCCCTTGATCACGATCTGGCGCTGCAGGGAGAGCCAGGGAAAAAGCATGCAAACCTTCGCGTTGGCCTCGATCTCCCGCGCCTTGGCGCTCTCGTAGTTGGTGAAAAAGACAAACCCATCCGCATCGAAATACTTCAGCAGGACGGTGCGTAGCGAGGGCGCTCCTTCCCGGGTCGCCGTGGCCAGACTGAAGGCGTTCGGCTCGATCACCTCGCGAGACACGGCTTCGTCGAACCAGAGGGAAAACTGGTCCAGAGGGTCCGGAGCCAGACCCGAGCGGGTCAGTGGTTCCGGGCGATAGTCGGTGCGCATGTCGGATAGATCCATACTATCGGTCGAACCATTGCTTGACCCGTTCCGTCACATGCGGGTAGTCCAGCTCGAGAGCATACCAGATACCGGCGCCCAGCCCGATCTGGAAGAACACCAGAGGAACCCAGGACGAGGCTTCCCCGAACACCAGGACTGGACCAGGAGCCAGGGCCGAAGTCATGATGAGGCTCCACAGGAGAATGGGTTCATCCGAGAAAAAGATTTTGATCAGGCACCATCCCAGGATGGCGACGAGAAACAGGGCGTAGAGAGGTGCGGACAGCAGGTAACCCAAGAGAGAAAAGGGCCACAACGCGGCCAGGAGGGAGCCGGCCCATTCCATGTTCCCGACAAAATCCACCAGGATTCCGATAGGACCGAGCAGATCTTCCCAGGTGGTGAAAAGAGTGCAGAAAGCACCCGTGAGGTGCGCCACCCAGGAGGCGAGGAAGGTGGCGGCGATTCGCTTGACCAGTTCCCCCGCCGTTCCGAAAATGTTGGTGACGGGATCGATGGATGGCGGCATGGCTGGGGCGAAGCAAAAGATGGAAGCGATGGTCCCGTGTGTCAAAAGGCGTTTCCCCACCGGGGACGGACGAGTCCGATGAGGAAAGAGAGCAGGGCCAAGCCCCCCATGACGACCGAGAAGCTGTCCCCGATCCGCGCGTAGAGGGTGAGGGGAGGATCGAGGTCGACTTCCACCGTGCCCGGCATGCTCCCGCGGATGAAGGTGTCGCCGGTCTCTTCGTCGTGGATGATTCTCTTGTAGGGGGTCGGAGAGTTGCGATCGTAGATGCTGCCGAATTCATCGATGATCCCGCTGACTCCCGTGTTGGCCGCGCGGATCATGGGACGGCGCAGTTCGATGCAGCGGAACAGGGCGTTGGCGAAATGTTGCTGTGGCTCCGCGCTGTCGTAGAACCAGGCGTCATTGGTCACGTTCACCATGATCTGGGGCATGTCCTGGACAAATTTGCGAGCGTGCCGCGCCACTGTGTCCTCGAAGCAGACCAGGGGAATGATGGCGATCCTGGTGCCATCCTTTTCCATGAAAAGATTGTGGTAGCTATCCCCTCGGGTGAAATCCTGGGCGATGATTTCGCCGAAGATCCAGTCGAATACGGGAAACTTCCAGTTTCGCCCCGGCACGAACTCCCCGAAAGGCACCAGGTGTATCTTGGCATACATCTGAAAGGAGTCGGCGGTGCCCTTCATCAGGGTGATGGTGTTGAAAAGGCGGCGTTCCACGTCCTGGTCCTCGATCCCGGTGAGGAAATAGAAATCCTCGCCCCGCAGGATTTCCTCGTCGAAGAACTCCATGGTGGTCCGCCAACTGAACACCGTGGGAATGGCCGTCTCCGGCCAGAGCACCAAGTCGTAATCGCCGTTATCGAGGAAGGCGCGGGTCAGTTCCCGATACTGGTGAACGATGTTCTTCCGCACCTTCACGTCAGAGGAGTATTTCTCCTCGATGGGAATGTTGAGCTGCATGATGCGGACATCGATTCCGAGAGTGTTTTCCGGGGGACGCGTGATCTTGGAAAATCCGTAGAGGAACAGTCCGATGACCATGGTGATGGCGACCGCAAAATCGACGTGGGGCCGCATCGTCTCTCGGTTGCGGATTTCGCGGCCGAACCGGAGCAGGGTGGCGAAGCCGACCACGCCGACGAACATGAGGACGAATCCGTAGCCGGTCATCCCGATGGTGTCGGCGAACTGGATGAGCATCAGGTGGTCCTTCAGGGCGACGCCGAGTCCATTCCAGCTGTAACCCGTGAAAAGGATGCCGCGAAGCCATTCCAGACCGCACCAGCAGGCGCCATTGAGGAAAGCGACACGGAGGACGTGGACCGACTGGCCGAAGAGTTCCTCCGCCTTTTTCATGGCGTGGGCGACCGAGGATTTTTTGACGTTCCGCCGGCGTCTGCGCTCCTCGGCCGGTCCGGTCAGAGACAGCCGGCCTACCGTGGCGGCGAACATGCCGAAGATGCCCACGTAGAGACCGAGGTAGAGTCCCATACCCAGCACCGCGCCCAGCCCGGCCCACAGCGAACCGACCACCTTCCCGGTGTGGTAGACCCAGTGGG
>CAZLUZ010000062.1:0-24001 GCA_964562825.1 uncultured Akkermansia sp.
GCCCCGATCGATGACCGTGTAGCCGTTTTCGGTCTTTTGGAACTGACAATGCTTCGTCGACACTTCCCGCACGAGGAGTTGAATATCGTTCTCCGGACTCCGTCCCAGCGTGACATGGTCGCCGGTGAATGGATGCGAAATGTGCGCTTTCTCGGGCAGTTCAACCAGGAGGTGAAATGATTCAGCCATGTCCGGAAAGTGTCGCAATTCGGTTAGGGGATGTCAATTCCGGAAACCGGTCCCGGACGCTTCGCCGCTAGGCCTGCGCGGCGAGCCAGGAGCGGACGGCCCCGAGAAATCGGGCGTTGTCCGGCTCGCGCAGGGGTTCGTGGCGAATCCGGTCCATGACCAGAAGGGTCTTCTCTTTTGCCGGGACTCGGTGAAAGAGTTCCCAGGCGTAGCGGGGGTGGCAGACGTGATCCTCGTCGCCCTGTGTCAGAAGGAAGCGAACGGGATCCCGGAGCCGCACGACGGCGCGCTGGACCCGGGTGCGCCACTCCAGCAGGTCCCGGGCAAAGCGGAGCGAGATGAGGGCGTGACAGTTCTGGAAATGACGGGGGTGAACGATGGGTTCCAGGTCGCTGCCGTGGTAGCAGAGGGAGGGCGTCACACCGGTCGGGATGGTCAGGCCCGGGAGAAAGGTGGCGAGGAAATCCGCGACGACCCGCTTCCACCAGGGCTGATTGTGGAGGGGATTGATCAGGGGTGAACTGAGCCACACCCAGCGCAGCGGGAAGCCGATGCCGTAGCGGCGGAGGTAGGCGAAGAAAAGGAACCCCCCGGTGGAATGGGCGTAAACCGCCACCGGGGGTTCGTCGAGCGACGCGATGACCTCGTGCATCAACTCGACGGCGGCGAGCACTCCGGGGGCATCGCCCCGCCGTCCCGCGGACTTGCCGTTGCCCGGCCAGTCGAATCCCTCGACCCGGTAGCCGCGCGCCCCGAACAGGTCCATGGCCCGATGGTGGCAGGAGAGGTTGTCGCCCCATCCGTGAAGGACGAGGACGGAGCCGCGAGAGGTGTCACCCCCTGGAGGCCTGCCGCTGAGACGATGGATCGTTGACCCGGTGACCCGGGAGGAAAAAGTCGATTCCTGGAAAATCATGGGAAGGCCTTCACTGTCCCATCCGGCGGGCAGAATTCCAGTTGCGGATCGTTGGCGAGCGTGCATAATGCCCATCTCGCCTCCGCCGAGGCTTCCCATTTTGCGCGATTAGCTCAGGGGTAGAGCATCACCTTGACATGGTGGGAGTCACTGGTTCAAATCCAGTATCGCGCACCATTTTTGCCGGCGGTTTCGGCAGTCCGGGTGCGTGGAGGCAGGAGTCGGTTCACTTCCCATCGCCGGGGCTACGGGGAATGCACGGTCTCCGCGAGGGTCTTCCGCTCGGCGATTTCGGCGAGTTCCCGCGCCATGGTGGAACAGCCGATGATCCCCGCGGTGTTCCCGAACCGGGCGTGGCTGATGACGAGGTGATCAAAGCACTCCGTGGTGAGGGAGTTTTTCAATTTCTGCCGGAGGGGCTCGAAGAGGATGTCCCCGGCGTGGGCCACGCCTCCTCCGACGACGACGGCGTCGGGATTGAGCAGGTAGATGATGCTCATGAGACAGGCGCTCAGGTAGGTGGCCACCTGGTCCCAGACCGCCATGGCCACGGCGTCTCCCTCGTTGGCGAGGCGGGCCAGGTTTGCCGGGCTGAGGTCTTCCGGCCGGTCCTTGCCCGCATCGAAATATTTCTGCCGGGCCAGCGCCTCGATCTGGCGGTTACCGATGTAACGCTCCAGGGCTCCGCGGTTTCCGTAGGGCCCATCGACACCGTAGAGGTCCACGCTCATCTGGCCGATCTCTCCGGCAGCGAAGCGGCTGCCGCGAAAGAGTTCGCCGTTGAGGATGAGACCTCCGCCGACTCCGGTGCCCAGCGTCACACAGCCCACGTTGCGAAAACCGCGCCCCGCGCCGTGCTTGAATTCGGCGTACGCCATGCAGTTGGCGTCGTTTTCCAGGATGGTGGGATAGCCCGTCTTTTCCTGGAGGATGTCGCGGAGCGGCACGTTCGTCCAGCCCCGCACATTGGTGAGATTGTAGGTGATCCCGCGCTCGAAATCGATGGCCCCGGGCACCCCGATACCCAGGGCGCAGATGCCGGGAAAGGCGTTGCGCAGCCGGGAGACCCGGCCTGTGATCTCGTCGATAAGCATGTCGGGGTCGTCGTGCTCCCGGGTGGGGATGCGCACCACGTCGCTGATCAGATCCGCGCCTGAGGTGACCGCCATCTTGATCGACGTTCCACCGAAATCGATCCCAATTGTGGGCTTATCAGTCATAATTCAACACCGCTATCCTGCGAAGTCCGTCCATGGTGAGTTGGGGAAGGATTTCGTCGATCTGGTCGAGATCGCGCGATATCAAATCAGCATATCCGCCTGTGGCAACGACTTTTGGTGCGGCTCCAAGTTCTTTTTCGATCTGCTTGAGGATTTCTGAAACCAGACCGCGGTAGCCGTGGAAAGCTCCCGAGAGCATGGCGTGCTCGGTCGATTTTCCGATGGCGCCCTCCGGCTCCCGTATCTCGATGCGGGGGAGCAGAGCTGTTCTCCGGTGGAGGTAATGCGTCATCGAGTCGAGTCCCGGTGCGATCACCCCCCCGATGTAGGCGGGTCGATCGTCGACGATGTCGAAGGTGAGGGCCGTGCCGAAGTCGACCACCACCACCGGCCGACCCCGGGCGGCGATATCCGCCACCGCCGCGGCATTGGCGAGGCGGTCGGCTCCCACTGTCTGGGGGCGGGGGAAGTCAATCTCCACGCCCAGCGCGACCTCGTGATTGACCACGAGCACGGGGAATCCCTCCTGGCTCTCCAGCAGGACGGGAAGATCGCGCGGCACCACCGAAGCGATCACCACGCGGTGGTAGCGCCAGCCGCGGATCGATTCCGCCACCGAGTCGAGGGATACCGAGGAGGTATCGATGGCGTGGTGGGCCAGCAGTTTCCGGCGCGAGGAGAGGGCGAACTTGGTTCGGGTGTTGTTGTTGTTGATGAAGAGGAATTCTCCCCAGGTTTCGCCCTTATCTCCCGTTTCACCCATGCCTCCCTTTTCTCAAAGCTACTCCCAGGTGGTCAACACCTTTCGGTCCGATGGCCACCAGTCCTGAATGGTGCGGGCGAGCCGGGCCACCACTGCGGGGTGATCCGCCGCCAGGTTGGTGGTCTCGTGGGGGGCGGTCATCAGGTCGAAGAGCTGGGGGCGCCGCTCTTTTCGGCGGTGTTTGTCGGCGTAGCGGCCCACGGCGCCGTCGTAGGTCAGGATGAGTTTCCATTTTCCCTCCACGACCCATCGGTAGAGCAGGGAGGCATCGGGGTCATCCAGATCGGCGATGTCGTGGGCGAATCCCTCGCCGAGTACCCGCTCCCGCGGGGCGGGGCGTCCTGACTCCAGAACGGGAAGCAGGTTGAACCCGGGAAGGTTCGCCGGGATGTCCACTCCGGCCGCGGCGAGCATGGTCGGCACGATGTCGACGCTGGAGCAGAGTTGATCTCCGCGATTTCCCGGTGCGATCCGGGCCGGCCAGGAGAAAAGAATGGGCTGCCGCACCCCGCCCTCGTAGCAAGATTGCTTCGATCGCGGGGCAAAACCCCGTTGGTCGGGGCTCTGGATCCAGCCGTTGTCGCAGACGTAGACCATCAGGGTGTTATCGGTCTGCCCTTTCTCCGCGACGTAGTCGATGAGTTGGCCGCAGGTCTGGTCGAACCACTCGCACATCGCGTAATAGCGAGCCACGTGGGGGGAGTCGACCTTCGCCGCGTATTTCTCGAACAATTCATCCGGTGGATTGTGCGGGGTGTGGGGGAGGAACGGCGCATACCAGACGAAGAACGGTTTCTCTTCCTCGACCGCCATGTCGATGAAGGAGAAGACCGGCTCCATCCCCTCGCGTCCGATCCTGAGTCCGTCGTCACCATGACGACCTCCTTTTTCCGGAAAGCCCCGGGTCATTCCGTGGGTGAACCCGCCCCTGCGGTAATTGCCCTCCCACCATTTGCCCGACTGATGGCTGAGGTAACCGGCGTCTCCGAGGAGCTGCGGCACGGTGGGGAAACGGTCGATCTGAGAAATCAGTTGAGCGCGGAGTTCTTCGTAGGCCTCGCTCTCGCGTTTCGGGTGAGCCAGTGCGTGGGAGGGATCGTTGCCGCTGACCTTGTGTTGGTGGGCGTAAAGGCCCGTGGCCAGCGTCATGAGGGAAGGCCGGCAGAGCGCGGTGGGCACGTAGCCCCTCTCGAACACGGCGCTCCGCGAGGCGAGTTCGTCGAGCCGGGGTGTCTCGATGACTTCGTGCCCCATGAATCCGTAGTCGGTCCACGACTGGTCGTCCGAGATGATGAGGACGATGTTGGGCTGCTTGGCGTCGAGGGCCTGGATACTGAGGAGGGCGAGACCGGTGAAGAGGCAGAGGATTCGCATGTCCGGACTATGTTCACCTCGGAGCGGATCGTCAAAACCGCGAATGCGACGACCGACCGGGGGCGAGAGCGCGCCTCAGGCAGCGCCGTGAGTCGCCTTCTCCCAGCAGGGTTCGGCGTCGATTCGGTAGGGCTCGTGGTCGGCGATCCGCTTCTCTATCCGGGCGCGGAGGGCGTCTTTGGAGGATTCGCGATCCTTCGCTGCCGTCCGGAGGACCGCGGTCAGAATGATCTTGACGAGGTTTTTTGCGTCCTGGAGGGAAATGTATTCCTCGGCCATTCCCTCATCGGCGGCGATGTTGTGGTAGTTCGCCAGAATCACGGAGATCCCCGCGGCGGGGATGCCGTAGAGGTTCATCGCGGTGGCCTCGCAGGATCCGCCGTCGAGAAGACAGCGCTGGAAAGAAACCTTGGCGGCGCGGGCGGCGTCCACCAGTTCCGCGGTGACGGCATCGTCGAAGACGCTGGCGCGGTCGCCTACGCGGATCACGGGCCCCTCTCCCATCCTTGCGCTGCCGCGGGCCTCGCTGGTTTCCAGGGAGACGAAACGTACTCCCTCGGGCAGGGGCCAGTTCTGTGCCAGGGCGGCGGCGCCATGAAAACCGACTTCCTCGGCCCGGGTGAAGATGCCGAAAACGTCAGCCTCCTCCCCCCGCCGTTCCAGTTCCGAGAGCAGGGCGACGATTGCGGCGCAGCCGACCAGGTCGTCGCAGGCCCGGGAGATGATGCGGTCGCCTTCGTGGGCGAAAGGGGTCAGCTGCCACATGCCGAAGGACCCGAACCACTCCACGGGATGGGAGTCAAGACGCTCCTGCGGCACCCACCCGAGGAACTTGGCCCGCCCCCGCCGCTTGACCCAGCCGGGGTGGTCCATGTGCGCGCCGAAGGCCAGGAGCGGCCGGCTCCGACCCCTCCGATAGCGCGCGACCAGGTTTCCATAGTCGTCGCTCTCGACGCTGGTGCGGGGGAGCGATCCCAGCAATTCACGGATCAGGGCGGCGACGTGGTACTCGTGAAAAGGAGCCGTCGGGGTGGAGAGGATCCGGCGAAGCAGAGAGAGAAATCGCTGGTGATGCATCGCGGACTATACGACACCTGCCCGCGATCCGCTTTCCCGGCGCCCGTTGTTTGCCAGGCGCGGCTTTCTCATCCAGTAGTGTGATCAGCCCGAAATAGCCGAAGCCGCGATGTCGACCTGGAAGAAACTCCGCTACAAGATCGAATGGATCTCCCTGATCTCGCTCGCGTCCCTGATTCCGAAACTCCCTTCCGGGATCGCCCACCGCATCGGGATCGGTCTGGGCAAGCTGGCCTTTCGCCTGGACGCGAGGGGCCGCAAACTCGCTCTGGAGAACCTCACCCTGGTCTTCGGGGAGGAGAAAACTCCCGCGGAGATCGAACAGATCGCGCGGAACTCCTACCTGAATTTTGCCCGGACCGTGATCGATCAGCTGCGCAGTTCCCGGTTGACGGCGGAAAACTATTCCGAGGTTGTGGAACTCGACGCGGAGGACATGGACGCGGTGGAACGCGCCCGGGACACCGGAGCCATCTGGGTGACGCCTCACTACTCGAACTTCGAGTGGATCTCCCTGTTCATGGGATTTCGGGGCTACCGATTCACCGTGGTGGCCCAGGACTTCAAGAATGAGGCTCTCACCGAGATCTACCGGCGCAACCGAGAGGTCAGTGGGCACGAAGTCATCCCCCAGAGGCACGCGCTGATGAAGCTGTTGCGGGCCCTCAAGAACGGGGGGCACGCGGCCTTCCTTTCCGACCTCACCATCCCTCCGAGCAAGGCCGCCACGGTGATCACCTGTTTTGGGCGGAAGACCTGCGTCACCGCGATTCACGCCGAACTGCAGAAGCGCACCGGGCTGCCCGTGATACCCGGGATGGCGTTTCCCCTCCCCGATGGGCGCTACCACATGCAGGGCTACCGGCCCCTGAATTTCGGGCCCGAGGACAGCGGACAGGCCATCGCGCAGGCCTGTTGGGATGTCTTCGAGCAGGTCATCCGGGAAAATCCGGAACCCTGGTTGTGGATGTACAAGCACTGGCGGTACCTGCCGGCGGAGGATGCGGAGGGATATCCGTCCTATGCCCGGCCCTCGAAGGAGTTCGAGAAGATGGTTCGCGAGCTGGAGCAGGGCCAAACCTCCGGGGAGGCCTGAACTGCTGAGCTGCCACGTGGGCGCCCGGCAGGGACCGCCGCAAAAGCCAGACCCTCCGCCACAGGAATCGCTGGAATTTGATCGAACCCGAAGTAGACTCCCCGCCCTTTAGCCCGATTCGATCATGGCGAAAGAAATACAGAACGCGATCAGCCCCACCCGGAACGAGGATTTTCCCGAATGGTACCAACAGGTGGTTCGTGCCGCCGACCTCGCGGAGAACTCCGAGGTTCGTGGGTGCATGGTGATCAAGCCGTGGGGCTATGGTCTCTGGGAAAAAATGCAGCAACAGCTCGACCGGATGTTCAAGGAGACCGGGCATCGCAACGCCTATTTTCCCCTGCTCATACCGGTGAGTTATCTGGAGAAAGAGGCCGCCCACGTGGAGGGCTTCGCCACCGAATGCGCCGTGGTCACCCATCACCGCCTCGAGTTGCAGGACGGCAAGATGGTTCCCTCGGGCAAGCTCACCGAGCCCTTCGTAATTCGTCCCACCTCCGAGACCATCATCGGAGCCGCCTTTGCCCGGTGGACGCAGAGCTATCGCGATCTGCCCCTGCTCATCAACCAGTGGGCCAACGTGATGCGCTGGGAGATGCGGCCCCGGCTTTTCCTCCGCACCGCCGAGTTCCTCTGGCAGGAGGGGCACACCGCCCACGAGACGAAGGAGGAGGCCCTGGAGGAAACCCATCGCATGCACGGGATCTACGAGACCTTCCTGCGCGATCATCTCGCCATCCCGGTTGTGCCCGGCGAGAAGACCGAGGCGGAACGTTTCCCCGGCGCGCTCAACACCTTCACCGTGGAGGCGATGGTGCAGGACCGAAAGGCCATCCAGGCGGGCACGTCGCATTTCCTGGGCCAGAATTTTTCCCGGGCGGCGGGGATCGAGTTCGAGGGTCGGGAAGGCAAACGGGAACTGGCCTGGACCACGAGTTGGGGGGTGAGCACGAGGATGATCGGAACCCTGCTCATGGCCCATGCCGACGACGACGGATTGATTCTGCCCCCCCGGGTGAGCCCAACCCAGGTGGTGATCCTGCCCATAGCGCCGAAACCCGAGCAGCGCGAGCCGGTGCTCAAGGCGTGTCGCCAGCTGGCCAGTGCCCTGAAAAAACGGAAATACAAAGGGGATTTCATCTCGGTGGAGATCGACGACCGGGATATCGGGGGCGGCCAGAAAACCTGGGAGTGGATCAAGAAAGGCGTGCCCGTGAGGATTGAGATCGGTCCGCGCGACTTGGAAAAGGGCAACGTGGCCATGGCCCGTCGCGACCGGGGACACAAGGAGAAGGAATTCCTCGCCACCAAAGAGGCCGTGGCCGGCATGGGGGCCACCCTCCAGTCGATCCAGGACAACCTCCTGGAGCGTGCCGCCGCCTTCCGCGAGGCGCACACCGTCGAGATCGGCGATATGAAGAAATTCCGGAAGTTTTTCACTCCGAAAGACGAGGAAAAACCCGGGATTCACGGCGGGTTTGCCCTGGTCCCCTGGGCGGGGAGTGCCGAGGACGAGGCCGCCCTGCAACAGGAACTGAAGGTCACGGTGCGGTGCATCCCAAAGGAAGAGGACCTGCGAGGCAAAGGGGGCGGAAAGTGCATCTACACGGGCAAAAAGGCTGAAGGCCGCGTGATATTTGCGAAGAGTTACTGAGATCTCTCGCGTTTTCCCCTCGTGCGGAGTGGGGCACTCGCGAGCCTCGGCGCCATCGACCCCGCACCCCGGACGCCGCTGCTCGACACGGCGACGGTGATCCGGGGCTGAATCCGAGATTGCTTCTTGACAGCGGGGATTCGGGGAAATATCGGAGATCCGGAAATCCGCCGCTGTTTGTTCATGAAATCGCTTCTGTTCTTGTTTGTTGCCCTCCCGGCCTGTTTCCTCGCGGGATGCGCCGGGATCGGTTTTGAGTCGGCCTGGGAAGAGTCCGTGGCCGCCTATGAGGCCGGGGATATCGACGACTCCGTGGCGGGGCCATGGGAAGGCACCTGGCGCACCGAGACCAACGGTCACGAGGGCGACCTTCGCTGCATCGCCTCTCCCACCGATGAGAAGGGCATCTACGAGTTCTGGTACCACGCCACCTGGTTCCGCATCTTCCGGGGCGGTTACAAAGTGTATTTCGACGTCGCGCCGGGCAAGGGGGGCTACGTGGTCTCGGGTGAGGAGGATTTGGGGCTTTTCGGAACCTTCGCCCACGACGGGGTGGTCAAGGGCAGAAAATTCCACGCCACCTACACCAACGAGCGGCGCAATCAGGAAGGTGCCTTCCGCCTCCAGCGTCCCTGACCGGCAGCTTGCTCAACCCCGGCCAACCCCCTCGGGTCGTCCAACCAACCCGGTTGACTCAGGCCCGGAGTCACGGTAGATCGGGGTCCCATGGATTCCTCCGAGATCGCCCTTTCCGACAAGCTCCTCATGGATGCGGGGGGGTGGAAAGAGATGAAAGAGGCCCGGCAGATCCACCGGTCCGGGAAGGTCAGCGATGCCTCCTACCAGTCCGGAGTGCTCGCGGGCCGGGTTCTCCACAGCGGGAAAGAACTCGCCGTGCGCATGCGGGTTCTGTCGCCGACGAACCTGGAGAACCTCTGCCCCTGTTTCCGGGCCAAGCGCGACGGCATCATCTGTGCCCACGCCCTCGCCGTCGGGCTGGAGGTATTGGAACCCACGGCAAAGAAGCCTCTTCGATCCGATGGGGCGACGGGGGCCGTTCCGCGGAAGCAGGCGGTGCCCCTGTCTCCCGACTGGCCGAAACTCGTCGAGGCGGCGGACGCCGATAGCCTGCCGATCGAGTTCTCCTACGTGCTCTCGCCGGATCTTCCCTCGGCGTGGGCCAAGGGTGCCGTTCTCCTCGGGATCGAGACCTGGAGCGACGGGCGGAAACAGATGCTCTCCTCCCTGAAGGGACGATCCCTCTTTCTCGAGGCCCGCGACGCTGCCGTCTTCCGTGAACTCCAGGTGCTCTCGCCGGAGAAGGTGCCCGCCTCCCTCAGCCTGACGCGCGACGCCTTCCTGCGACTGCTCTCGGTTCTCGCCGGTCACCCCCGGGTCAGCCTCGGACGGGACCGGAGCATCGCCGTCTCGTGGCGCCCCCACCGCCCGGCCCTGCGGCTCCGGGGCGAGACCATCGCAGCGGACTGGCCCGGCGAGGCCACGCCTCTGCTGAACGAAGACCGGGCCTGGGTGCTTCTCGGGGATCGAATTCATCCCGTGGCGCCCGGGTTGCCCCCGGAAATGATCGGTCTGCTGGGAGAGGGGTTTCGCCTCGACCCGGACAGCCTGGTGCGGCACCGGGAACAGCTCGCCACCTGGTTCGAGGTGGATGAGGATGTCTGGTCGCGCCTGCCCCGGGTGCGTCCGCCCGTGGTCCTTCTCCGGCTCGAGGGATCGCTCAATCACCAGGAGGCCCGCCTCGACTTTCGCTACGGTGATACCACGGAACCCGCCGACCGGCGAGAGCTGCGCTTCGTCGACGGCGCCATTGCGGATCGGGAGCGTGAGAACGATGCCATGGACCTGCTCGAGGCCTGCGGATTCCAACGCAGGGAACCCGGGCTCTGGGTGCTCAAGGACAAAGCCGCCATCCTGCGATGGCTCGCCTACGAGGTGCCCCGGCTCGATCCGGATTGGAAAATCACGGTGGGAGAACGATTCCTCCATGCCCGTGGCCAGGTGGAACCGGTGGAGGCGCAGTTCGATTTCCGGGGTACGGGGGAGAGCTGGTTCACCATGGAGGTGAAATTCTCCACTCCTTCGGGGGAGCCCGTCTCGTCCGCCGAGATTCAGCGCATCCTCCAGATGGGACAGCGGGGACAGAAGCTCAAAAGCGGGAGGATCGGTGTGGTGGATGCCGATTTCATCGAACAGATCCGGGAGACGGTAGCGGACACCGATCCGGGGCAGGATCAGCCCGGCCTCTACCGGATTGATCGCAACCAGGCCGGATTCCTGCGCGAGACCGCCGAGGCGGCGGGCATTGCCCTGCGCGGCGGATCACCGTGGGACCCCGAGTACGAGTTCGAACCCCTCGATCCCCGGCTCGCCTCGATCCTGCGCCCCTACCAGGCCGAGGGGGTCGACTGGATGCTGGGATTGGCCGGACGGGGCATGGGCGGAATCCTGGCCGATGACATGGGGCTGGGGAAGACGCTGCAGACCTTGTGCCTCATCCACACCATCGGGGGCAGCACCCTCGTGGTCTGCCCGTCCTCGCTCGTCTCCAACTGGATCGCCGAGGCGGAGAAATTCGTCCCCGACCTCCGCGCCGTGGCCCTGGAGGGACCCGAGCGCGACCGGGTCTACGAGGAGAACACGGACGCCGACCTATTCGTCACCAGCTATGCCCTGCTCCGCCGCGACGAGGCGAAGTGGCGGGAGCGGGGCGAGTTCACCACGGTCGTGCTCGACGAGGCCCAGCACATCAAGAACCCGGAGTCCAAGGTGGCCCGGGCGGCCCACCGCATCCGGGCGGCCTACCGATTCGCCCTCACCGGAACTCCCCTGGAAAACTCGGTCCGCGATCTCTGGTCCATCTGCCAGTTCGCCGTGCCCGGATACCTGGGCAACCGGACCCAGTTCGCCGAGCGCTTCGAGAAACCGGTCGACCGGGGGGACGAAAGGGCCCGCCAGCGTCTTTCCCGGCGCCTCCGTCCCGTGATTCTACGGAGGCTCAAGCGGGACGTCGCCGCCGATCTGCCGGAGAAGATCGAGCAGGTGGTCTACTGCGACCTCAAGCCGAGGCAGCAGGCGGTCTACGAACAGATCCTCCGGGAGAGCCGGGAGACCCTCTCCGAGGCTTCCGGCGGCCGCCGCCGCATGCTGGCGCTGACCGCCCTGCTCCGGCTGCGTCAGGTCTGCTGCGATCTCCGGCTGCTGGGCCTGCCGGACATCGAGGAAAGGGAGGCCTCGGTGAAAGGCGACGCTCTCGAGGAACTGCTTCTCGAGGCCGTGGAGGGCAACCACCGGGTGCTCGTCTTCAGCCAGTTCGTCGGCATGCTCCAGCTTCTCGTTCCCCTGCTCGGGGAACGCGGGCTCAAGTTTGCCTACCTCGACGGTTCCACGAAGAACCGCGGCGATGTGGTGCGCCGGTTCCAGGAGCAGGAGGATATTCCCGTCTTTCTCATCAGCCTGAAGGCAGGCGGTGTCGGTCTGAACCTGACCGCGGCGGACACGGTCATCCACGTCGACCCCTGGTGGAATCCCGCCGTGGAGGCGCAGGCCACCGACCGGGCTCACCGCATCGGCCAGACGCGGGTCGTCACCGCCTACAAGTTGATCACCCGCAACACCGTCGAGGAGAAGTTCCTGGCGTTGCAGGAGAAGAAACGGGAAGCCATCGAGGCGATCGTGGACGGTCAGGCGGACCTGGGAGATTCCGGCCTGAGCGAGGACGAACTCCTCGACCTGCTGGAGTGAACTCAACGCGAAGCTTCCTCCCCATCGAACCCCCGCACCATGCCGGACGAATCCCACCCTCCCACACTGCAGGCCGAACTGGTCGAGTTTCTCGGCGGATATGTCACCGAAAACAAGCGGCAGAAAATCGAGGCGGCCCTGGACTACCGGACCCGCCACATCACCATAATGCTTGAGGAGATCTACCAGCCGCACAATGCCAGTGCCTGTCTGCGCAACTGCGACTGTCTCGGCGTTCAGGACGTGCACATCGTGGAGAACCTCAACGAATATCGTCCCAAACCGGGGGTCTCCATGGGCAGCGCCAAGTGGCTCTCCCTGCACCGTTATCGCACCGCGGGCGCGGCGATGACCACGCTGCGGAACCGCGGCTACCGCATCGTGGCGACCACGCCCGAGGTGGACGGATTCACCCCGGCCACGCTGCCCCTGGACCGCCCCGTGGCCCTGCTCTTCGGGACCGAGGAGAGAGGGCTGACGGATGCCGCCATCGCTGCCGCCGATGACACCCTGCGCCTTCCCATGTACGGGTTCACCCAGAGTTTCAACGTCTCCGTGTCGGTGGCGATCGCCCTGTACCACCTCGTGGAGCGCCTGCACGCTTCGTCACTGGACTGGCACCTCGCTCCCGAAGAGCGCGCCCGGCTGACCCTTGAGTGGTACCGACGGATCGTCCGCCGTCACGAGACCTACGAGGAGGCCTTCTGGAACCAGCAGGCATCCCCCTGAGGCGTGGGGCGGGGGCTTCTCACAGCCCTTCCGCATTCACCCGATCCGCGTTTTTGTCCGCTCCCGGGGGAGGGCGTTGGTATTCGTCGCGATCCTCGAAAATCTTGCTTCCGGTGCGGCGGTCGAATCCGTCGAGACTGACCTCATCGGGGACGGAGTCGGCCGTCTCCTCGGACCACTTGGCCAGGGCATCGGCAAGCCGCTTCTCGACGGAGGCGAAATCCGGATCACCGGCGAGGTTGGCGATCTGGCGGGGGTCGGCGTCCATGTCGTAGAGTTCGACCTCGGGCCGGGGGGCGAGGAGGACGTCCGCCTGGATCGGCGGAAGCGGCTCCGAGGAGGCAGCGGCCGCCAGCAGGTCCTGAAACGTGGGCGACTTTACCGAATCTGCGGGACCCTGCAGGGCCAGACCGGGGCGGTTGTTTTCAAGGTACAGCCACCGCCCGTCTCGCACGGAACGGCCGTGCGCCTCGTAGTCGTGCCAGTTGTGCTCCGAGAAAGCATAGGGGCGCACCGAGGCGGTGGCATCGGCGAAGATCGGAGTCAGGGATCGACCCTGGAAGGTCTCGGATGAGGGCAAACCGGCCAGTTCTGCGATGGTCGGGGCGATGTCGATCACGCTGACGAGCGAATCCGTAATCGTTCCCGGGCGCTGGATCGCCGGACCGGTGGCGATGAAAAAAGTCTTCATCCCGTCGTCGATCAGCCGGGTTTTGGCCCGGGGAAAGGGGCGGCCGTTGTCGGTGACGGCGAAGACGTAGGTGTTTCCGAAGAGGTTTTCGGCCTTCAGATAATCGACCACCCGGCCGACGAAATAGTCGAAGCGGGTCACCTCGTTCAGGTAGGAGGCGAAATCCTGCCTTGTATCCGGGGTGTCGACGAAGGCCGGAGGCAGGACGACATGCGCGGGGTCGTGCATCGGGCCGTAGCGGCGCTCGTCCCATTCGCGATCTCCATCCCATCCGCGGTGGGCGTCGAGGGCGGCGAGCCAGAGGAAAAAGGGCTGGTCGGCGGGACGTTCTTCGAGGGCCTTGATCCAGTTGCCGTGCCCGCCCGAGTTGCCCTTCACCTTGGATGGATACTTCACCTCGAAGGGTTCCGCCGGAGCCTGCTCGCTCTCGGGAGCCGGGTGCCACATCATGTGATCCTTGCCAGCCAGGGCGGTGTGGTAACCCGCTTCCCGGAGCACCCCGGGAAAGGAAGGGATGTGCCAGGAAATGGCGCGATGGAGTTCGGCGGCGTCCCCGTTGTTGTGGGGATATCGCCCGGTGATGATGCTGCTGCGGCTGGGGCTGCAGCTGCTCGCGGTGAGGTAGGCGTTGGTGAAGAGAAGCCCCTCCTCGGCGAGGGCATCGAGGTGCGGGGTCCGGGAGTCGATGCTGCCATAGCAGCCGAGATCGTCGAAGCCGATGTCGTCCGAGATGATGAAGACGAAGTTTGGACGTTCCTCTCCACGCAGGGTGGGGAGGAGAAGCGCCAGGGTCAGGAGCAGGAGTTGATGTCTGATCATGGGAATCGTCGGGAAAAGCGAGAAAGAGCAAACCATCGACTGCCATCCGTTTTGCTGGCAAGTCGGCTTTTCTGCCTCGGAATAACGGGAATGCGCGGTACCGCCTCCTTGCCGGGGGCGGCATGGCCGCCAGCCAATCCGCGTGACGGCCACCGCGGTGGATTACCCCCGGGAGAGACCGCGGTCGGCCGAGAAGGCGCCGGCTCCGGTGAAGATCAGGGCAAGGTAGGGGACCGCGTAGAGAAGGGCGAATTCCTGCTTTTGAAAGGGATCGTTTCCGTGGATAACGAACGCCGCCACCAGCATGGTGATGAGCAGAGGGATCGCCGCCAGTCGGGTGAAAAGCCCCAGGATGATGGCCGCCGCGCAGAACACCTCGGCGAAAACCACCAATCCGAGGCTGGCCTGACTGCCCACGCCGAGGGGGTCAGGGAATTTCCCGCTCTTCTCGGAGAAGGTCATCAGCTTGCCCCAGCCATGGGCCCCGAGCATGAGCCCGCCGGCTCCGAGCCGGAGGATGAGAAGTCCGAGGGAGGTGATGGGGTTTCGCGTGCCCGGATGGGCGATCAGTCCAATCAATTTTTTCATTTTTGAGGGGGGGGAGTCTTTCCAGGAATACTACGGCCGCCGATCCTCTCCCTTAGGTGGTCGAAGATCATGTGACCAAATTGACAACTTCCTCGACGGGCTCGACCGAGGCCCGGGGGCCGCGCCGCAATCTATCGAGTGGTCGTTCCGTCCATCGCCTCCCGGCAATCGGCAGAGCAGAACAGGCCAACGCGTTCCCGGCAATCCGGGCAGATGAAAAACTGGCGATTGCAGTCGGGCCAGGAACAGTTGGAGTATTGGGGGACCTTCGCGCCGCAATGGTGGCAGGTCGAGATGATCCGTCGTGTCTCCGTGGAATTCACCTCGACCCCGACCCGCTTGTCGAAAACGTAGCAGAGCCCCTCGAAATCCCTCCCCCGAACATCCGGGTCTTTGCCGTAGTTCACGATGCCGCCATCGAGTTGGGAGACGTCCTCGCAGCCTTCCTTTTTGAGGAATCCAGAGAGTTTCTCGCATCGGATTCCCCCGGTGCAGTAGGTGAGGATCTTCTTCCCGCGAAGTTTTTCTCCGTGGGCGCGGAACCAATCGGGGAACTCCCGGAAATTGTCGATATCGGGGCAGATCGCTCCTTTGAAGTGACCCATCTCGGCCTCGTAGCGGTTGCGCCCGTCGATGACGACGGTGTCCTCCTCCTGCATCGCCTCATAGAATTCCCGGGGCGTCAGTCGTTTCCCCGTGATTTCGTTGGGATCGATGTCTCTTTCGCCCAGGCCGAGGGTCACGATCTCGTCCCGAATTTTGATGGAGAGCCGGGGGAACGGGTGCTCGTCGCAGGGATCGACCTTGAACTCGATTCGGGAAGTCCGGGGATCCTGGCGGAGGGCGTTCATGTAGGCCTCGGTGTTTTCCAGGGTGCCCGACACGGTTCCGTTGATGCCTTCTCGACCGAGCAGGATCCGGCCGCGCAGTTCCAGCCTCTCGCACAGCTCGCGATGGCTTTCGAGATAGGTCCCGGGCTCGGGCAGAGGGAAGTAAAGGTAGTAGAGCAGAACCCGCATGGCCGGTTGTTCTCCAGGATTCATCGCATCAAACCTTAATGGAACACAAATCATCGGGGAAGGCCAGGGGTCAGCGCGAATTGTCAGGTCCCCCAAAAGAAAAAGGGCGACCGTCATGGTCGCCCCCGATTTCGGCTTGTCGCCGGTGGGATCGAGGCTCAGACCTCGAATTCGCCGGTCGCTCCCCGGTAGGTGATCGTCCGCCGCTTCCTGACGGGCTCGGCGTTGAGGTCCGCGTCCATGGAGTGACCGCGATACAGAACCCGACGGGTTCCCTGCTGCTGCTGCAGCTGACTGACGCGACGCTCGCTGAGTTCCGACATGGGGCAACTGGCTCCGCGGTAGGTGATGATGGGATCTTTCATAGGATGTTTCTGGTTGTTGGGTTTGGGTGAAAAGATTTGATTCAATTTCCACCTTCTCTAAATGCAGGCTCAATGCCAGTCTTCCTCAATTTTTCTCAAGTCATTCAAATTTAGTGAGTTATAGATTTTACCGGCGAGGCCTTGGAGAGTGCCTGCGGCGATAGTTGTTGACTTTTTTGCTAACCTCCGGTCAATCCTTTACCACTTTAGGTCACCCTTCATGCGACTGTCCATCACGCATACCACGATTTTTCATTACAGCTTGCCGGCGCGATCGAACATCAACGAACTTCGTCTCGCTCCGGAGGAGAACGAACGCCAGGTGCCCGGGGAATTGCGCATCGAGATCGATCCCGAGCCGGAAACGGAGCTGACGGTTTCCCGAGATTTGTTTGGCAACCTGGTCCACGCATTCGAGGTGGAAAGGAAACACCCCAGACTCTCCATCACCTCGGCGTCTGAGGTGGAAACCCTGCCCGATTTGGCACCCGTGGCTCGTCTCCGCGCGAGTCCCTTCGATGATCGCGATGCGGTGCGGCGTGACGACAGCACCCACGAGTTTCTCGTGGACAGCCGCTATGTGGAGAAGACCCCCGAGTTGTGGCGGGAGGCGATCGACGTCTCGCTCGAAGCCGAGCGCTCCTGGGGTGGCATCGTGGAAAGGTTGAGCGACCATGTCTTCGATACTTGTCGGTGGGAGGA
Source organism: uncultured Akkermansia sp. (assembly GCA_964562825.1). GTDB lineage: Bacteria > Verrucomicrobiota > Verrucomicrobiia > Verrucomicrobiales > DEV007 > Arctic95D-9. Next base: position 16,965 of record CAZLUZ010000062.1, read on the forward strand.
ACAGCTGATCCACCGGGCCACCACGGCGGTCGAGGTTCAGAAAAGTCGCCTGGGAACCTGCCAGGATTTCGCCCATCTGCTCATCGGTCTGTGCCGGGCTCTGGAGATCCCGGCGCGCTACGTCAGCGGCTACCTCTACGATCCCGGGCTGGACGGGGGCGGGTCGGCGGCTTTCACCGGCGCCGGCGTCAGCCACGCCTGGGTCGATTTCTTTTCGCCCGCCTGCGGCTGGGTGGGAATCGATCCGACCAATCGCTGCTGGGTCGACGATCACTATGTTTCGGTAGCGCGGGGGCGCGATTACGGGGACGTCGCCCCCGTCAGGGGTAGCCTCCTCGGAGGCGGCTCCCGGCGCTCCATGGAGGTCGAGGTCACGGTTCGGCGAGTCTGAGGCACCGCGTGTTTCGGCCTTGTCCGGAGCAAATCCGCGGCGCCCTCGGTATGAATTCTGCGACTCCAGGCCTCGTCCAACGGGAGAAGCCCGTCCCAAGAACTCCCATTCCAGAGCCGCCATGCATCTCATGCCTCCATCCTGCCGTTCGCGTTTCTCGGAACGCGATTTTGATTTCATCGCCTCCGTTCTCGGCGGGCACGATGTCTCCGGACAGGATCCCCTTTTCCGGCTGTTTCGCGACCCCGACACGCTGAACCTGATCCTGGATCAGCCCGGGCTGCTCGAGGCGGTCACCGAGATGCGTACCGCGGTCGAGGTCTCCGCGGAACTCTATTTCTATGTGCTCGTGCGGCATGCGCTGCGGGAGTCGGGCATCGATCATCGGGAAGTCGCGGACTACGTGGCGGCCATCCTGGCCGAGTTTTCCCGGGGCAACCCCTTCCGGTTTTCCGCGGGGGAGGAACTCCGCGTGCAGGGAATGCCCTACCACGTGGATTTCCTCGAGGAGATCCAGTCGGCCTCGGCCCACGACCAGTTCTACCTGCACGTCCGCTGCGGCAATCAGTTTCTCGTCCTCACGGGATTGTTCCCCGATTTCATCGAGCGCCGGAAGCAGCGCAAGGGTGCGCCGGGCGTCCCCTACTACGAGTCGGTCGCCCGTCAGTCCTACCGTTCGGCGGGTGGTCATCCCCTGGCCGATGAATTCACCCTGGGCGAGGTCTATACCCTTCTCGCCGACCAGTTCCGAGCCGCCCGCCGGGCCCTCAATCTGATGGCTCGCGAGTATCTCTGGCTCGGAGCGTGAAGAGAGCGGCGCAGGAGGCGAGATTCAGGGAAGTGGGGGCGGCAGCGGATGTCGGGGACGGCGGAGGCGTTTCAGGCTCCAACCGAGAAACACCGCGACAAAGTGCGCCGCCGCGATCACCCCGAGAAAAAGATACCCCGAAAGGAGGGGCATCTCCAGCAGGCGGAAGACCACCGCGAAAACGCCGAGATACCCGAGGAGAAATCCGCCCATCCGGATCACCCGGGGCCACCGGTGAAACCACTGCCAGGTTCGCAGATGGGGCACCGATGTCCGGGCGCCCGCTTTCAATTCGGATACGAGCAACCATTCGTAGACTTTGCCCGCCGGCCAGAATAGCACCGTGACCAGCGCGAGCCACAGGAGAAAAAACACCACCAGTTTGAAAGCGATGATGAGGATCAGTATCTGCCATGGCTGGTAGCGCAGCCCATAGCAGAGGTACCCCAGCCAGGTGAAGGTGCGGGAGGGTATGCTGAAGAGCCGATAGAAAAGATCGCGCTTGGCCACCGCGTGGAACAAGCCCCGCTGGTAGTCACGGTCCCACGGCGCGGCCCGGAGCGCTTCGCGGTAGTGCATCTCCGCCTCGTCGGGAGAATCGAGATCGTCGAGGAAAATATCCCCCAGACTGAAATGCAGGGTCGGGTTCTCCGGATCGAGTTTGAGGGCCTCCCGCAGCTCCTCCACCGTCCTCAGGGAGTCCGCCGGAGAGCGGTCATGGATCGAATCCAGCCGGACGGAGAGATGCCGAGTCTCGGGATTGTCCGGGTCCAGTTCGAGAGCGCGATCGACATGACGCCGTGCCGATTCCAGTTTCAGTTCCGCCAGATCGGCGACGCCGGCGTAAAAATGGAAGATCGGGTCCTCCGGAGCCAGACGGATTGCCTCCGTGGCGTGCCGGCGCATCGTCCTCCACCGTTTGCGGTTCCGGGCCAGAGACACCGCGGCGAGGTGAGAGTTGGTGTCCTCGGGATAGTTCTGCAGCAGGTAATCCACGTGTCGTTGGGCATCGGCGAATTCGGCTCGTTCCAGGTGAGCCAGGGCCAGGCAGAAGTGCGCATTGGCGTCGTCGGGCGCCTCGCCGAGTATCCTGCGAGCTTCGGACAGCGTCCTCTCGATGTTGCCCGCCTGCAGCAGGTCGAAGAGGTGAAGCGATGACGGGGAGCCCTGCGATGCCTCGTCCATGTCCTGCGGTGTTGACCGGTTTCCCCTCTTCGCCCCGTCGCGTTTCCGGTTCACCGGCTGGCCGCGTTGGGGAGCGTCACGTTCTCGATCCGGAGCCGGGCGCGGAGGAATTTGACCTCGTCGACCGGCCCGGGAACGAGAATGCTGGCCCGGTTCCAGCGGAAGGAGGAGAGCTGCGTGGTGATCTGCGCGTCGAAGGGTTTCAGCCCAGAGGTCCATTCCTGGAGCCGGGAGAGAAAGTTGGCCTGGGTCTCACCCACCTTGCGTTCCGGAATGGGCGTGCCGAAGTCGCCCTCCAGCCGGCAGGAATTGATGGCGAACCCGTAAGGATTGCCGATATCGAACTCCAGCCGCGTTCCCACTCCGCTCTGCTCCGCCTTCCGGGTGACGATGAGAAAGGCGCCGTATTCGGTCTTCAGGATGGAGGCCGATTCCACTCCGACCCGGATGCTGGCGAATTCCTGGTCCGCCGAACCCGCGCCGTCGATGCCCTCGAGGTGGGCATTCTCGATGACCATGGAGAGACGAATCAATTCGAGATCGTCCCGGGAGGTGGCGTCCAGCATGACGTCGACCGGAGTCCAGGCCATCGGTTTGAGGGGCTTGGTCACCCGGATCTCGAAGGGCGTCAGGGTGCGTTCCCACTCCTCGATCTGCTGGTTGTAGACGGAATACTGTTGCCCCGCCTGCAGGACCGGGACGCCCGAGCCGAAGTCGCCCTTCATGAGAAACTGCTGGACCGAGATTGCCATGGGATTGCCGATATTGAGGCGCGCGGTATAGCCCTTGCCTCCTACGTTCAGGTCGATGCCCTCCAGCCGGACGAGGAAAGCGCCGTGGTCGGTCTGCAACGGGGCGTGTCCATTGAGATTGGCTCGCAGGTAGGCCATGTCCTCCTTGTCTCCGACGGTTTCCATCGCCGCGACGAATCTCTGCTCGAGCCGATCGAAGCGCTGCTCCAGCGAGGCCGGCCCATCCGAGGAGCCGAGTTTGGCCTCGAAAGCTTCGACCTGATCCCGGAGCGTCGCCACTTCATCCCGGGTGTCGGAGCGGATCGCCCGGATCTCCGACTCCAGCCGGTCAAGCCGCTCGGTGTCGTTACATCCGACGCCCGCCAACATCGTCAGCGCCAGGCAAAGCGAGCAGAGGGGCGAGCAGAGGGGGTTCCGCATAAGACAGCCAATAAAACGGATCAGCGAGCCTGTTCAACCGCGAAAACGAATCCCGATTTCAGGGGATGCGTCTCCCGACCCGCCAATTCCGTAGGATTCCCCGAAGTGCCGTTTGATTTGTCCCCATTTTGCGGTATCGAGCGGCTGATTTTGTCATTATCCGACCCATGAAGAATATCCTCCTCGCAACCGTTATCGGCGGAACCGCCGCGCTCGCATCGCCTGTGTTCTCCGACGACATCGCCGCTGCGGCGGAACAAGGCAAGGCCAAATATGTGCTTTGCGGTGCCTGTCACGGCATGGATGGCAAAGGAATGGAACCCGCTCCGGGCATGAAGATGGCCCCGAGTTTCCTCGATTCGAAGCTGCTCACGATGAGCCCCGAAATCTCGGCGCTGATTCTTTTCAAGGGCATCAAAAAGGAAGACCCGGCAGCCTACATGGGCCAGTTGATGATGCCTCTCGGAGCGACCATGAGCGACGAGGACGTGGCCAATCTGATCGTCTATGTGCGCAAGGAATTCGCCGGGGTCGAGGAGATGGTCACCGCCGAGGAGGTGGCTGAATGGCGGGCGGAATATGCCGATGCCGCGCAACCCACTCGTGCCGAGCTCGAGGCGATGGGAGCGGTCAAGGAAACCGAGATCGTGCCTCAGTGAGGGTGCCGCAGGGCCTCGTGAGGAAGACACTTGATTCCTCACGATGCGGCCAGCGCCCGTTCCACCTCGCGCATGTAATCGAGGCTCCCCTGGCACAGGGCGTCGATTCCGGGTGTGTAGTCGAAAACCTCTACGGAGACCCATCCGCCGTAGCCCACCTCGCGGAGGGCTCGGAAAATGGGTTCGAATTCCACTTCGCCCATGCCGGGTCCCCTGAGATTCGGGTCGTTGGCGTGGAAGTGAACGAATTGGCCCCGGCAGCGCCGAATCACGTCGGGGATCGGCTCTTCCTCGGCTGACATCGCTTTGACGTCGAGGTGAAGTCGGCAGTTGGGCGAACCCACTTTTTTCGCCAACTCGATTCCCAGGGCTGAGGTGTTGAGGAAATCACCCTCGGTTGGTCCCAAGGGCTCCAATGCCAGGAACACACCGCAGCTCTCCAGGATCGGCATGGCCCGTCGGATGGTTGCAGCGGCGTAATCCATAGCCTGGTCGTGGGTCACTCCCGGCAGAAGATTGCGCTGGGCGGGCGATCCGAGAACCATGATTTCCCCACCGAGATCGCGGCAGAGACGCCCCAACTCGGCGAGATAATTGCCCGTCTTTTCCCGGATTGCGGCATCGGGAGAAGTCAGGTAGAGTCCTTCCGTCTTGGCCAGGATATAGTGAAGGCCCACGCAGGCGAGACCCGAGTCCTCGATCTGCTTTCGGGCCACCTCCCGTTGTTCCTTTGTCACCTCTCGGACCGAGGGACCCATGGTGAACGGGGCGATCTCGATGCCCCGATAACCGCAGTTCCGCACGTGATCGAGCACCCGGTCAAACTCCCAGCCCTCGAACATTTCGTTGCAGATCGCGTATTTCATTTTCCGGAACGCCAAGGTTTTCGCTTCTTTAGCGGCCGAGGCGTCGTCGCGGGGGCGATTTGCGCTTACGCAGCGGCTTGGCGTTCTCCTCGAGCAGGGTGGTGAAGGTGTAGTCGAAATTGTCCAGCTTGCGGCGTTCAATCTTCTGGCCCACGAAATATTCCACCGACTTGGCAAAGTCCAGTTCATCGGCGGAGAGCAGGGTGAAGGCGTCACCCTCCTGTTGCGCCCGGCCCGTCCGACCGATGCGGTGCACGTAGTCCTCGGGATTCTCCGGAACCCGGTAGTTGATCACGTGGGTCACCCCGGAGATGTCCAGCCCCCGCGCGGCCACGTCGGTGGCGATGATCATGTTGTATTTGCCCTCGCGAAATCCGTTCAGAGCCTCGGTGCGATCACTCTGCCGAATGTCCGAGTGCAGCACTGCCGCCTTGGCTTTGTCCTTCTTCCGGAAGATCTCATAAAGCGCGTCCGCCTCCTTTTTCGTCCTGGTGAAGATCATCAGGCTCTGAAAATCGGTCCGCTCCACGAGGGCCTCGATCAGTTCATCCCGCTGATCCATTGCCACCGGATAAAAATAGTGGGCCACCGTCTCGGCGGGAGACTGCCGGTTCCCGATTTCGACCTCGGCCGGGTTGACCAGGGCCCAGTTCGCCAGGGTCTGGATGGCACCCGGCATGGTCGCGGAAAAAAACAGGGTCTGCCGTTCCCGGGGACACTGATCGACGATCCGCTTGACGTCGGGGAGGAATCCCATGTCGAGCATGCGGTCGACCTCGTCGAGAATCAGATACTTGATCGAATCCAGCCTGAGATTCTTTTTCTCGAGGTGATCGAGGAGCCGGCCCGGAGTCGCGATGATGACGTCGGGCTTCCGGCTCAGGCCATCGGTCTGGGCGCCGTATCCCACCCCCCCGTGGAGAAGAACCACGTTCAGCGGGCGGAAGAACCCGAACAGTTTCATCTGCTGCTCGACCTGCGCGGCCAGTTCCCTGGTGGGCTCGAGGATGAGGCACTGTGGCCTGTCGCTGGGCGCCATCCGGCTGATCACCGGCAGGGCAAAGGCTGCCGTCTTTCCCGTACCGGTCTGGGAGGCGCCGATGATGTCCCGCCCCTCCAGGGCCAGGGGAATGGCCTGCGCCTGGATCGGGGTCGGTTCCGCGAAGCCCGCTTTCTGGACGGCCCGGAGAACGGGAGGAGAGAGGTTGAGTTCGGTAAATGTAGGCATAAACAAGTTTCGCCTCCCACCCTTGTGCTCGAACGAGCACTTATCAAGCACTTCTCCGGCCGCGCTGCGCTGTCAACATGTGATCCATGGAAAATCGGCCCGGCCCGGTGATGGTCAGAGTGAGCAGGATGCCGATGTAGAGCACGACGGCTTCGGGAGTCAGGTTGGGCGAGGTCTGGACCTGCGCCAGGAGGAGAAATGCCAGGATCACCGTGAGGATGACTGCGTTGACCCGGGCGAGAAAGCCCAGCAGCACGCCCAAACCGGTGAGGAACGCGGCGAGGATGATGGCGACGGAAACGGCGTTGGGCAGCGGGATGCCCCGATTCTCGAACTGGTCGATCAGACCCCAGGTCTCCTCGCGCCAGATGCTCCGCCAGGCTTTCTCCAGGTGGAGGGCCAGCTCGTAGTAGACCAGGGAACAGATCGCGGCGAAGCGCAGAAAGAGAATCCCGAAGTTGATCGGGAGGCTTCGCGATTCGGTGGGCTCTTCTCCCTGGAAATGCAAAGACATCGGTTTTGGGAACTTTTCCCCAAAGGATCGACTTTGCCATGGGTTTGCAAATGCTTTTCCCGTCAAAAAGCACCGGAGCGGTCAGGGGATGGGGGAGGGTCGAGCCTGGCGGCTACGGGGTCGTGCTCATGAGAGCGTGGAGCGATTCGCCGAGGCCACCTTCTGGCGAAGGCGGCTACGGGGTCATGCTCGTGAGAGCGAGGAGCGATTCGCA
>CAZLUZ010000063.1:0-23992 GCA_964562825.1 uncultured Akkermansia sp.
AGAAAGTCAAACGGGGCCGGGCAAAGCTGAATAAAATGCAATCTGATTGACGGATACCACTAGTTGAGAACGAAGAGGCGATTCCCTTAGTTATCGATTTCTTCCGTGCATGCGAAGAGCGAAGCTGAATCCGAAAATCCGGGAAAACCGGACGCGAACCGGGTTATCGCTCCTCTCGGTTGAGGGCGCGCCGCGGGTCGTCGCCGTGCGCCAGCTCGCCGATGTAGCGCACGAGATCCTCGATGTCGCGATCGCTCAGACCCGAGGCGACGTTCACCATTTTCCGACCGTAGTGATCTCCCGGAGCGGCACCTCGCCACTCGCGGGTGTAGTTATTCAGCGATCGCCGGAGATATTCCGGATTCAGGGTGACCAGGGGAGCGCTATGGAAGGCGCGCTCACCCTGGCCATTGAAACGGTGACAGGGCATGCAAATCTCGGCGAAGATGGTCCGACCCCGTTCCACGTCGCCCCCCGCGATGATCTCGGTCGGCGAAGCTGGCAGCGCCGCCACGGCGTTGGCGGCGGCATCGATCTGGTCTGGGGTCAGACTCCGGGCGATGACCGCCATTCTCACCCCGGGCAGGTCCTCGGGGTGGGTTCCCCGGTGGCCCTGGCGAAACTTCTCCACCTGTTCCACCACATACCACGAGGGCAGACCCGCGATCGCGGGAGCCTGCAGCTCGGGTTTGCCCCGGCCCTCGGTGCCGTGACAGGCCGCGCACACCACGGCGTAGATGTCGGCGGAAGCCACCTCTCCGACCGGAGGCAGCTCCGGCTCCACCTCGTCCGGGCCCTCCGCTGCCCGCCCGTCGGCCGCGGGGGGAGAATCGCAGGCGGACATCCCGACCGCGACCAGGAAAAAGATCGCCATTAGCTCTGGTCGCCTCATGGGGAGGTTCGGATGAGGGAATCGGTCACCGGACGGACCAGGGCTTCGTACTGCTCGCTGTCGATGAAAAAGACATCCGGATTGTCGTCGAGCCTGCCATAATAGATTCCCTCCGCCGCCGAGGGAGCGAGGCTCAGGGTCCGGGAAAAGTTCCGCGGTTCGTTGGTGGCGCGGTCCAGTTCGCGGGTGACGATCTCGAAGACCGCCGAGGGGTCTGCCAGGGCGGCGAAGGCCGGGCCCGCCTGCAGCGTCCAGCCCACGGCGCGCAGCGAGGCCAATCGGTCGCGGAGGGCGTTTACCGAGGGCAGGTTCACGTTGGCGGAGAGGTCGACGCCTGCCCGGGTCGCCGACCAGTCATCTCGAATCCGGTCATACTCCAGCAGGATGCGCTCCCGGCCGGGAAGGTTTCGCTCGATGGAGGTGACGTGGTAGGGGTTGAAGGTCAACACGTTGACCGATCGCCACTTCACCGGGTGGGTGGGCAGCACGTTGGTGAAACTCGGATCCAGCTCGAAAATCTCGGGCTCACCGAGGAAGTTGGCGAAAAGACGGAGACTCTCTCCCTGGCGAAAGCCCAGTTGGAGCACCTTGCTGAACTTCTCCTCCGGGCCGATGGAGCCGTCGGGCAGAGGACGCCCGGGAAGGAGGTAGTGAAAACCCACCCGCATATGGGCGGGATCGAGACCGAAGTCGGAGAGGGGCCCCGGTTCGGGGAAGTCGAGGACCACGGGCGAATTGACCCGCTCGAGCAGCCGCTGAATCCGCGAGTAGTTCGCGTCGACGAACCGGCTCCCGATCTTGACCTTCCATTGCACGCCCCGGGCCGACCTCTCGGGTTTCAGAATGACCTCCGGGTCGTCCGTCCGGCTGATCAGGGCGATAAAGTCCAGAGCCCGTTCCGGCACGGTATCGAGGCGACGGTCCCTCAGATCGTCGGCCGCTCGCGGGAGGGCCCGCACGATATCGGACTGGAGGAGAAACTCCGGAGGGCGATCGGAGATCCGCGCGACCACCTCCCTGGGGGTGAAGCGATCCTCCCGCTCCTTTTCGCTCAGGAAAAGCGTCACCGGTTTCTCCCGGCCGAAGAGCCCGAGACGCACCAGGACCGTGCCTTGAGGCAGAGGGTCGGGAACATCCTGGCTGCCTCCTTCCTCGCTGACGACTCCGGAAATCTGCAGGCCGAGGAGGGCGGCGAGCAGATCGTCGACCTTCTCCGCGTCTGCCCGGGCCTCGACCGGTTCGACGATCTGCCATGGCTCGGGTCGAGGCTGCAGATCCCGCTTGAGCACGAATCCCCCTGCGGGAATCTGCACCGCGATCTGCACGAGTTGTCCGGCGGGCGCGGTGAGCAGATTCGTTTCCCGCAGCGTCTCGTATGGGCGGGTGAGAGCGTCGGAAGGGTCCCCGGAAACCACCACGATTTTTCCCCGTTCATCCCGGGCGAAACGCGTCATTTCGCGGTCGGTAGGGCCGCCCAGCTCGACTTCCTGGAGACGCCTGTCGCCGTTCGATTCCCGAGAGGTCACGGCGATCTTCACCGCGGCGTCGTCGGTCAGTCCCATCTCGCCGAGGGAGGTTGCCTCCTCGTCCGGCAATCGATCGAGCACGGTGAGGTAGTTCAACTCGTCGAGGAGAGCCCGCATGGCGTTGGGATTGATCCGGTCCTGATGGGGCTCGGCGAAGACCCAGGCTCCCCCCTCCAATCGGCGCAGCAGCGTGGCCTCTCCGCGGTACTGGACCCGGATGCTCTCGAGCGCACTCGCCTCGAAGCGGAGAAGAGCACGCCGTTCTCCCCGCGAGGTCGCCTTGTTCTCCACCGCGGTAATGACGATGGCGAGGAGGACGCAGATCGAGGCGAGGACAGTCGTGGTGACGGGTTTCATCGGGGCAAACCGTGATTCAGGCGCGGCGGCGATACCAGATCAACGCGCCGCAGAAGAGGAGGAGGGAGGGAAAGACCCAGACGATCACCGTCTGGAGGAGCCCGAAAGTCCCCGGAGAGACGACGAGACTGTAGGCGGTCGGTTGGCGTGGAGAGATTCCGAGGAGGGTCTCGCGGCTCATCACCCAGTTCAGTGAAGCCATGCAGAAATCCGCGGCAGTCTTCTGCGTGTTGCCCTCCGGCGAAATCAGGTTGGGATTGCCTGCCGCGACGAGACGGGAGAGCCCAGCCTGAGGATCCGATTCTCCGGGAGTCCCTTTTTCGATGGCGGCGGCGGTGATCACCGGGTCGGGCCTGCCCTGATCGAGGTCGGGATTGAAGGAGACTTCCGCGGCCTCGAACTCCGTCTCTCCCCAGAAACTGGGGTCCGCCACCATGAGCGGCAACGGACGGATGTTCTGGGAGAGCAGCAGATCGTCTCCCCCGAGCACTTCGAGAGACTGGGTGCGGTCGAGGAGCTGCAGGCCGAGAATTCCGAGGTCGCGGGTGGGGCCCTCTCCGGGAAGGAGGGTGACGGGCACGTTATAGACCTTCTGGTAGCCCAGCCCGGGGATGCTCCGCACCGAGAGCACCCGATCCCGATTGGGGAACACCCCATTCTCCCGCAGCAGGGCAATCAAGTTGGGCGTCTCCGCGGCCGGATCGAGCAGTAGGAGCAGGCCGCCCCGACGTTCCTCCCAGAAATCCCGGATCATTTCGGCCTCCCGCTTCGAGACATCGGTGGTGTGGCCCGCGAAGACCAGCGCATCGGCATCGTTGGGGATGGCCTGGCTCCCGGAAAGGACGAGGCTGTCCAGCCGGGCGTTTTGTGCCCGGACGAGGCTTTCGAGTTGTCCGGCGATGGGGACCAACTCATCGGCACGGCGTCCCCCGGTCACCAGGTAGATCCTTTTCTGCCGTTGCTCGGTTACCTCCAGGATGGCGGAGGTCAACCTTTCCTCGCCGACGAACTGGACGATCCTGCCAGTGGCGGGATCCCTGCGCACCATTTCCTCCGAGGCGATCGATTTGATCCGGCCGGCCGCGCTGATCACAATGACCTGATCCCGGTTGAAGGAAATTCCGTGTCGGTCGCGGAGTTCGGCGATCCGGTTGCGGCTGCGCGACAGATCGAGCGCCTCGGTGGCGACGCGAGCACCTCCGATACGATCGTATTCACGCAGGATTGCCCCGACCTCCGGAAGTACATCCGATGTTCCGAGGAAGGCACTGACGATGCGCAGATCGGTATCGAGTTGCTCCAGGAATCTCGCGGTCCGGTCGGAGAGGGTGAATTTGCCCTCCCGGCTCAGATCGAGCACCTGGTAGTTGCGGCAACTCAGGTAGTTCACCTGAAAAAAGAGGATGGAGAGGAGCAGGAGACGCACGGCCAGGTGCGCCAGAGTGATCCAGCGACGGGTCGACGAACTGGAGAGAACAATTTTCCCAGGTTTCACCATGTCAGATACTCCATTTCCGGGATTCGAGCAGGTGATGGGTAGCCGCGAGAATCAGGGCGGTGAAGCTGAGGTAGTAGACGAACGGGCGGCTGTCGATGAGTCCCTCGCTCATCACCTGCACGTGATCGATGGAGGAGAAGTAGGAAAGCGCGGCCGTCCACTGGGAATCGGCGAGTGTGGTGGAGGCACCGAGAAAACCGAAAAAATAGTGGAGCATGACTCCCACAAAAGTGAGCATGGCGGCGATCAACTGGTTCGAGGTGGCCGCCGAGGCGAGAGTGCCGATGGCGGTGTTGAAGGCGCCGATGAGCACCAGGGCGCAGGCGCTGCCCCACAACGCCCCCGGGTGAAAAGCACCGCCCTGACCGGTGATGGTGTCGAAGACGGGGAAGAAAAGAAACACCGGCACGAGCATGGCCAGGTAGACGACGAGAGCGGCGGCGTATTTGCCCGCAAGCACTTCCCAGGTGCGGACCGGCGCCGTCATCAGTCCCTCGAAAGTGCCCATCTTTTTCTCTTCGGCGAACAGCCTCATGGTGATGAGGGGGAAAAGCACGAAGAGCCCCATCCAGAACCAACCCGAGGAGAAGAGGTTCGCGGGGAGGCTGGTGGCCATGGTTTTCAAGCGCATCGCGTTGACCACTCCGGCAAAGAGCCATCCGTTGAGGAAGGTGAACAGCGCCATCACGACGAGGGCGAGGGGCGAGTAGAAATAGGAGCGCAGCTCCTTGAGGAAAATGATCGCGGCCCGTCTCATGCTTCCTCGGTCTCGGGTGCCGCCGTTGCGGCCTGATCGTTTCGTACTAGGTTGACGAAAGCATCCTCCAGGGACGGGTCTCGCCGGGAGAGTTCGCGGACTTTCCACCGGTTCGCCACCGCGAGATCATGCAGCGCCTCGCAGACCTCGACGTCGGGACTGGAGTGAATGCGAAAACGGGACCACCCGGAATCTCCGCTCGTCGAAAGCACCGATTCGATGCCCCCGACCTGCTCGATGGCCGCCCTCGCCGGGTCCGCCGCAGCGCGCACCTCGAAGACGATGTCACTGCCCTGCCGCTGACGATGGACCAGATTTCCCGGACTATCCGACGCGACCAACCGGCCCCGATTGATGATGAGGACGCGCCCGCAGGTCATTTCCACCTCGGGAAGAATGTGGGTGGACAGGAAAATGGTGTGCTTCTCGCCCAGTTGGCGGATGAGATCACGGAAAAGACGAATCTGTTCGGGATCGAGACCGTTGGTCGGCTCGTCGAGAATGAGCAGTTCGGGATCGTGAATCAGGGCATCGGCCAGGGCAACCCGCTGGCGAAAGCCCTTGGACAGGGTGCCGACGATGCGGTCCGCCACGGCGGTGAGACTGCAGGTCTCGATGACCCGACTGACCCCGCGGGAGAGTTCGCGACGGCCCATGCCCTTGAGCGCCCCGCGAAAGGAGAGGTATTCCCTGACCCTGAGATCGGGATAGAGGGGGACATTCTCCGGCATGTAACCGATCTTCGCGCGGACCTTGAGCGAATCTTTCGCGATGTCGTAGCCCGCGACCTCGGCGCGCCCCGCAGTCGGAGTGAGGAAGCAGGTCAGCATCCGAATTGTGGTGCTCTTGCCCGCTCCGTTGGGACCGAGAAACCCGACGATCTCACCCTTCTCCACACGAAAGGAGACCCCGTCGACCGCGGTCTGCCCGACATATTGTTTGGTCAATCCAAAGGTCTCGATCATCTGGGAGAGGGCCCCGATGGTATATCGTTCCCCGGAGCTTGGCAACCTTTCGCCGCAAGGGGCGGGCCGGGGTTGCCCTCATCCCCCGGAGCACGGGGCGCCTCCCGCCCGCATCGCCGCGACACGATGGAGGCTTTGCCCGAAGCTGACTGAATCCATTTGGGGAAAAGTCTCCCGAGCCCGCGCCGCCAGAGCCGCAATATGGGGGCAGGCGAAACTGCTGCCGGTGAAGGCCTCCAGCGCTCCCGCAGCGTTGCGGGCTTCCACGTAGATGCCGTGACCGACCAAATCCGACCTCTCTCCCGGACGAAAGTCGAGGGGATCATCGAGGTAATCGAGGTCGACCGAGATCACGCCGGGATAGGCCGCGGGGAAGCCGATGTGCTCCTCGTGGTTATCGGTGGCGGAGAGCAGAATCATCCCCGCCTCGAGCGCCATGCGGGTGGCATCCCGGAGCCGGTCGAAATCGACCTGGGTTCCGACGCAGATGTTGAGCACATCCCACCCCTGGAGGGCGGCGAACTTGATCGCCGCGGCCAGTTTGTGGCGGGAGTTGTGCTCGCGGAAGTGCATCACCTGCACGTCACAGAGGGTCACCTCGGGAGCGTGGCGCAGGATGATGTCGGCGCAGGCCGTCCCGTGGCTCAGGTCGTCCCTGACCCGGCGCACCCGCCGGATGTGCACCTTCCGATTCCGATCGACGACGCGGTAGTGCTCTCGCACCCGCCCCCGGAAAGCGGGGTGATCGGTGATCCCGGTATCGATGATGCCCACCCGGACTCCTCGGCCCGTGCCGGAGCCGAGGGCACGGGCGAATCGCGACAGTTCCTCCTCGGTCATGATGGGCATCACCCCGGGCTTCAGCCCTGAGAGGCGGCTTCCTCGCGGGCGATCTGCGACGCCCAGGCCTGCCATTCCTTTTTCCGGTATTCCTCCTCGATCATGTCATTCTCCCGCTGAATGGCAGCCCAGGATTGTCCCAGTTTTTCAATCTGACCGCGATCGCACTCCCGGAGCCGGGTCACCCATGCCGGGTCGGTCAGGTCGAACTCGTCCGAGGCCGCGGTCGGATTGGCGTCGAAGAACTCCCGGAACTCCGCGCTGGTGATCCTCGCCATGAGGGTGCGCTGGAAGGAGCGGAGATTGTCGAAGTCGGGGTCATCGGGCTCGGGCTCGGGCTCGGGCTCGACGGGGGCATCGCGGAATTCCTCCCGCGGCGCCGCGACGGGTTGCTCCGGCCGAATCTGGTAAAAGAGCTCCCGCGCCCGCCGGACGTCGTCGAGGACGCTGTCGAAGGGTTTCATCTTGCTGTCGCGCTCGAGGATCACGATCTCGCAGTTCACCGCCCGCTTGACCGCCTCGGCAAAGAGGGGCCAGACCGGCTCCATCACCGGTCGGCTGTGGCTGTCCTCCCAGGTTCCTTCCTCGGTGAGGTGCCCGCCGGCGAGGTGCATCTGGGAGACTCGCTCCATGGGGATCGTGTCGAAAAACTCGATCGGATCGTAGCCGTGATTCTGGGCGTTGTTGAAGACGTTGGTGATGTCGAGCAGCAGCGTGCCATCGGTCTCCTCGGTCAGCCGGCGGAGAAACTGGGCCTCGCTCAGCGAGCCCCGGGGAACGGGAAAGTGGTAGGTCACGTTCTCCAGAGCGAAAGGACGCTCGAGATAGCGCCGCACCGCGTAGTAGTTCTGCTTGATCCAGCGAACCGAATCCTCCTCGAAAGGGAGGGGGAGAAACATGGTCAGGTCGTTGCCGTCCACGCTGTGGAAGGCGCAGTGTTCGGAAAACACAGTGAGCTCGTGCTTTTCGAGAAATTCCCGCGTGGCGTGCAGGTAGTTTTGGTTGAGGGGGGCCACCGTGCCTATCGACAGGCTCAGCCCGTGAGCGACGCAGGGGAAAAGATCGAGCGCTTCCTCCAGTTTCTCCTCGTAGGGATCGCCGTGGATGCGACGCTCGCGCACGATGTAGTCCTCGGTCGAGATCTCGAGCAGATCGATCTCGTCGCGATGGGATTTGATGTCCTCGTGAATGGGGTAGCGATAGGCGAGGCCCACCCCAAAGGGCTTGGCGTGGTGGTTGTCGTAAGTTTTCATAAGAGATCGGTGGCGGGAATCGTACGTTTTCTGGCGCAGGTGACGCCGGGTTGCATTCGGTAGCGGATGAGCCAGGTTTCGCCGGCGGAGGTGGCCCCTGCTGCCATGCCTTTCACAACTGACAGCAGGGTCACCCGTCAATGATTCACATCATCGATCAATAGCAGTTGCGCCAGCAATTGCGTCTCCAGCAGTTGCTGAAGCAGTTGCGCCAGCGCCAGCCGTTGGCGGTGAGTTCACCGTCATCGGCTTTGGCCGGCTGGACGGTTTCGAGTTTCGCTTTGACCTCGTTGCCGGGGACAAGCTTGTCCTCGAGTTGGTCGTCGGGAATGTCGTAGAACTTCCCGTCTGTGCTTCTGAGTATAGCCATGGTTTTTTCTAGGTTTTACTTTGTAGGTTTTCTCATGTGAATCGGCTCCGCCCCGAAACTCCCCAGGGGAGAGCGCCGCGACGCGCCGGAAAGGGAACGGGCGGGGCGTCAGTGCTCCGCGGTGGGAATCAGGCCGAGTTCGCTCTCGAAATTTTCGAGCACGATCTCCAGCGGCATCTGGATCATGGATCGGCAGTGCATCGTCTCCGCCGATGCGAAGGTGCCGTTCTCGTAGTATTTGTTCGAGGGCGAGGCACCGCCGCAGAATTCGTAGAACTGGCAAGTCTCGGCACACTTCCGGTTGCCCTCCTCGATATCGGCCAGCACGCGCTGGAAGGCCTCGTTGGTCGTGGCGTCGAAGAGCTGGTTCCGGAGCACGTTGCCGAAGGAAAAGGAGCCATACTTTTCGGTGGGCTGGCCGAGCAGTTCGGGGGAAAAACTGGAGAAATTGCCGAAGCAGTCGACGTTGATCATGCTGAGCGGCTCCACCTCCAGGTTGGCGTAGCTGCCGTCGGGGTGGAGATTGATCTCGGGTTGCATGATGTTTTCCCGCGCGGTTTCGAACTCGCGGAAATGGATGGGGAACCCGTCCGCTTTGTTGCGCAGGAACATCCGCTTGAGGAAATCGCGGATCTTGCCTTCGCCCTCCTGGACCTCGAGTGACGATTTCTCATGGGCGCCCTCGACCTCTTCGATGTTGAGACCGACACCACCGATCTGGTGTTCGCGGTAGAAATCGTAGATGGCGTCGGCGTGGTCGAGCGACTCGTTGGAGACCACCGAGACGACGCCGAACTTGATGTCGTGATCGCGCAAGCGGGCGAGCCCGCGCATGGCCTTCTCGTGGGTACCCTCGCCCTTCCGCGTCTTGCGGTGGTGATCGTGGATGAAGGCCGGACCGTCGATGCTGAGACCGATCTCCACCTCGTGTTTTTTGATGAACTCGCACCAGGCGTCGTTGATCAGGGTGCCGTTGGACTGGAAATTGTGCTGGATGTTTTCCTTTGCCCCGGGGAAGCGGTTGATGATTGCGAAGGCCTGTTCGTACCACGTAACCGGGACTGCGAGAGGCTCCCCGGCGTGCCAGAGGATGGTAAACGGGTGCTGGACCAGGCCGCTTTCGAAGACCCGCTCCATGACCTTCTCCAGGACCGAGAATTCCATGCGGCGTTTGTCTCCGCGGTCCGGGAGATAGCAGTAATCGCAGTTGATATTGCAGAACGGACTCGGCTGAATCACGAGAAGCCCGAGGGAGAGAGGACGGGCCTGATCGAGTTGGGGAACGCTGGGGGCGATCGTTTCGGCGCGGGGTGCTGTGGTCGTGGTCATCTGGGGTCGCTTGTGGGTGTGTGTTGTCGGTTATGCGGTGGAAGAGATATCGGAGCCGTCGCTTCTTCGGGGAGCCCGCAGCCGGAATTCCTGTCGCACCCGGGCCACTCGGACAGGGATCGGCGTGGTCAGGTAAAGCTTGCGGCGAACTGTCTGGACTCTTGCGGAAAGCGGCGGAGTTTTCATGGTAGGAGCAGTCGGAAAAACGGATCGAACAGTCGGCCCGTAGAGGGGAGACGGGCGCCAGATCCGGCTATGCAAAAAAACATTCATTTTCCATGAAAGAATCGGCCCTTGATCCGTTGGCGCCCGGTCCATCGCCCCATCGCTATCGTGCGGAGAGCTTCCGCCTGCTCCGCGAATCCACCCGCAGACTGGGCTGGCGGTATCATTTGTGGATTCCGGCATCGGCCCTGCTCGCCTCGGTTTTCCTGCTGCCCCCGTGGGTTCTCAAGTTTTTCACCGAGAACGTGACCCGCTTTTCCGAGATCGAGGCCGAGGCGTTTCTTCGGCAGTTGGCCCTCTTCGGAGTCCTGACCGCGATCTGTCTCTGGATCGGGATTTTTCTCGGCGGGGTGCTCGCGGAATGGCTCCGCCTTCAGATCAGTGTGAGCCTGCGCAGCGACGCCATGGCCAGTCTCCTGAGCGCCGGCCTGGAGAACATTGACTCGGCGCAGCGGGGCGACTGGATGACCCGGATGACCGGGGATCTGCGCAACTGCGAGGAATTCCTCTCCGACTCGCTCCCCGAACAAATCCGGAACGCGACCATCCTGCTCGGATCGGCCGTTCTCTTCGCCTTCGCCAGTGGCTGGGTGGCGATCCTTCCGCTGGTCGCGGCGGCCCTGCTCGGGTGGCTCAATGTGTTTGCCCAACGCAAGATGGCCCCGGTGCTCAGTGAGGCCCGGGAAATCGAGGGCCGGATCTTTCAGTCCATCATCGAGGCCTTCGAGGGCCTGCGCACCATCCGGAGTTACCTGGGGGAGCCGGTGGTCAGAGCGAATCTCTGGCGCCAGTTGGACACGCTGAAGCGCGTGGGCATGCGGATCATCCGCATCATGGCCGGGCTCATGGGGATGAACGAGATGGCGGCTCAGATCGTGATCACCGGCATCCTCACCCTGGTGGCCTACCGCATGGAGGGCACCTCGCTGACCGCGGGCGACGTCCTGGTCTACCCGTTCTACATCAATCTCTTTCTCAACGCAGCCAAGGGCCTGGTCGCCGCGGCGTACGACTGGAATCGATTTTTCATCGAGGGAGGCCGCCTCGCCTCGCTGCTCTATGACGAGAACGGCAGGATCGACCTGAATCCCGAGGTCAAGGGCACCATCGGTGCCCGGTCCATCGAGACACGCGGCATCGAGATCCGGTATGGCGAGGATCCGCCCGTGGTATCGGGTTTTGACTTCCGGGTGTCGTGCGGGGAACTCGTCGCCCTGATGGGGCCTTCCGGGAGCGGGAAATCCACGGTCCTGGAGGTGCTCTCGGGGCTGCGCTCGCCCTCCGGAGGCCGGCTCTTTCTCCGCACGGCGGAGGGAAGGGAGGAAGAGGTGCCCCTGATTCCGCGGAGCCTCTGCGCCTTCGTGGAGCAGCAGCCCTACCTCTTCGTGGGGTCCATCCGCGAAAACATCCGGCTCGGTCGAGACGACGCCGACGACGGGGAGCTGGAGGCGGCTATCGCCTCGGTGGGACTGGCCGGAGTCGTGGGCCGGCGGGGCGGGCTCGACGCGGTGCTGGCGGACCGGGGGCGAAACCTGAGCGTGGGGCAGCAGTATCGACTCGCCTTCTGCCGGGCCCTCGTGAGCGGCCGCCCCTTCCTCATGCTGGACGAACCTTTCGCCGCGCTCGACGAAGAATCCAGCAACGACCTGATCAACTCCCTGGCCACGGCGAGACGCGAAGGCGTCGGCATCGTGCTCGTCACCCACGGACTGCCCGAGCAACTCGAACCCGACCGGATCGTGGTGATGGAGCCGGGTTCCAGCCGCTGAAACCCCGCCCGGATTCGGGCTGGCGTCGTGACCGGTGTGGCCGGAGAATGGGAACCGGACGATCGCCCCCCCCGCAAACGCCGCATCCCCCGGAGCCCGAAGCACCGTGAAAACCCCTCCCGCCACCCCCTTCGACCTCGCCGTGATCGGCGGAGGCGCCGCCGGCTTTTTCGGTGCCATCTCCTGTGCGGAGTCCGCGGAGACTCCGATGCGGATCCTCATTTTGGAAAAAGGGCCCGAGGTGTTGCAAAAGGTCCGCATCTCGGGGGGAGGACGCTGCAACGTCACCCACGACTGTCACGATCCGGTCGAGTTTGCCCGGCGTTACCCGCGGGGAGAGAAAGCCATGCCGGGCCTGCTCCACCGGTGGAACGCCGCCGACATGATCGACTGGATGGAGACCCGGGGAGTAGCTCTGAAGACAGAGAGCGACGGGCGGATGTTCCCCGTGACCGACCGCTCTCAGACCGTGATCGATTGCCTCCTGCGATCCGCGGAGGACCGGGGCGTGGAGGTCCGGTGCCGTGCGGGGGTGGAGCGGATCGTGGCGCTGGCGGGCGGAGGATTCGCGATCGAGGTCGTCCCCGGCGAACCGCTTCGGGCGAGGCACGTGCTCGTCGCCACTGGCGGCATCCGCAACGGGGCGGGCACCCGCTTGGCCGCAGCCTTCGGGCACACGGTAAAGGAGGCGGCACCATCCCTCTTCACTTTCCACATCGACGATGCGCGGCTGGAGGGCCTCGCCGGAATCGCCGTGCGCGAGGGGGTGGTTCGCTTGCCGGACGAGAGGATCGAGGAGAGCGGCCCCATCCTGGTGACCCACTGGGGTCTCAGCGGGCCAGCCGTGCTCAAGGCATCGGCCCGGGGTGCGAGACGCCTCCGCGAGCGGGATTACCGCTTTCCCATCGAGGTGAACTGGGCCGGAGGGCGGAGCGTTTCCTCGATCGAGGCGGACCTCGCCGGGTGGAGGTCCAAGGCGGCGAAATCGCTGGTGCGCCGAAAACCGCCTTTTCCCTTTCCCCAACGCCTCTGGGCGAGACTCTGCGAATACTCCGTCATTCCCGGGGAGACCCGATGGAGCCAGCTGTCCCGCTCCCAGGCCGAAACCCTGGCCAGTGAGATCGGCGGGGGCCACTACGAGGTAGGTGGCAAGAGCATGAACAAGGAGGAATTTGTCACCTGCGGGGGCGTCGTGCTCAAGGAGGTCGACCTCCGCACCATGGAGAGCCGGCTCCAACCCGGTCTTTTTTTCGCCGGAGAGGTGCTGGACATCGACGGACTGACCGGCGGGTTCAACTTTCAGGCGGCGTGGTCGACCGGTCGGATCGCGGGTTTGGCCATCGCGGCGAGAGATACCTGCCGAAACGAACTACCCGGGTGAAGGGGATGGGGACAACCATGGAATTCCGCCTGCTCGCCAGAGACGAATGGCCCCTCATCCTGCCCCTGGTCCGCCAACTCAATCCGGACACCGATCCCGGTGTCCTCGAGAGTCGGCTCCGGGAGATGATGGATCAGCCCTACCACTGCCTCGGGGCGTTTCGGGAGGAAGCCCTGGTGGGAATCTGCGGTTTCTGGATCACCACCCGGTTCTACTGCGGAAAACAGATCGAATTGGACAACGTCGTCGTCCTGGAGTCCGAGCGATCCCGCGGCACGGGGCGGGCGATGATGGCGTGGATCTACCGCTATGCCCGGGAGATCGGCTGTCGCACCTGCGAACTCAACGCCTATGTGACCAATGCGCGATCGCACAAATTCTACCTCAACGAAGGCTTCGCCATCGTGGGATACCATTTCCAGAAACCGCTGGTTTCCGAGGGGGAGAGCGAGTCTACCTCCGATTCGTGACCCGCTGCAACCTCGCCTCGCACTGCTCGAGGAGGTGCTGGAGGATGCGGAAAGAGGCGTCCGGCAGCAGTTTTTCTCCCGCGAGTTGGCGGAAGGCGGTGTGCCGGAGGTGGCGGATTTCGCGGGCGATGGCGGCGACCCGTCCGGTGGAGAGCGCGGCGGGTTCCTCCAACTCGCGGAGAAAACCCTCGATCTCGAGATAATACCGGTCGATCCGATCCTTCTGACGCTGGCTCAGCCACTTGCGCACGGCGCGGAAAAGGCCGTATCCCGCGAGCATCAGCGAAAGGAGAAACGCTCCCGCCTCGGCGTAGCGGACCAGAAAGCCCGGCTCGGTGCGGCTGAAATACTGTTTCGCCCCGGGGTGCAGGGGAAACGACACCGACGATGGGGAAAAGCTCTCGGTCATCTCGGCCGTGGCGGGATGGCGGTAAACCAACTCCGAGCGATGGGCGAACAGTTCTTCCGTGATCGACAGAACGACGCGGGCGGGGACCTCCTCGTGGGTGACCAGGATCGTCTGGATGGACAGCGTCGCCACGGCCTTTTCCGGCTGATCCCCATAGGCGAAGGGCGGCAGGCTGCGGATCTCGCACCAGGGGTAGACGAGCCGGAAACCATCCAGCGCCTCCACCTCGGCTTCGGGCAGGGAGAGGAGTTCCACCTCCGCGGAATAGCGAAGCAGATCGAGGACCGCCGGGGAGCGGAAGCCCAGCATGAGGAGGAGCGCATCGGCCTCGCCGGCCTCGAGGGCGGCGATTCCCTCGGCGACCGACAGGGGCACGATCTCCGCCTTGCCCAGGATGGAGAAGTAGTCCAGCAGAGCCTGAACGATGGGCCGGGAGCCGCTGCCCGGGAGACCGGTGACGAACCTCCGCCCCCTCAGGTCCCGAAGTCCGCGGATTCCCGAATCCCGTCTCACGAGGAAGTGGAGGTAGTCCTGGTGAATCGGTGCGATGGCGCGGATGACCCGGGAGGCGGGGATATCATTCTGGATCAGGGCGAGTTGCGCCACCCCCTCCTCGACGAGTCTGGCGTTTTCCCTGCTGCCCTCGGTGGGCCGATGCTCGATTCGCAACGCGGGGAGTTGGCTTTCGATGAGGGACTCGAACTCCGCCCCCAATTCGACGTAGATGCCCCCGGATTGCCCGGATGCGAGCACCAGGTCGGCTCCCGGGTTCTTCAGGCGCTGCCGCAGGAGCAAGCCCGCCCCGATGCCGACGAGGAGCAGGACGACGACGAGCAGGTACCAGGGGTGTTGCGATCGTTCCTCGGTCATCACGTTCCCGGCAAGAATCTCACGCCTGGCCAGGCCGGGTAAAGAAAACGCGCCCGACCTTTTTCTTCCATCGTTTTTTCCGCACCGCGAGCCGGCGCAGAAATCCCCTAAACACCAGAGAACCCGAACGTTACAGATTTCCCCGCCCGGAAAAGACCGGATGAACTCGGGGGAAGTTCGTCTAAGGTACCAGAGACGCCTGCGAAGATGAGTGACGACGACGTGCCGAAGGGGTGGGACTTTCTCGCGAAGCACCCTGACAGAAAGCCCTCCTCCGACGGGACGCCCCGGGCCTATCCGCCGGATTCCGGTCGTCAACCGCGGGAGCGGAAACCGGGAAAAGGAAACCGCCGGCGACGGCCCGATCGGAAGCCGCTCATCCTGAAGTTCGTCGTCGTCCCCGGACTCATCCTCGGTCTCCTCGGTTTCATCGCCTTTCTCGGGGGGCTCATCTATTTCCATGGGCAGGCCAAACTGTATGATCTGGAGAAGCTCAAAGATGTGCCGGAGCGGACTCTGGTCTACGACCGCAACGGTCAGTTGCTCGGCCACGTCTCCGGTCACGGAGAGAACCGCCAGATCGTTCCGGTCAGCCGGGTGTCGCAGAATTTCATCAAGCCGCTGCTGGCACGGGAGGACATGCGATTTTATCGCCATGGCGGGGTCGACTACTTCGGGGTGGCCCGGGCCGTCCTGGTGAACCTCAAGACCGGCCGCCTGGACCAGGGAGCCTCGACCCTGACCATGCAGTTGGCCCGAAACACCTTCGGTCTCCACGACAAGTCCATCTTTCGCAAGCTTCGCGAGGTCGCCCTGGCCCGTCGCCTGGAACGCAAGTTGGAGAAAGACCAGATCCTGGAGTACTACATGAACCGGATCTATTTCGGCTCCGGACTCTACGGCATCGAACGGGCCGCCCAGGGATTCTTCATGAAACCCGCCGCCGACCTCACCCTGGGGGAAGGCGCCATGCTCGCCGGGGTGATCCGCGGTCCCAGTCTGCTCAATCCTTTTCGCGATGTCGAGTCGGCTAAGAACGTCCGCGACTAGGTGCTGGCCCGCATGGTCGGTTAGGAATTGAGCACCGAGGAAGAGGCCTAAAGAGCCCGGTCGGAGCCCATCGTTCTGAGGCCGCCGGAGAAACGCTTCTCTACGGGCAGCTACGTGCTCCGCGAGGTCCACAACTTCCTCGACGACTCCCTCGAGGACGAGGAGGCCATCCGCCTCGGAGGACTCCGTGTTTTCTGTACCATCGACTCGCGCCTCCAGCGGGCCGCGGAGGAAGGGCTGGATGAGCATCTCTCCTCTCTGGAGCAACGCTCGGGATGGCAGCACCCGAAACGGACGGACCATGCCGGCAAAGACCTCCAGTTCACCGACTACGTGCAGGGCGCGGTCGTCAGTATCGACAACCAAACCGGAGGAATTCTCGCCTACGTGGGGGGGCGCAGTTTCAATGAAAGCCCCTTCAACCGGGCCGTCCTCGCGCGACGCCAGGTGCGTTCCACCTTCAAGCCCTTCATCTACGCGGTCGCCTTCGACCGGCGTGGACTCCTGCCCGGCACCTACGTGGACGATGGGCCGATCCGGTTTCCCGACAACGGCCGGGTGTGGAGCCCGCGCAACTACGACGGCACCTACCAGGGGAACAAACCGGCTGCTTGGGGACTAATCAAATCGCGCAACACCATGGCGGTTCGGGTGGGTCAGATCGCCGGCATGGATAACGTGAAAGGACTGACTGACGCCCTCTATTTCGGTGAGATCCCCGAATCCCCGGTCAGTTACCTCGGAGCCTTCGAATCCACTCCCATGACGCTGACCAGCGCCTACTCGACTTTCGCCGCGGGGGGAAAGAATTTCGCGCCCTACTTGATCGACCGCATCGAGAACAGCGCAGGCAAGGTGCTCTTCAAGAACCAGGTTCGCGGCGACAGGATCTTTCGCGAATCGGTCGCCTGGATGACCACGGACATCCTGGGCAAAGCGGTGGACGAGGGGACCGGCCAGTCGGCCCGCTCGACCTACGGCTACACCACACCCGCCTATGGAAAGACCGGCACGACCAATGACAACAAGGACGCTTGGTTTGTCGGGTTCACCGACAAGATCACCACCGGCGTCTGGATCGGGTTGGACAATCCGAAAACGATCATGTACAAGGGCACCGGCAGCAGCCTGGCCCTGCCCGTGTGGGTCCGGGTGATGCAGACGGCGGACGAGGCCGGCTACCAGGGGGAGGCCATCGCGCCGCCCGAAGGCACGGAGCTGGTCTACCTGTGCCGGGAATGCGGGCTCGAAGCAACCAGTCGCACGCCCGAAGAACACATCTACCAGATGCTGGTGCCACCCGATCTCCGGCCAACCGAACGGTGCAAGGGCCACGATACCATGGACAACATTTTTACCCGAACCTCGGAGTGGTATCGTCAACGCCGCGAGGAGGCCTTCCGCCCGGCGGAGGAAAGCAGGGAAGAGAAACCCGTGGTCAACGCCTTCAAACGCTTCGGAGACTGGATCATGAACCGCTAGGCAATCGCCCGGGCCATCCCGCGCGGCGGGAAGTCCCGGAAATGAATGCGATCGCATCCCGTCATCCGAATGCAGCCGATCGCATACATTTTATCTCTTGTATTCGATCGCATTCATCATAAGTTGACGGGAGGATGCAACTGCGAACCCCGAGAGACCTCGGCGCCCTGGCGCGGAGCCGGAGAAAAGCACTCGGCTGGAGTCAGCAACGTCTCGCCGAAGAGGCGGGGGTGACGCGGCTGTGGGTATCGCAGTTCGAGGGGGGCAAACCGACGGTTCAGCTCGGCTTGGTTCTGCGGGTGCTCCGGGTGCTCGACATCCGACTTCACGACGAACCGGCCGACGTCTCCGCAGGCGGCATCGACCTCGACGCGCTGCTCGCCGATGATTGAGACCCTTCATGCCCTGACCGGCGGCGATCCAGTGGGGATAATTTCCTGGAACCGGAAAACCGATCGGCTCCGGCTAGCTTACGACAGCGACTGGCTGCGCCGCCGGGACGCCTTCCCTCTCTCCCTCAACCTTCCTTTCAGCGCCGGGTCCGATCATCCCCACGAGGCGATCGAGGCTTTCATCGTGGGTCTGTTGCCGGACAATCCTGGCGTCATCGACGAGTGGGCGAAGCGTTTTCAGGTGTCGGCGGGAAATCCCTTCCTCCTCCTCGCTCACGTGGGCGAGGATTGCGCCGGGGCGATCCAGTTCGTGTCTCCCGACCGGGTCGACCGCCATCTCGGCGGCGGACTCGGGGGCCGGGTCGACTGGCTCGACGAGGAGGGGCTGAACGAACGCATCGAACTGCTCATGCGCAACCACGGCGCCACGCGGCTCGACGATACCGAGGGGCAGTTCAGTCTGGCGGGAGCGCAGCCGAAGATCGCCCTCTATCGCGACGAACCGGACGGTCCCTGGGGCGTGCCTTCGGGCGACATCCCCACGACACACATTCTGAAGCCCTGCGGGCCGGAGCATCCCGGGCACACCGAGAACGAGCATTTCTGTCTCCGTCTCGCCCGACACCTCGGCATGCGCGCGGCCTGCTCCGAGGTTCTCACCGCGGGCAGCCGCACCGTGATCGCCGTGGAGCGCTACGACCGGCTGCGCACCCCATCGGGAGTGAAACGAATCCACCAGGAGGACATGTGCCAGTCTCTCGGCTGTCATCCCCGGAACAAGTACCAGCGAGACGGCGGGCCCGGTGCGGCCGACATTCTCGCCCACATCAGCGAACACTCCTCCAACCCGCAGCAGGACCGCGCCCGCTTCATCGACGCGCTCATCCTGAACTATCTCATCGCCGGGCCCGATGCCCACGGGAAGAACTACTCCTTTCTCATCGCCCCGGGCGGCCAGGTCCGCCTGGCACCGCTCTACGATGTGGCCAGTCTCTTCCCCTACACCCACCTCTACAACGAGCGGAAGACTCGCCTGGCCATGAAGATCGGAAACCGCTACAAGCTGTGCGAGATCGGCGAATCGGCCTGGGAGAAAGCCGCCGCCGAGTGGAGGATGGATCCGGTGAGACTGTTTCGCCGCATCCACGAAATCGCCACGGAAATTGCCGCGGGAGCGGAGGCTGTGGCGGATGAGATGGAGAAAGGAGGCATCTCCCACCCCATCGTCGCGTCCCTGGCAGATCAACTCACCCGTCACGCGAGGCGCGAGGCGGCTCGGTTCGACCGGTGAGGGCTCCAGGATTCCGGCGGGACCACAGCGGAATTCTTTCGTCAATCTTCGGTCGGTCTCCTCGACTGGAGCAGGGCATCGATGGCGTCGATGTGTTTCTCCGGGACCCGACGCCGCTGCACCTTCTTCCAGAGGACCTCGCGAAACTCGATGAGAGCTTCCAGGGGAAACGTCTCCGGTTCGTAGGTGGTCCAGGCGTCCTCGTCCGCCTCCCGCATCTGGAAACTCCAGCGGCCCGCATGGTGGTTCGCCCGGTAGTAGGTGCGCCCGTTCTCGCCGGCGCTTCCCCGCCACTCGTGTGTCGTCATGACGCCAGAACCTCCCCGAGCACCTCGACACAGCGGCGGCATTGCTCCGGGGTGCCCACGGAGATGCGAATCCACTCGGGCAGTTTGTAGCCTCGCATGGCCCGCAGGATGATCCCGCGCTCCAGCATCTGCCGAAACACCGCATCTCCATCGCCCACCCGCACGAGGACGAAATTTGCCACGCTGGGCACAAACTCCAGTCCCATCTCGCGAAAGGCGTCCTCGTAGATGGCGAGCCCTTGCCGGTTGACCTCACGGGTGCGCTCCTGGTGCTCCTCGTCGAGCAATCCGGCCAGCGCACCCGCCTGGGCGATGGCATTGGCGTTGAAGGGCTGACGGCACTTCTGCAGGACGGTGGCGATCTCCGGCGTGGTGATACCGTACCCGATGCGCAGCGCGGCCAGGCCCTGAATCTTGGAGAAGGTGCGCATCACCACCACGTTGCGGCCCTCGCGCACGTAGCGCAGGGTGTCCGGCGGCTCCTCGAGAAATTCGTAGTAGGCCTCGTCGAAGATCACCATGACATGGTCGGGGACCCGGTCCATGAAACGGGCAATCGCCTCCTCTCCCACCATCGTGCCGGTGGGGTTGTTGGGATTGGCGATGAACAGCTTTCTCGTCTGCGGCGTGATTGCCTCCAGCATGGCGTCGAGATCGTGGACGAAGCCGGGGTCGGGCACCTCGATGGTTTCCGCCCCGAAGAGAGTGGCCATGAGCCGGTAGACGACGAAGGCGTGTTCGGCCGCGATGACATTGTCGCCCGGCCGGAGAAATCCATGGCCGATGAGTTCGATGATCTCGTTCGAGCCATTGCCCAGGATGATGTTCTCCCGCGCCAGCCCGAAGCGCTCCGCGATGGCAGTACGCAGCTGGTAACCTCCTCCGTCGGGGTAGAGGTGAGCCTTTCCCGCCGCCTCGCGGATGGCTTCCACCGCCATGGGCGACGGGCCGAGCGGATTCTCGTTGGAGGCGAGCTTGATGATGTCGCGAGGATCGAGACCCAGTTCTCGCGCGGTTTCCTCGATCGGTTTACCGGGATCGTAGGCGGTCAGCTTCTCGAGCCAGGGATGGGCGTGTTTCCAGATCGACATGAGGGGAGAGAACAAACAGGGCTTCGCTAAAATGGAAAGAAAAACCTACGGGGCCCACCAGGCGACGGATACGTTTATCCACGGCGCGTTCAATGCGGCAGGTTCGATTCATCGTCGGGCGGTCGTTCGTCGATCCTTTCCCGAAAATAGCGGTCGGGAAGCCGCCAGCTCAGAATCATTCCCAGTCCGTCGGACCAGGCCCGCCCGCCGTCGATCTGGTGGTAGAGAGGGATCAGATTCGTCACCGCGCCGAACACGGCGGCCACGCAGAAGCTTTGCAGTCCGATGCGGAACAGGTCCGGGCGCAGATTGAACAGCGTGTCGGATCCCGCCAGCGCGAGGATGAGAAGGACGGAGAGAAGTTCGATCCCGGGGCCGGCCGCGTAGATCAGAAACTGTTTCGTCCGGGGCCGGTCCATATCCTGGGGACGGGGCAAGGCGAATCCCGACAGGGGGATGGCGCGGAATTCAACCGGCATCCCGCCGATCCACAGGGTCGCGACGCGTCGACCCGAGCCGATACAGACCTTGTCCACCGACCAACCCAGAGCCAATGCCACCAGCGCGTGCCCAGACTCGTGGAGCACCAGCAGGACAACCCAGGAGATGAGGAAAAAAGGGACACTCAGCTTGTAGATCGTGAAATCCTGCAGCAACGCCGCCAGGATCATGCCGCCGAAAAAGAGAGCGACCACGATCACCGCACCGAGCTCGGCGGCATTGCGCGGTTCGCGATCGGGAATCTTGCCGTCGCGAAACTCGCTCATGTCACCGCCTCCCGCTCGCGTTTCCGCGAGGCCCGGGTCAACCCCTCGACGAGGAGGGTGATCTCGCCCTTCACCGCAGCCTCGCCCCAGTCGGCCAGAATCTCCGCGGCCGTCCCCCGGTGGTAGGTCTCAAACTTCTTGGTCAGCTCGCGGGCCACGCAGACGGGGCGATCCGGCGCGAGGGCATCGATCGCGGCGAGCGTCTTGCGAATTCGATGGGGCGATTCGAAGAAGATGGAAGTGCCCTCCGCGCCGAGCGCGGCGTCGAGGGCTTTTTCCCGCTTGCCCGCCTTCACGGGGAGAAAACCGCCAAAATCGAACCGGTCGGTGGCCAGGCCGGAGCCGATAAGACCGGTGAGAACGGCCGACGGCCCCGGCAGAACCTCGACGGTGATCCCTCGGGCGATGGCGGATCGCACCAGCCGGAATCCCGGATCGGAAATTGCCGGGCTGCCCGCGTCGGAGAGGAAGGCGAGCCTTTCGCCCCGTTGGGCGACGCGTTCGGCCAGCTCCTCCGCCTGACGGGCCTCGTTGTGCTCGTGCAGGGCCACCAGAGGTTTGCCCGCGATCTCGTAGTGAGCCAGAAGTCGCTGGGAATGGCGAGTGTCTTCGCAGGCGATCAGGTCCGCCCGCCTCAGGGCTTCCACCGCCCGGTAGGTGATATCTCCCAGATTCCCGATGGGTCCGGCGACCAGCTGCACCAGCCCGCCCGAAGGCTCGAGGTCCATGATCGGATCACCAACCCTGGCTGAGTTGGTAGACCAGTTTCTTCGCGGCGTCTTCGGCGGCCACGGCGATCGCGTTGCGTTCGCCCACCTGAAAGCTCGGGTCGACGAACTGGATGGTGTCGCCGACGACCACCCCCATCTGGGGCCGGAAAACCTCGTCTCCGTAGCGGACTTCCTTTTCCCCGTCGGCAAACTCCTCATCGAGCTTCACCGTGATCCGTTCGCCGGTCCGCGGGTCCTCGAGGAACCAGTCGATGTAGAGGTAGAGACCGAGTTCCTGGGAGCGCAGGGTGTCGTCGCGAAAGCTGCGCAGCTGGAATTTCCGGATCCTCTGGATGCGTCCCCTCAGGATGGCGTCGGCCTCGTTGCGGCCCGTCACCCGATAGGTGCCATCGAGCTGGATCTGCTTGATCACGGCGTTGGTCACCAGGCTGGACACCCGCGGTTCCAGCGTGTCGTTCTTGAACGGCGGAATGAAAAGTCGGTCGACTCCGGCGAGGCTCGATGGCTTGACCGCTCCGAGTTGGTAACCCGCGCAACCCGCCATCACGAGGGCGATGGCGACAAGGGCGAGGGCCGGGGCGACGAGCTTGTTCATGGAGATTGGCGTCGGAAGGGACTTCCGCTTTCTACCCTGTAATCGTCTGCAGCGCAAAATTCAAGTGATCACTACCCGAAAATGCGATGCGACGGTCCCGGCCTGTCAGAGCGGTCACTCCGGGAGAGGGACGGGTTCCTCGGCCGGGAGATCGCCGGACTCGGGAGCATCGGAGGCGGGGAGTGGCTCGACGTCGTCGTCTCCGCCGATGAGAAATCTGGGGCGCTCGATCTTGGGCAGGGCGGGCAGCGCGCCGAAACGGTTCGCCCTCTCCTCGATCTCCTCGCCGGCCTGGATTCGTCGGATCTTTTCCATGCGCCGGGCGGCCTCGGCGTAGTGAACGGAGTTGGGCTTTTTCAGAATTTCGCGGTAATAGACGGCAGCGGAGTCATACTGCTCTTTTTCCTCGTAGAACTGACCCGTTTTGAACATCTTTTCCAGGGTGCGGGCCTCGATTTTCTCCAGTCCCTCCTTGACCTCTTCGGCCCGGGTGTCGTTGGGATTCTGCGCGACGAAATCGAGACCGGCGTCGACCTGGGCCCGATCCTGGGAGGGGCTGTTCGACTGGGCGGCGGCGACACCCCGGAGCTTGTAAATCTCGTACTGGGCGTCGCTGGCGAAGGAGGTGTTGCGGTAGTTGTCCACCACGGCCTGGTAGCTGCGGATGGCATCCTGGCGCAGGTTATCGCGGACGTTCAGTTCGCCGATGGCCATGAGGGAGCGCGGGGCGTACTCGGAGTAGGGTGCGGCCTCGGCGATCTCTTCGAACATTTCCTTCAGGTCAGATGGCTGGACCGGCGCACCGATTCCGAAGAAGCCCCGTTTGTCCGAATTCTTCAGGTCCTGGGCGATGACGAACTGGCGCTCGATGGCGGTCTGGAAGTGAGGACTCTGACGGTAGGTGTTGATCAGGGTGCGGTATTCCTCGTAGGCCTTGGTCTGGTCGCCCTCCCGCTCGCGCACTTGGGCGAGGCGGAACTGCGCTTCCGCGCCGATCCGGGTGTTGGGGTAGAGCTTGGCGATCTCGCGATACAGATCGCGTGCGGCGCGGAGCCGGCCGGACTGCTCGTAGCCCTGGGCTTTCTCGAAGGAGGCGAGGGCCTGGTTTTCCCGGGAGGCCATTTCCTCGCTGGAGAGCACCCTCTCCGGGGCGGTGTTTCCCCGGAGTCGGGAAAAGAGGCCCTGGGAGTGGAGTTCGACCGGGAGATGACAGAGGAGGGCGACGGCGATGAGCGGGAAAGCCGGTTTCATGAGGCAGATTGGGGCAGGCAGATTGGGGCAGGTTGAGAAAGAATCTTGAAAGAGACTTGCGGGCGAATCAAGTCTTTGTTCGGGCGGGGGAGGGGGCTAGACGCCGCCGTCACCGGACCGGAC
>CAZLUZ010000064.1:0-23874 GCA_964562825.1 uncultured Akkermansia sp.
GACAGACCGGTGAGAAAACCAAACTCAGTTCAGCGCAATGCAATCAGGTAATCAATGATCAACAAGCCATGGCACGACAGCTTCTGCTTGTAGGTGCCATCTTGATTTCAGGTGGAGCAGTCGCTTGGGAGTTGAGAGATTCAAAGAACGACTGAGCGTAGACGGCGGCGCTGCTCAAACGTCCGCCAGGCAGAAGGATTCGATCGACTTTTGGGAGCGTCTCGCTCGCCATTTTCATAGCGACTTGGCGATGCGACGTTCCAACTCGTCGGGCAGGCCGAACTCCGCAAGCTGAGCCAGGAGGGCCTCGCGGGGGCCGTTGAAGCCTTCGCCGAACCAGCCGTTGAGACGTGTCGTCACGGTCGAGTCGGTGAAGGCGATGGGATCCGCAAACAGCCCCTCGAGCTGGTCGATCACACCCCGTTGACTCCGAAGGAGGTATTTCTGATGGTAGCCCTCGGCATAGGTGAAAGGGCCGGCAGCCTTCACTGCGGTCGCCAGGGTCGCTTCACCGATCCCGAACAGCCGCGCCACCCCGCCTCTTGCCTCCTCGATCTCCGCCCGCTGCTCCTCGGAATGATACCAGATGGCGTGACGATACTGTCGTCCCCCGAAACTTCGGCGGGGATCGTGACTCTCCCAGAAGAGATCGAGCAGTTGGCGATACGAGATCCGCTCGGGATCAAAATCCACCGCCACCGCTTCGGTGTGATCGCCCATCCGGCGATAGGTCGGCGATGCCGAGGTGCCCCCGGTGTAACCAACCCGCGTTCTGATGACACCAGGAATCTTCCCAAACTGGGAATCGGGATGCCAGAATCAACCGAGCCCGAAGGTGATGGTTTCGAATTCGACGGCGCCAACCCTGCGGTCGAACTCCAGCGGGCTTTGGGAAAGAGTTTGCATGCGGTGAGATAACGCCGGAGCGGCCCGGCTTGCCGATGCAAAAAACCTCACTCCTCCCCGTCAGCCGCGTAGAACCCCCAGGGTTCCATGCGTTGGCGAACCACCTCTCGGAGGGCCTGGTGTTTGCTCTCGGGAAGCCGCGATTCGGCGCGGTCCAGGCTTCGGTTCACCTCGGAGCGGATCTCCTCGAGCAATCCGGAGCGAACGTCGATGATGCGATCCTGGAAAATCTGCAGTTCCTCGGCCACGGCCTCCTGCTCATCGGGGGTCAGATCGAGCTCCTTTTTGAGCAGGCTTGCGATCCGGCCCATCGCCTGTGTCGCGGGCAGGGAGGTTTCATCGCTGGTGATGGCCGACTGCAGCGACTGTTTCAACACGAT
Organism: uncultured Akkermansia sp.; assembly: GCA_964562825.1. Classification (GTDB taxonomy): domain Bacteria; phylum Verrucomicrobiota; class Verrucomicrobiia; order Verrucomicrobiales; family DEV007; genus Arctic95D-9. The sequence goes on from CAZLUZ010000064.1 coordinate 1,287, forward strand.
CACCACGGTGCCGCCCCCCCCGATCGCCCCGAGGAGAAACATGGCGCTCAGGGCACCGATGGCGCGAAGGGGAAAGGCTTTCGAGTTCGATGAATGTTTCATGGCGGAATCAGAGAGGAAGGGTGAGACCGGGGATCTGAAGACCCCAGACGACGGTCAATTCCGGCCAGTCCCGGCTGGCCTGCCAACCGAGGAGGAGAATGCCGCAGGCAAACAAACCGAACGCCGGTTTCATCCACCGCACCTCGAATAGCCCGCCGATTTCCTCCAACCAATGGGTGCCTGGGGGTTCTTGGAACCGGGGTTCCCTCCGTCCCGACTCCTCCTCGAGGGTTCTCCTCAGTCGGGGCAGGATGTCCATGTCGGCGGGAGGATGCGAGGCCCTTGCCCGGCGCACCAGTTCCGTCCACGATTTGTCCTTTTTCGGATCACTCGAATTCATATCCATGGGTCTTCAGTGTTTTGCGCAATCGATTGCGGGCTCGAAACGCCTTCACCTTGGCGTTTGCCATGCTCCAGCCAAAGTGGTCGGCGACCTCCGCCAGAGGCATTTCGTTGAGGTAAAGCAGGGTCAGGAGAGCCCGGTCCTGGGGAGGGAGATAGGAGAGGAGATGCCGGGCCTCCTCCAGCGATTCGCGCGGATCCTCTTCCGTCGAGTCGGGGGAGGCCAGATGATCGAGAGACTCCATTCCCGTTTCGCTTCGAGCGAGGGGGGACCGACGCTGTCGGCTGCAGAAATCGAGGCCCGTTCTCACGGTGACCCGCTTCAACCAGTGCACGAAGGGGCGGTCGGGTCTCCAACCCGGGATGCCCTTCCAGACCCGCAAAAATGCCTCCTGAACCAGATCCTCCAGGTCGGTTCGACTGGGAGCGAAGCGGTAGAGCAATCCGGTGACCAATGACTGATATTCCATCACCAGGGACTCGAAGGCTTCGGTATCGCCCGCCTGAATTCGCTCGATGACGGCGATATCTCTGTCGTCGGATGGGGAACTCTGCGGGACCATCGAGAAAATGAAGTGGCGGCCAGATGCCGCCCGCCTCTCCGCTTCGACGCGAAGAGGTGGGCGGTCAAGCAGGTAATGCGACGGCATCGGACCCAGCGCCGGCAGACAGAGACTCGCTGGCAGTCCGGGAAGTCGCAGGCTTGCGCTGGTCCGACCTTTCGCCATCAGAGACCTCGTTTCGCGATTTTTTCGAGCACAAATTCGATCTGAGGCGGACTCAAGAGCCCGTCGCGATCGCGATCCATCCGGCTCATGATTCGAGCCGCGGCCTCTTCCGGCGATGGAGGGGCGGCATCCCGCTGGCCGCGAGGGTTCTGGGGCGCCGCTATGCCGGCCTCCGCGCGGCGCGCCTGGAGCGTTTCGAGCAGTCCGATAATTTCTTCCTCAGAGTACAGTCCATCCTGGTTGGTGTCGGCGGCCGTCAGGATTTCGTCGATCGCCGCCAGGATAGCGCCTTGTCCGGAAGAGTTCGGGGCGCCTTCTGCGTGAAGAGGGCCCCAGGAGATCAGGGCGGCGAGAACGGGTAGAAGTTGGGCTTTCATTGGTGTGTTGGATTATTGGGATGTCGCTAGGGGTTCGTATTGTCGGGGTTGAAGAGACCGATCGCGGTTCATGGGACGAAACCGACCAAAGCCTCCCTCGGTTACACCTTTTTTGGCCCCACCGATTTTTTTCCCACCGGGTGGCATCCCCTGGCCGCATCACCGCCCGGGGAACAGACTCTTGGCCGAGGCGACCATTCCCGGGGACGAAGGCAGGTCCTCCCGTCGGATGAATTCGGTGGTTCCGAGCATGCGCAACGGGGATGCGCGCATCCGGCCCGCGGGGGCGGGGGACCGGTTGAGGAGACGGTCCAGCCAGTCGATGCTGTCGGTGAGACGGACCCGGTGGCGCTCGACCGCCGGAGCCAGCGTTCCGGGGTCGGCGGCGACGATGCCGTCCAGCTCCCCCAAGGCGGTCCGCATGGTTTCCAGGGCTTTTTTTCGGTCGCCCGAGTAGCGCTCCTCGTCCGCCTGTTCGACCTGTGCCAGGAAAGCGGCAAAACGGTCCGAGAGCCGGGCATCGTCTTCGGAGAGGGCCTCCTCGATCCCGGCGATCTCACGGCGCAGAGCCCGAATCCGATACTGCACCACATCGGTCTCGTATCCCGGATACTCGACGGCGAGTTTCTCGAAGAGTCCCAGGGCCTCCACGAACCCTGTGAGAGCGAGTTGGGGCGCTCCGGCGTCCCTGAGCTGGTTTCCTGTCTGCAGTCGGAGGTAGGCCCGCGCCCACTGATCCAGCGCCGCCTCCTCGTTGAAACCGCTGGCAGGGCGGACCAGGGAAACGGAAAGCAGAATGACCAAGCACCACTTCACGGCGAAACGCAACGACTCCGGTTAAACTTGTGTGGCCTGCTCCCATTTGGCAAGGAACCATCGCGACAGCCCCTGGTAAACCCAGGTTCCCAGACGCGTCTTTTCGGCCTCGTAGAGTTTGGCCATTCCCCACTCCCCCTCGCGCAGGGGAGGCTGGGGGCCGCCGGAGATCGAGGCGTAACCGGTCAGACGGGCCTTGGGAAATTCCAGCTGGGTGACGTCGTCGTCCTCCAGGGACAGACCGACGAAATGGGCCATCTCTTCTCCCGCGGGGGCGAGCGTCCGGGCCAGTCCCTTCGACCGATCGCTCTCCGGCGTGGAGGTCTGTCGCACCGGCAGGGGACCGCCGTTGACCGAGGCCAGGGCGGGGTGGGGAACCGCGATGGTGGCGGTCTGCTCCAGACGCTGCATCCGGGCGGGAATGGGCTGGCCTAAGCGGCCGGCGATACGCACCTGAAGCTCCCGCGACCGGGCGGCCTCGAAGGCGTCCACGGCCCGCTGGTTTGCCGAGACAACCAGCTCCGGATCCTCCTCCGGGATCACCGAAAGGATCTCCCGCCCGGGTTCGAGAAAACGGCCTGGCAACATCTCCGGGCGCCGGAGAAAGACGCGACCCGCCACCGGTGCCACCACATCCAGGGCCTCGACGCGATCCAGAGCCACCCGGTAGCGTGCCTCCAGGCCCCGCAGGTTCTCCAGTTCCGCCTGGTAGGCGGCCATCTGTTTTTTCTCCAGGTAATCGGCGACACGCAGGCGGGAGGCGGTGACGTCGAGCCGCGCCTTGCCCAGCTCGGTCTCCTTGACCGGATTGCTCAAGCGAGCCAGTCGCGCACCCTGTTCGACGAGTTGACCGTTGCGCACAAAGACCTCCGCGACGAAACCCTCGATCTCGGTGCGGAGCACCGTGCGGCCGGGATAGGTGACCACGGCGACGGCCCGGGTGTAGGGCTGAAACTGAACGAAGTAGAGAACCGCCCCGATCGCTCCGGCGATGCCGGCGAGGCGGAAGACGACGGCGAAGGGATTCGGGCGAACCCCGCCATGGCCCTTGCGCAGCAGCTTGACGAACTTGGAGAGCATGCCGAGAAGCATCGCCCCGACCATGAGCCCGACGAGAAAGAGTCCGGCGCCCCTGGCGAAGAGGGACAGGATGATCATGATGCCCACCCAGATGACGACCCGCCACGCCAGGGCGAGGAAGCCATAGGTGCCGATGATCACCGGCGCCTGCTTCGCCTGGGCGGGGAAAGAGACTTTTTTCATCCCGATGATCCAGCGGTGGTAGAACCAGCTCACCACCGCCTGGCCGCGCTGGCCCAGGTTGGGGATATTGAGAAGGTCGCTCAGCAGGTAATAACCGTCAAAACGCATCAGGGGGTTCGCGTTGAAGAGGATGGTGATCAGCGAAGCGGCGATGATGGCGTTGTAGGCGAGAGTGCCGAGGAAAGTTCCCTGGTGGTTCACCCAGACGAGCACTGCCGCCGCGGCGATGGCCAGCTCCACGTACATGCCCGCCGCGGTGACCGCGAGGCGTTGCGTGCGTCGGGTGAAACGCCAACTGGCCGAGGCGTCGACAAAAGTGAGGGGGGTGACGAAGAGCAGGAGCTGGATGCCCCACTCGGGCACGACACCACCGAACTTTCGCGTGGCCACACCGTGGCCGATCTCGTGGATCACCTTCAGAACGCCAAAGGTCAGGATCATGAAAAGCCAGTTCTCCGGAAGAATCACCTGGGAGGCGGTGGCGCGAAATTTCTCCCAGTTCTCCACCAGCGTGTAGCCCCCGAAGCCCATCAGGATGATCCAGAGAAGAAGGGCGAACCACCCGAACAACCAGCCGAGCCACGGCTGAAGAGCCACGAAGAAAGCGTCCGGGTTGCCCAGGGGGATGCGGAAAAAGACCAGGGTTTGAAACCACGGTTTTTTCTGCCTGGGGGCGTTCTCTCCGGCGTGATCGTAGCGGCGTTGGGCCTGGCCCGCACTCTCGGAGTCGAGCAGATCGTTGTCCACCAGCCAGCGCACCAGCTTCAGGGCATCGGGTTCGGAGATGGCGCGGGGACCCAGGGCGCGTGCACTGATGGCGATGGCCTCGCCGATGGAGCGCCGCCCGTTCAGGCTCTGGAGGAACTGGTATTCGGGCAGTCCGACCTGGAAATAGCGGCGGTGCATCAGATCCTCGACCACGTAGACGGGACCTTTCCGTCGCTGGTGGAAGGTCACCTCCACGTCCCGCCGAATCCGCGGTTTCGCCACGGCCCACTCCTTGATGGCATAGTCGGTTTCCTCGCTCATTTCATCCGGCCCCCGGGAAGGGGCTTCGGTTCCGGGGTGCGGAGAGGGACGGTGCGACGTCGCGGATTCAAAAGAGTCTCAGCTTGACGTAGTTCCACGGTTTGTGGAAAAGGATCCATCCCAGCGGTTTCCAGCCCGAATCGATCCGGGCTCTCCCCCGCATCCCGGCCCGGAGAAAACTCGCTCCGTCCTCGTCCACGATCGGGGCGAGACAGATAAAGACATTGTCGCCCTGATTGACCTCGGAGACGGGGTAAACCTGGGCCACATCGCTCCGGAAGACGCGACCGCCGCGGGATTCGAGCCGCAGCGATACCGCCTGCTCCGGTTCCACCCAGTTGATGTCCTCGTCGTTGATCGCGATCTCGGCGACAAACCTGTCGGTCGAGGCCACCTCGAAAAGTTTCTGGCCGGTCTCGACCGGCACTCCCTTGGAGCGTTCCAGGTCCCCGGAGAGCACGAGTCCGGCGATGGGCGAACGAATCTCCAGGTTTTCTTTCTGATACTGGAGCAGCTCCACCTCCAGTGCCAGCGCCTCGTATTCGTGTCGAGCCAGTTGGGTGGCGGGCACGTTTTTCTCGGCCCGCGCCTGGTCTCTTCTTTTCGCGGCGACGTCGCGCTTGGCTACCGCCTCGGCGAGCCGCCAGCCGATTTCTTTGCCGTCGAGCACGGCGAGCAGTTCTCCCTGCTCCACCACGTCGCCGGGCTTGACCTTCACTCCCTCGAGGATGCCGCCGATCGGTGCGGCGACCTGGCGGGAGACGTCGGGAGTGAGCCGAACCGCTCCCCGGACGTGATGGGGCACGGGAACGAACATGGCCGCCACCAATGCGAGGGGCCCGAGCACAGTGGCCGCCTTCTTGCCCATGCTGCTCTCCCGGGAGAACTTGCGCAGCTTTCCCCGCAACCCGGTGGGCAGCCCCTCGGAGAGCAGAAAGATGAGCGCCACGAGGTGGGGGGCCATCGCGGTGAGCAACTCGAACTTTTCCGGGGTAGGCTGGTCTCCCTCCCGCCACATGACCACCATGGCTCCCTTCCGGTCGTCGGCGGCTGCGATCAGAGGGGTGCCCACGATGCGATTCACGGAGAAAACCGAGAGCATGTCGTCCTGATTCGAGGCGACCAGGGCAGAGAAATCCATCCGCTCCGGCGAGGGCCAGATCACGCTGGTTTCCGCCGCGGATATCTCCCGCATCAGGTTGAGAACCCCGGAGAGGCCTTTGCTCCGTTTCTCCCGCTGTTTTCGGCCGGAGATGGAATCCAGCTTCATCCGCCCCTTCCGTTCCATCCCCAGGGCGAGATGGTCGCACCCGATCCACTCCTGCAACTCGGAGGTCAGGACCGCCATCGCCGACTCGTAGTCCGGAGAGGTCGCAGTCTTGGTGTAGAGATCGACGAGCAGGGTCGACTGGAGGAATGCCTCGCGAGTCCGGGCGAACTCGATTTGGCTGCCGTAATTCGCCATCACCGCGGCGTAGAGGCTGACGATGCCGAAGGTGGGCTCGAGAAAAGGGGCCCGCTCCGGCCCGAGCAGCAGCACGATGACCGAGGCCCCATCGGCCCCCTGGAAGGGCACGGCGAGGGCGGCCAGTTTGTTGTCCCCCGAGGTCATGGTGACTTTCTGGCTGCGCACGGATTCGCGGGTAAACTTTGCCAGCGTCTCCAGTTCGGGGAGGAAGCCCGGATCGAGGCGACAGCCCTGCCGGTGGTACTCCGCCCGCGGAACCATCTTTCCGGTCCGGTCGGATCCGTAGAGCAGACAGGTCCGCGCCGTGGTCAACTCGACGACATACTCGATGGCGTGGCGGCAGAAGGAACCGTAATCGGTCGAGGCAAAGAGTTCGTCGACCTCACCGATGATGTCCCTGCCACCGGGGTCGCCGCCGGTGCGGGTGGGGGATGTGGTCGTGAAAGGGGCGCTCATGGGCGGGCTACTCTTTGGCCGAGAGTTCGACCGGAAGTTTGACCACGAGCCGTGCCGGAGCACCGCTGCGGTAGCGGAGATCGGAGTTGTCCACCGTCACCCGGACCTCCACGGTGCCGGTGGCGGGGTCGATCAGGGGGGAGACGAACTCGACCGTCGCCGGGGTTTCCCAGGTATCGTCGAGATCGGAACTGGTCAGGGTGAGAGTGTCGCCGATCTCGATTGATCTGGCCGCCTGGTGGGGGAGGAAGGCGGTGGCCTTGAGGGTGGCCAACTGGACGATGCGCACCAGGAAGCTCTCCTCCTCGCGATCCCCGCGAAAACCCACGGGTTCGGCGAGGTCCCGGGTGATGGTCGCGACATAGCCGTCGATGGGGGTTTTCAGGATTCTGCGGTTCAGTTCGGCCCGAATGCGCATGGCTTCGAGACCGTCGATGCGGGTGTCCTCCTGGGCCGCCACGTAGTTCCCTTCCGCGGCCTGCAGGATGGCGTACTCCCGCTTCAGTTCGGCCGAGTTCACCGATCCGCGCGAACGAAGGGAACTCAACATGCCGTAGTGATCCTTCTGCCGGTCGCGCTCGGCTTTGGCCGCCATGATCCGCCCTTTTGACTCGGCTCTCGCCCGGGCCACCTCGTACTGGGCCTCGATCACCTCCGAGTCCAGCTTGATCAGGGCCTGACCTTTTTTCACGAGGTCGCCCTCCTTGACCAGGATGCTGTCGATGACCCCGGTCTCGACCGAGGACAGCTCGATGCTGCGGTAGGGCTCGAGGTAAGTCTCTCCGGAGACCTCGGTCTCCGCTCGGGCAAGGGGGACGAAGGCGAGGAGGAGGATCAGGCTAAGCCAGATTCTTTCTCGTGTCCTCGGCCCATTTGTCCCGTTCGGCCAGAGAGAGGCGCTGTTCATAACGTAATCTTTCCACTTCATCCTGCAATCTGTCGAACCGGCGGCCGAATCTCGGAGACAGTTCGGCGTTCGGCCGGGCCCGGGCCGACTTCATTTCTTTTACCAATTCGGGCGCATAGGTTACCACGAGATAATCGTCCGCACTCACGAAAAACTGGGCGCTGCCGGGCTGGCCCTGTCGCGCTCCGCGCCCGACCAACTGCCGGTCGATCCTTTTGCTTTCGTTTCTCTCCACGACAATAACGTGCAGGCCTCCCGCCCTCATAGCCGGCTCGGACAGGGAGATGTGGGTGCCCCGGCCCGCCATGTTGGTCGCGATGAGAACCTGCCCCTCCTGCCCGGCGGTGGCGACGATGTCGCTCTCTTCCTGGTCCTGCTTGGCGGTGAGGATGCGGTGGGGGATCTGCCGCGCCTCGAGCTCGGCCGACAGGGCTTCGCTCTCGCGGATGGTGCGGGTGCCGGCGAGGATGGGCTGGCCCGTCCCGTGGCGCGCGGCGATGTCGTCGGCGATGGCGGTGAACATCGCCTCCCGGGTCTGGAAAACTCGCTCGGGCTCGATGGTGCGCCCGCTCGGACGGTGCAGCGGAACGGTCTCGGTGGGCATCTCGAAGAACCGCCAGAACTCTCCGGCGGCCTCTGCCGCTGTCCCGGTGAGTCCGCAAATCGTGTCGTAAAAACCAAAGTAGCGCTGCCGCGTGACGCTGCCCGAGGTCTCGTTTTCGGGTTGGATCTCGACATCCTCCTTGGCCTCGACCGCCTGGTGCAGACCGTCCCGCCAGGTGCGTTCCTCGAAGCGGCGTCCGGTGAATTCGTCGACGATGACGACCTTGCCGTTGCTCACCACGTACTGCGCGTCCCGGTTGAAGAGGTGCTCGGCGCGCAGGGCGTTCAGCACGTAGTCCTCCCAGGGCCTCCTCAACTGATCCCAGGGAATGTGTTCGAGATCGTAAATCTTCTCGCGACCCTTGGGGAGCAGCCGGATGACGCGGTGCACCCCCTCGAAGCGGAAGTCCTGGTCCTCGATCAGGTGTTCGACGAAGTCGCGGGCCACCACGTAGGGCTCGGTCTCCGCTTCCCGGCCGGCAGGGCCGGTGCTGATGACGAGAGGAGAACCGGCTTCGTCGATGAGGACACTGTCGACTTCGTCGATGATGGCGAAGGCGTGGCCTTTCACCTGACAGATATCGGGCTCCGCCGAGCGGCCCCCCAGCAGCGCATCGCGCAGTCTTTCCCTCGGTCCGGGTTTGGGCGATTGGATCATGGCGAGGTGGTCGCGCAGATAGTCGAAACCGAACTCGTAGCCGGTGCCATAGGTGACATCCCGGGTGTAGGCTTCGCGTTTCACCGCGGCGGGTTGGCGCTCCGGGAGCAGCCCGACGGACATTCCCAGCAATTCAAAAATCGGTTGGGTGAATTCGTGGTCCCGCTCGGCGAGGTATTTGTTCACCGTGACGACATGGACCCCCTCCCCGGCGAGGGCGAAGACAAAGGCGGGTAGAGAAACCGCGAGGGTTTTTCCCTCGCCCGTGGCCATCTCCGCGACGCCGCCGCGCACGAGGATGAGTCCGGCGAGAACCTGGCACGGGTAGGGGAACATGCCGTGGACGCGTCGGGCCGATTCGCGGACGAGGGCGAATCCGGTCTCGAGGCAATCGTTCATGGATCTCCGGCCCGAGGAGACTTCGTCCCGCATCGCCAGGGCGGTTTCCCTGAGCCTGGCGTCGGGCCAGGAGGACACGGTTTCGGCCAGAGCCTCCACCCGTTTCAGGCGTGATCGGTCCGATCGGTTTTTGTCCGGTTCGGCCACGGTTCTCCAGCCCTGGAGGACCTTGCCCTTCAGGTAGCCGCGTTTGTCATACTGGGAACGAAAGCGAACCGCCATGAAGGAACAGCATACCGCGATCGAGGAAGGCCGAAAAGGGCGGGAAGAAGGGCTGTGCGGCCCCTCCGCGGATCGTTGGGCGGTGTGATGGCCCCGCTATGTCGGAGGGGCTTCGCCTTTCCCCGCACCGGGGGAGAAAAAGCCGTGGGCGGAACGAGTGGGCCGCGAAGAGCTGGATCCGCCCCGATGGGGAGACGCCGCTGCCCCCTAATCTTTCTTCATCTCCCCGCTGGGAAAACCGGCGCGGATGGTGTTCAGACCGTCTTCCTTGGTCCGGAATACGCCCACGTCGTGGCGTTTGAGCAGGGAGCCGCGGGCCCGGTCCAGCGAGGTGAAGGCCACGTTGTAGGTAACCACGCTCACGAGAAACTGCTCCTCAGCGATCTGGTTTCGCTCCAGGGCGTCCAGGATGAGGCGCAACTGGTATCCCACCGAATTGGCATTGGCATCGACATCGAGGCGGCTTTCCAGTTCCTTCACCTCCTCCCGCGTCGCCAGAGCGGCCTGGTATTTGCCCTGCATATCTCGATAGGCGGTCTGCAACTCGCGGTAGGACACCACCGCTTCCAGGGCGATGTTGTCGATCGCGGTCTTCAGGTTGTTCAACTGCTGACGCAATTCGTGGCGGCGGCGAGTGTAGCGGGCTTTCGCCTCGTTCCTCTCCAGCGGCATCTCGAAGGTGAAGCCGGCGAGGCCTCCCTTACCCTGCTCGAACTGGTCGCTCCACGCCGTGCCCAGTTCCCGGCCCTGACCGATCCCGGAAGCCGTGCCCTCCAGAATGAGGTTCAGGGTGGGCAGCAGTTCGTTCTTGCTCAAATCCCGGCGAATCCCCGCCGCCTGGGTCCGATAAAAGGCCTCCAACAATTCCGGTCGGTTGCTGATCGCGGCCCGCGTCACCTCGCGCACGTCCTCTCGGGGCGCCGCCAGAATGGGACGACTGCAGGGGATGATCTCGCTGGTGTTGCCCAGGGCGAAGTCGGGTCCGCTGACCAGCGAGCGCAGGCGGTCTTCGGCCAGGCGGATCGATTTCTCCGCCCGCACCAGTTCGGCCCTGCGCTGGGCCACCGAGGAACGGGCCCGGAGCAGTTCCGAGGCGGTCGCTTCGGGGTCCACCGAGGATCGCTCCTCCAGCTTGGTCACGATCTTTTCCGTCGCCTCCACCGCCGACCGTTTCAGCACGAAATTGGCCCGGGCCAGGTAGACGCCCCAATAAGTGCGGCTGATCTCGAAGAGATACTGCTCCAGCTGGGTGATGTATTCGGTCACACCCATCTTGGTGTCGAGCATGGCGATCTTGATTCCCGCCGTGTTGTAGTGGTATCCGGAGCCCCGCAGGAGGGGGTGCGAGATCGAGACGATGATCTCCGAACCGGTCTGCGGGTTGGGGTCGAGGAACTGGGAGTTGTTGTCCAGGGTGGACAGCCGATTGGCGTAGGAAACCTCCGTGCCGTTCTGGAAGCGCTTGCGCACCCCGTATTCGGCCTCCCAGAGGTCCTGCTTGAACCGACCCGTCACCCCGGTGGTCAGGGTGGTCGAGGTGGGTTCGTTGGTGCGCGAGGCCCGGCCGTCGATGAAGGCGACCATGTCGAACTGGCCGTAGGACTCCTGGATGCCCGTCTCCCGAATCACCGGAATCTCGGCGAAACTCTTGATCTGGTGCGAGTAGGAAAGCGCGTCTCCGTAGGTGTCCCGCAGGGTGCGCCGCATGGCCGCCTCGTGGCGCCAGACCCGCTGGTAGATGCGGGTGGACCAGTTCGCCCGCATGTTTCCGGGGACCTCGGGCAGGGTGTGGTCGAGCACCGATTCATCCTCGTTGATCCCGGCGAGATTCTTGGCGTATTCCCGCGCTACCTCGCTGGCCAGCCACTCGACATTCTGCTCGGCGATCGATTTCTCCACCATGGGCAGGCAGAGGAAAGGGAAGCGGTTCAGCGGATCGGAGGTCTTCTCCAACTCGTCGATGGCGGTCTGGTCGAGAATCTTCGATGTCCGCCACGATTCCTGATAGGTCACTCCGGTCGCTCCCTGGGCCTCCACCGGGGGGAGCTTGCGGTTGCCGTAGCGCATCCCTCTCAGCAGACCCTGACGGTTCGAGGTGATCGTCATCTCCTCGCCCTGAGGCTCGCCGTCGGGCGCGGGAGAGGAGGGAATCGGCTCCTGGGGGCGCGATTCCTCGAGGTCGAGGCCGGAATCGCTGTCGCCGCTCACCGGTGCCACCCGCACTCCGGGTTGGACGGGATCGCTCACCTCGGGCAGTTCGGGGAGCGGGGGCAGATCGTCGGCAGCCATGCCCCCGGCACGACCGGGAGCGAAGAGGGAGCTGTTGCCGCCTTCCTCCGGCGCATCCGATACGGGCTTGACCGATACCGACGGAACTTGAGGGTCGCCGTTCTGGCCCCGTGCCAATTCATGGCCGCAGATCACCAGAAATGCGACGAGGATGAGATAACAAGGGTTCAATTTCATCAGCCGAGTCCTACCTTTAACCCGCAAGCATTAACGACGCAGCAAAACAGTGTCAACTCCGATTCGCGGGAAAAATGGGGACCCTCGGCGCCGCTCTGCTCAATTCACCCGGACTGGATCGCGGACCCCACGCGGGTTGACCTCGCCCCGCCTCCACAAGATCATGGGGGTTATGCAAGGCAACGTGAATTCCGCTTCCACCCCTCCTCCCGGCCATCTTTCCCGCCGGAAAATCATCAAGGCAGCGGCCGGAGCTTCGGTGCTCTCCGGGATCGCCATCCCCGCGGTCCACGCCCAGGGGAACGAGGAAATCAAGCTCTCTCTGATCGGCTGCGGCGGCCGAGGCACCGGAGCGGTAAATAATGCCCTTTCGGTGTCGGGTGCGCTCGGGCCGCTCAAACTCTACTCCATGGCCGATGTCTTCGACGACAAATTGAACCGCAGTCACCAGGTGCTCTCGAAGCAGACGGCGATCGCGGACAAGATTGATGTCAGCCCGGAGCGCCGCTTTATCGGATTCGACGGTTATCGCCATGCCATGGACGCTCTCAACCCCGGGGATATCGCCATCCTCACCACCCCCTGCGCCTTCCGCTGGCCGATGTTCGAGTACGCGGTGGAAAAGGGACTCCACGTGTTCATGGAAAAGCCCCTCTCCGCGGATGGATTTTCGTCGCGGAAGCTCCTCGAGATCAACGAGAAAGCCAAGGAGAAGAACCTCAAGGTGGGAGTCGGGCTGATGTGCCGCCACTGCGCTTCGCGAGGCGAGTTGCAGAAACGCATCGAAGACGGTGCCATCGGCGAGCTCCAGTCTTTCCGGTCTTACCGCGCCCAGGGTCCGGTCGCGGCCTGCTTCTCCAAGAAAAACCCCGGCCCCCTCAGTGACCTGCAATACCAGATCAAGAACTTCCACAGCTTCCTCTGGCTCAGCGGAGGCTCCTTCTCCGATTTCTTCATCCACGGCATCGACGAGTGCTGCATGATGAAAGGGGGCTGGCCGGTCAAAGCCCAGGCCCAGGGGGGGCGCCACTACCGTGACGAAGATCACATCGATCAGAATTTTGATCACTACTCGGTGGAGTACACCTTCGACGACGGAGCCAAGCTCTACTACTACGGACGGAACATGACGGGCTGCCGTCAGGAGTTCGCCGCCTATGCCCACGGGACCAAGGGTTCGGCGGTGATATCGACCGCGGGGCATGTTCCGGCGCGATCCCGGATCTACTCGGACCAGAATCTTTCGGATAACTGGCGCGCGAGACCGGAAAATCTGGTGTGGGCCTTTCCCCAGCGTCCGCCCGAGCCGAATCCCTACGAGCTCGAGTGGGAGCACCTCATCGAGGCGATTCGCGACGATCTCCCCTTCAACGAGGTGGATCGGGGCGTCGCCGCCAGCGTGGTCACCTCGATGGGTCGGATGGCGGCCCACACGGGGCAGGAGATCACCTACGATCAGATGCTCAACTCCGAGCACGTCATGGCTCCCGGCGTGGAGAACCTGACGCTCGATGGACCCTCGCCGCTCCAGCCCGATGAGCAGGGGTTCTACCCCATCCCGGAACCCGGGGTGAAAAAGGACCGGGAGTATTGAGGCCCCGCCGGGGTCCGCAGAGCCGGCTGCACGGATGGTTCGGCCCCTATCCTCTTGCAAGGAGGGGGCCCCGCCCGTATTAGGCTGAGGTAGGCTGAGCTGTTTATGAGTGAAATCGACGAACTGGCCGGCGGGCTCGCCGAATTCCAGCAAAGGTTCCGCGTGATGAAAGCGGAGATCCAGAAGGCCATCGTGGGCTACGATGAACTCCTCGTCGATACCCTGGTGGCGGTGTTCTCCCGCGGACACATCCTCATCGAGGGCGTCCCGGGGCTGGGCAAGACTTACCTGGTGCGCACCCTGGCCCGGGTCATGGGGCTGAAACCCGGGCGGATCCAGTGCACCCCGGACCTGATGCCGGCGGATATTCTGGGCACCTACATCGCGAACGAAAACGAGGAGGGGAGAAGAGTCATGCTCTTCGAGAAGGGGCCGGTTTTTGCCAACCTGATCCTCGTCGACGAAGTCAACCGGGCCACCCCCAAGACCCAGGCCGCTCTCCTCGAAGTCATGCAGGAGGGAGCCGTGACGGCCGGGGGAGAAACCATGCGCCTGCCCACGCCTTTTTTCGTCATGGCGACGCAGAATCCCATGGAGATGGAGGGCACCTATCCGCTCCCCGAGGCCCAGGCGGATCGGTTCCTTTTCAAACTGCGGGTGCCGTTCCCCGACCGGGCGACGCTCGTCGAAATCTCGCGGCGGACGTCGGCCTTCGAGGAGCCGGAACTGGACGAGGTGGTTACCGGCGAGGACCTGATCCGATTTCAGCGCGTTGTGGCCCAGGTGCCGGTGGCGGATCACGTGACCTCCTATGCCGCGGACCTGGTGCTGGCGACCCATCCCGATCATGTCACCGCATCGGAGCGGGTTCGTTCCTACGTCAGCTACGGCGCCAGCCCCCGCGGTCTCCAGGCGCTCGTTCGCGGGGGACGTGTCTTGGCCGCGCTCGACGGCAGGACGGCGGTGTCGACCGACGACGTTCGCCGGATTGCTCCCTGTGCCCTGCGCCATCGAGTGATCCTGAATTTCCAGGGGGAAGCCGAAGCCGTCTCGGTGGACGACCTGATTGGGGAAATCGTGGACGGCGTTCCCCGCTTGGCCGAGGCGTGATGCGATACCTGACTCGAGCCCGGATTCTTGTCCTCGCGCTGGTCGCCGCGGTCTCTGCCCTTCCCTCCGGGTGGGGCGCGGAGACCTTCGAGGAGACCTCGCTCCAGCTGCGGACCGCTCTGCACTACGATTCGGCTCTGGCCGCACCGCTCGACGCCCTGGTCCGACTCTACGGGGCACAGGAGCGGGAGGAAGAACTGCTTGCCCTTTATCGGGCCCACATCAGCCGGTATCCGGACGACGCCGGTGCGAAGGCGGTGCTCGCCCGTCTCCTCAAGGCGATGGAGCGGCCCGAGGCGGAGGCTTTCATCCAGTCGGCGGTGCAGCTTCATCCGGACCACGCCCACCTCCAGTATCTTCTCTACCGGTCTCTGTTCGAGCGGGACCGGGACCGCAGCCTGGAAATCCTGTCGCGGGCCATCGATCTGGAGACGGCGAAAAGCCGCAAGAGCGAATGGCTCGGGGAACTGCTGGAGCGATCCGGCACCGAGCGGGGCCGGGAACTGGCGCGTGCCCAGTTGGAGAGGCTGCTCGCGGCGGAGGGACAGACCGGGCCTACCATGCTCTCCCTCGGACAGGTCATGTTCCGGCACCAGTTCTGGGATCTCTCGGTCGCCGCACTGGACAAGGCACTCGCGCTGAAGCTGAATCCCGATCAGAGTGTCGAGGCGGGCGTTCTCGCCGCGCGGGCGGAGGCGGCCCTGGGCAGGACGGCGGAGGCGGGAAACCGTCTCGATGGCATTCTCGCTCGCCTGGCTCCGGACCACCATCGGCGCCAGCAGGTCATGACCCTGCGGGTCAGCGTGGTGGCGACGGAGGAAGAGCGCGAAACCCTGCTCGCGCGAAGCCGCCAGGCCTATGAAGAGAACCCGGAGAAAGAGACCGCGATCCTGGATTACGCCGAGATCCTGGCGGCCGGGGGACGCTCCGCGGAGGCGCTCGAGGTGTTGCGCAAGGGAGCCGAGCGAGTTCCCGGATCGACCCAAATCGAAGAGCGGGTTCTCGACATGTTGAAGCGGAAGACGGACCCCGGGGACCTGATCGGCTTTCTCGAATCCCGCCTGGATGACGCTCCGGATCGTCTCGATCTCCGCTATCGGCTGGTCCAGGCCCGATATCTCGGAGGCGATCCCGTGGCGGCGGAGCGCGATCTCTCCCTGCTGCTCGACGGTTTGGATGAGTCGGAGCGCCCCGATCGCCTCCTCGATCTCGGCAGGTTTCTCCGGGGCGCGGGACAGAGGCGGCTCGCCCTGCCCCATTACCAGCGCTTTCTCGCCGAGGCCCCAGCGCGGCTCGATGTGCACCGGGAGGCCTTCGAGATTCTGCTCGAGGAGGGACTCGAGGACAGGGCCCTGGAGCTGCTCGCCGGAGCTGCCGTGGGCGAAGCCACGGAGGAAAATCTGCTCGACCTGGTCGGCTTCCTCACCACCGAGGGGTTCTTTGGCCCCTCGCGGAAGGTGCTGGAGACATACGGGGGGGAAAACAACGGAATTTCCTTCGGGCCGGGACTCGTTTTGGCGCGGGTCCGCGCCGAGGTCGGCGAGCGGGGGGAAAGTCTCGACCTCCTCGACCGGCTGCGCGAGCAGGCGGATACTCCAGCCCGATATCGGGATTGGCTGGGCGCGGCCATGAGGGTGCACGATGTGCATCGCTCGGTCGAATCCTTCTTCGACGCGGAACAGGGACGGTTTCGGGTGGAAGCGGAATCATCGTGGTCCCCCGAAAAAATGGAGAAGTTTCTCCTCCTCTGCGAAGCCGCGGAGCGACGCCAACTCGCCGGGCGGGTGGCGCTTTCCATCCGGGAGAGACTTTCCGCGGGGGAGCTTGATCCGGTTCTCCGGGTGCGTCTGCGGCGCCTCCTCTTGCGCATTCTGGAGGACGATCCCGACAGGGCGGCGGAGGCCGAGACTCAGCTCGCGGAGTTGGCTCGCGAGGACCCCAAACGCCGGGGCGAATACCAGCTCCGGCGTGCCCGGCTTTACCACGGGGCCCGGCGCCCCGATCTGGCCCGCGGCGCCCTGGACGGGGTGGAACTCGCCGGCGTGGAGTCGACCGGGCTGATCCGGGAAAGCTACCGCATGTTTGTCGACCTCGGACTCGAGGAACTCGCCGGCCGGGCGCTCGAGGTCATCACCGCGCGCGACCTGTCGGACCTGGTGAGCTGGGAGCGGAGGCTTTCGCTTCTCGCCGCGGAGGGCCGCGAGGACGAGTTCCGCGCCGCCATTCGGTCGCTGCTCCAGGGGGTATCGCGCGGGGGCGAGGACCTCACTTGGCGGGGCGATTCGCGCCGGGCCCTCCGCTGGCATCTGCTCGATTCCTACTGGCGGTCGATCGCGCGCATTCTCGCCGGCGGGGAGCGCATCGCAGAGGCCCTGCCGCTGTTGGAGGGCGTGGAGATGGAAGCGAGGGGGGAGGACCTGCTTTGGGTGAACTGGGCCCGAGCCATGATTTTCCGGAGGATGGGTAGAGAGGACGAGTTTCGATCGGCGCTGCAGTCCCTGCGGGAGAAGCTGGAGGCCAGGCCGGAGCAGGACCTCTGCTTCCCCGACGGGCTCTGTCAATCGCTGGCCAGTGCGGTGGACCACCTCGCGGGGGACCAGAGTGTTCCGATCCGGAGCGGTTCCCCGGCCGGGATGCCCCTGGTGGACCGGCCGGTGCTGCGGTGGGCCTTCGAGGTCGACACGGGGACCCGCATCGCGGAAGTCTGCCCGGCGGGGAATTCCCTGCTCCTCCTCGATCACTGGGGGCAGCTCTACCGGGTGGATTCGGCCACGGGAAAGCTCATTTGGAAGAGAAACCTCACCTCGGGGAGCGACGATTCCGAAGGCGGTGCCGGCCGGCGGTCGGAGGGGCGTTTGGTTGGCGACGGAGGGCTGCGGGTGATCGACGACCTCTATCTGCATCTCGCCGGAGACCGGCTGGTGGCGCACCGGGTCGAGGATGCTTCTCCGGCCTGGCGGTCACTCCCTCTCGCGCAGACCGGGCCCGACCGGGCCGGGATGCGGGCCGGCCGACTCCGGTTCGATGCGGCCGGCGATGTGGCGGTGCTCTTCGATACGCTGTCCGGAACCCTCGCCGGCTATCACACCGGCACGGGCAAACTCCTCTGGGAAACGGGGCTCGCTAGAGGCGGAACGACGACCTCCTCCGCTGAGGCGCGATCCGCGGAGGCCGGGAGTGCCGGGGTTTTCCTCCGCGAGGGTCGGGTTCTCGCATTCGGTCCCGGGGCGGGAGTGTTCGAGGCCGCGTCCGGCCGTGCCATCTGGCGGTTTCGCGGTGATGAGGTGCGCGATTTTCCCGTTCTGCTCCGAGAGGAAAGGGAGGAACTATCCGCGGACGAGCAGGTTACCCTCGCCCAGATCGGGCCGGAGCCATCCGCGATCCCGGCCACGGCTTTGCCGGGAACTGATCCGTTCGACCTCGATTATCTCGGGCGGGAGCGGGACTCGGGGGAGCGCGTGCTCCGGTTTCTCGAGAATCCGGGAAGGCTCTACGCGCCCGCGGTGCGGTGGTCCCGGCGCCTCGGGGCCGGGCGCGAGGTTCACGCCGCGATTTCGGGGGAAGCGCTCTGGCTGATGGATTCCGAGGGGGCGAGTCGGCTTTCCCTGGACCTTCCCCTGGCGGCGCAGCGGTTCTCCGTGCGCGGGGTTTTCCTGGGCCACGCCGCCGGGAGCGGCTGGGTCCTCGCCGAGGAAGGACTCTGGCATCTCGATGGGCGGACCGGCGAACCCGCCCTGCACGCGCTGGACGAGATCGGCGAGGACTTCCGGGGAATTGTCGCCGGCGGGCGAGTCTACGTCGCGGGAAGCCGGGGCCTCACCGTATTCAACGCCGGAACAGGACGCCGGATTTCGCGGGGTGTCTGGGATGAATCCCTGATCGCCTATCGGGATGAGGGTGGCGAGGACGAAGGGCAACTCCGGGGGGAGGTGACCTGGGCCGGGCCCATCCTGCGGGACGGACCCGGTGCACCCGCGCATCGGCAACCGCCGGGGGTGGCGATCGGCGCGGGGCAGATTTTTGTCCTCATCGGCACCGGTCGCATCGTGGCCGTGGCACAGGCCGGGGAGACGCCGTGATGGGGAGTTCTTCCGCGAACGAGGATCTTTTCGACGTCGAGTTTCTCGAGCGTCTCCGGGCGCTTTTTCTCCGCTTGCGCAAGCGGCGGCAACTGCGGAAAAAAGGCATCCAGAACACACCCGCCACGGGGTTTACCCGGGAGTTCAAGGATTTCCGACACTACACGCACCGGGACGACTACCGATCCATCGACTGGAGACTCTACGCGCGACTGGATCGGTTGTTCATCCGGCTCTACGAGGAAGTCCAGGAGTTTCACCTGCATATTCTGGTGGATACCAGCGGGTCGATGGTCGAGCCGTTTCCGGAGAAAAGGGCGGTCTCGCTCAAGCTCGCCGTGGCTCTTTCCTATCTGGGCCTGATCGGGCAGCACCGGGTGAGTCTCTACTCGATGAGCGACACGATCAGCGCCGCCCTGCCTCCGCTGAAGGGGCCGGGAAACATCCAGCGGGTCATCGAGTTTGCCCGCGGGCTGGAGTTCGGGGGCGTGACCAATCTGGAGCGGTGTTTCGGCGATTTTCGTCCCAGCCGAAGGAGGTACGGGATTCTTTTTGTGATTTCTGACCTCTATGGCAAGGGAATCGAGGAGGCCCGGGGGGCGATTCGGCACGCTTCGACCTGGCCCGGAGAGGTGCACCTGATCCAGGTGGTTCATCCCTGGGAGGAGGATCCGGACATCGAGGGAGAGATCGAGCTGGTCGATGTGGAGACGGGAGAGCAACGCCGCTTCTGGTTCACGCCCGGTGATCGGGCGCGGTATGCGGAGAACTACCGCAGGTTCGTCGAGGGCATCGCGAAAGAGAGCCGGGGCCGCCAGGTGGACCACCAGGCCTGGCGGACGGACTCGCCTTTCGAGGAGGAGTTTCTGGAGTTGCTGACCCGCGGATCGGCCCTCGCGTCGGGGTAGGGTTCCGAGGGGCGGCAAAAGCCGCGGCAACAGGCCTTGCCATTCCGTGAACTCCGGCGAGTCTACCGCGCATGCAAAACGAGATTCCGACTTTCCGGGTGTTTATCAAGCCCGGCTGTCCCTGGTGCCATGAAGTGATCGATTACCTGACGAGGGAGAAGTATTCCTTTGAACTGGTCGACGTCATCGCCGATTCGGCCGCTTTCGAGGAGATGAGGCGGCTCTCCGGGCAGAGCAGCGCCCCGACCATGACCGCGGGTGAGACCATGCTAGCGGATTTTGGCGTCGACGAGTTGATTCCGTTCCTCGAGGAGCAGGGATGGCTTCGCCAGTGAAAACCGATCATGCTTGACGAAGCCTTTGCCTTTCTCATCGAGACCGAAAAGTTGAAGGCGGTCGATCGGCGGTCTTCCCCGGTCGGATTGGAGCGCCCGGAAAACTCCGCCGAGCACAGCTGGTCGGTGGCGCTCGCCGCCGCCACCCTGATTCCTCAGACCGCGCCTCATCTCGACCAGCTGCGGGTGATCAAGATGCTGCTGGTTCACGACATCGTGGAAATCGATGCGGGCGACACCTATTGCTATGGCGATCAGACCGGCAAGGCCGAGCGGGAGCAGAAAGCGGCCGATCGCCTCTTCGCTCTCTTGCCCGAGTCAACCGGGAGGGAGTTTCGGGCCCTTTGGGACGAATTCGAAGAGGCAGAGACCGAGGAGGCCGCGTTCGCCCACGGCATCGATCGGATTCTTCCCCTGATGCAGAATTACCTCAACGGGGGCAAGACCTGGGAGAGACACGGTATCGTCTTCGAGCAGGTCTACCAGCACAACCGCGGCATAGCCGGGACCCATCCCGAGCTGTGGCGCCATGTCGAATCGATCATTCTCTCCGCTCGCGCAGAGGGAATTCTCCCGGATTCCCGCGAGCGCAGCGGGCCCGAAGAACCTCCCCGCCCCTAGTTCTTCCAGCCTTCCTCGCGCAGTTCCCGGGCGGCTGCGACCATGGATTTGAGTTTCTCGAACGCCACTTCCTCCTCGTTCACACAGCGGTTGGCGAAGCAGCCAAATCCGCAGTCGGGATTGAGAAACACCTGATCCGGGCGCCAGAACTGAAGAGCCTCCCGACAGCGTGCTACGATCTGTGCAGGCGGTTCGGCTTCGTCGGTGCGGGGATTGACCACACCCAGGCCGATTTCCCGGGCGCTCAGGGCGTTGCCGACAATCGACAAATCACCCGCTCGGGGGGTGGCGAACTCCAGCACCATCTGCCTGACGTTCATCGCCTGCAGGGTATCGATCAGAGGCGCATAGGA
The DNA here is from genome assembly GCA_964562825.1 of uncultured Akkermansia sp. Taxonomy (GTDB): domain Bacteria; phylum Verrucomicrobiota; class Verrucomicrobiia; order Verrucomicrobiales; family DEV007; genus Arctic95D-9. The sequence continues at coordinate 22,123 of CAZLUZ010000064.1, forward strand.
GCCGGACAACAGAACGTCCTCGCGTTTGCTCCAGTTCCCCCGGCAGATGTGCACGCCGAGGCGAACCTTGTCCTCGAAACCCGCTACGACCTTGTTCATCAATTCCGCGGCGTAGGCCAACTCAGAACCCGCATCACGGCGGGTTGCCAGGGTCGCTCACATGAACGTTCGCCGTTCCGTCCCGCCCCCGTGGACGATCTCCGTGAGGACCGGTTCGTCGAACTGGATGAAATCCACACCTTCCTCGATCAGGTCGGCGATCTCGGCTCGAAGGATATCGATGATGTCCTGTGCCATCACCGGTTTGTCCCCGTAAGCCTCTTTGGTGTGGGCCGTGACCCACATCGCGCGGGTCAGAAGATAGGGGCCGGGGAGGGGGACCTTGATGGGCTTGTCCGTCAGTTGACGCACGAACCGCACCTCGTCCACTGCCAAGGGTTCCCGGCGCTTCAGCTTGCCGATGCAAGTCGGGTTGCGGATGGCAAACGCGGGCGCATCCAGGGTGCTGAGCATCTCCTCGAAGGCCTCCTTGTCCTCGACCGTGTCCAGCATTTCGGCAAGGGACATCAATCGCGTTCCGTCCACCTTGTCGGTGATGAACGAGTAGAAATTGTCGCGGCGGATCTCGCCGTCGACGACGACGTCGACCTCGGCTTCCACCTGGTAGTCGACGCAGCGTCTTACCTCCTCATCGGCGATCGCTTGGAATTTCCGCTCGTCCATGCTGCCCACACGCTTCTCGCGCAGGGCGCCGAGCAATTTTTCGGAGCGCGGCCAGGAGCCGACCTGGGTGACGTTGAAATCCATCGATCTTGAGGGGGTTTGCTATAATCAGCTTCCGAAGTAGGCCGTTCGCTCGCAGGCCTCGGACAGGGGGCCGAATCCGGTGGTCCGCCCGGGCTCCCACTTTTTGAGGCCCTCCATGTCCATCATTTCGCGATGGTCTGGATTGTCGTAGCTCATGCGATGCAGCACGCCCAGCCAGCGTTCCTCAATCTCAGCGGGAAAATCATCTCGCACGGTGAAGACGCAGTGGTCGAACCGGTCCGTCGACACCAGGATCTGCATGTCCGCGGGATTCACGGTGCCGTCCTTCACCCAGGCGTCCCAGTTCAGATCGATCATGCAGGAGGCATCGGCTTCGCCTCGTTTCATGCACTCGAAGGCATCCTTTTCGCCTCCGATGTGGTCTCCGTGCTTGCCCACCATGATGTCGAATCGACGCGCCGTGTAATCCCGGTCCGGAAACAGGCCGTGACGGATGAGCAGTCCCTGCGGGATCAGGGTGGCCTGAGGTGAGTCCTTCGCTCCGAAAGCCACCGTTTTGCCGGCGAGGTCTTCGATCTTCGCGATCCCGCTATCCTTGCGCACCACCAGGTGGGTGATCCGGTCCCGATCCGTATCTCGCATCGCGATGGCGCGACAGGTGCCGCCGCTGAGGCGCTGGGCATCCAGCCAGGCGAGGGGAGAATTCCAGGCGATGTCGAGATGCCCCCCGATTAGCGCTTCGTTCTGGAGTTCGTAGTTGGTGTAGAACACGACGTCCATGGGACAACCGTTCGCCTCGAAAAAATCGCGAATGATGTCCCAGATCACGGACACTTTGGGATCGTAGAGGACGGCGCCGACAATGATGGGTTTTTCTGCGGTCATGTTGATTCTGGGGGGGGGCGGGAGGCTGCCGCGCCGTCGCCGCGCGGGAGGGCAGGGGGAGAAGGGGCAGTTTATGACGAACTGCTTGCCATCTTACAA
>CAZLUZ010000065.1:0-23873 GCA_964562825.1 uncultured Akkermansia sp.
TAGGTAGGCCGGCCCCGTGCTTGATTCCGCCCGCTATCCAATAGGCAATCGCTCTAAAATTCCTGAAATTCCTATACCCTCGGGCGCGTTTCTTGGCTAGTTAGAGTTTGCCGTTTATCGCCTCGATCATTCCACTCGTCGTCCAGTTGTTGTAATAGGCGAGGATTCCTGAGAGGTGGTTTCTCAGCCGTAGTGCGAGTTCCTTGAAAGGTTCAAGACGACATCGCCTTGCCCAGCTATACCAACTCTCGAAATGTTCTCTTCCCAGATCGGCGTTCACGTAGATCCACATGTCCTGAAGTTACTCGCGAAGCGCCATCGCTCGCCCGAGGGTCTGGTGTTCACGACAGAGCCGTTTACGTTGAGCCTTCTGATCATGTGTGAGATTGGATTCGTTGCCGCGAAGCGACCACATTGCTCCTTTTCCCAATCCGCCCACCTGACGATTGATCTGTTTCCGTACGCGGTCCAAGGCCTCTCCTGCCATCTGCATCACATGAAATCGATCGAAGACCACTTCTGCCTGGGGTAAGTGCTTGGCCGCCCCGGAGCGGAAGGCCGGGCTCATGTCCATGGCCACTTCATCTTCGATCGGGAAGGTTACTCGCCGGATTTGTTCCTGCGCCTCAAGGAGCAACGCATCGCCATCCTCACCTACCACAAACATCCCGGTCCCGACTGGCCGCAAGGCGAGTTCCACTCCCGCCTGCTCACTCACCCCAACGGTGAAACATCCACCGTGTTGCTGGCCGAACGCGGCACCCGTTTGCGCAACGGCCTGTGGGTGCGGGAAGTGCGCCGGCTTGATGAACGCGGCCACCAGAGTTCCATCCTCAGCACCGACTACCACAGCGATCTGGCAGTCGCCGCCGCCTCGATGTTCGCCCGGTGGCATCAGGAAAAATTCTTCAAATATATGCGTCAACACCATGGTTTAGATCGGCTTGTTGAGTATGGAACAAGTCCGCTTCCTGACACTACTCGCTTGGTCAATCCCGCTTGGCGCGCTCTGGACAGCCAAGTGCGCAGCGCCGCCGCCAAACTCTCCCGTTTGCAGGCCGCTTTCGCTGGCAGCATCCAGCGCGCAGCAGACAGCTCCCCGGCCGCGGCAGCCCGCCACGAGCGCAAACAGGGCGCCACCCTCGAAGCTATCGAAGCCAAGCAGGCCGAACTCGACGCCCTCAAGGCCCAACGCAAGGCGACCGACAAGCATATCGAACTCAAGGATCTCCCCGAAGAACAGCGCGTCAGCCAACTGCGCGCCGCCCGAAAACACTTCGTCGATACCATCAAACTCATCGCTTACCGTGCCGAGACCTGCCTGGTTCAACTGGTGCGCGAAACCCTACGCCGCAGCGACGATGCCCGCAGCTTCGTGCGCGCCCTGATGCAAACCACCATCAACCTGCGCCCCGAACCAGATCGAGGCAAACTGCGCGTCGAAATCCATGGCCTGACCAATCCCGTCCACGATGCGGTCCTTGACACCCTGTGCGCCGAACTCAACACCACCGAGACCCACTATCCGGGCACCGATTTGCGCCTGCGCTACCTCCCAGTGAGGTCATCTTCTTTCACCGGAGGTCAGGATGTCTGAGGCTCACCCGTCACCACCGTGGAAACCACCCGCACGGTGGGATGGGCTTTTCTTGCTGCCACCCAGACTTCGCCAACTGAGAGGGGGCCGGTGATGAGTGTGCCCCGACAGGCAGACATTCTCCCTGCCCCGATCCTTACGGCTTCAGGCATTGAAATCCCAATACGGCTGCGGCTTGACTCATCCGCAGGTCCGTCGTTACCAGGCGCGTGATGCGCGCGGCTCGAGCTGCGCCAAGGTGCAATCCATCAAGAGATCGAAGTATTGCGGGAGGAACTGCCCCTAATACGTCCTCCAGCGCCACGCGAGCTTCCGCTGCCACATCCTCTCCCCAGGGAACCTCAAGGTAGCGTCCTTCTTCAAGATGACGCTTGAAGGAACGATGCAAACTGTCCGCGGCGCCGGCGGCAATCTCGCCGCGAACCTCCTTGCCGTGCAGAGCAAAACAAAGTTCCACCCGGTGAAGAAAGCTGACCGCGATTTCTTCGCGCTGGGCAAGCATCAGTTTGCGGTAATCGGCGGAATCAGGCTCCGCGGCGTAGAGCTTCACCAAAGCCGAAGTGTCCCAGTAGATTGCGTTCGTCATCTTTCGCGCGCAGAAGCTCCTTTTCTTCAACGATTCACGCGTTTCCGCTCAAAGCCGTTCTTCACGGATTTCGTCCCAGAATTGCTGCGGCGTCGTCTTGGGCGGCCCTACCCGCGCCGCTTCAGCTGCAGCGCTCAATTCAGCCATCCACTCCTCGCGATCACCCTTTTTCGCGCCCTTTCTTCCCAGCCCACTAAGGCGGGCCATGGGCTCGCCACGAACCGTGATGACGATCTCCTCACCTTCTGAAGCCAGTTGAACAAGCTCGCTCAAACGACCTTTCGCATCCCGCAAATTCGTGACCATGTAGTCACCGTAGTCACACGCTCTTGTTTCGTCAACGGGAAACACTTCTCACCTTCATCATCCCGAGTTTCCCCGACTCTGAGCTTTCCGGGCACGCCTCAGATCGCTACGTTTGGCGCTACCTGCAGCCTATGGTCTCCAGCCTGCAGCCTGAAACGAAGCCGACGGCGAGATCGCCGCACCGGTAGTTCCCAAGGGAGAGTTCGCATTCGTCGAGATGTTCTGCGACGAATGTGACTGCCGTCGCGTGGTTGTCCGGGTGTTTGCCGTCGGGAGTGGACTCCAGGAAATGGCCAACCTGTCCTACGGCTGGGGAACGCGCAGCTTCTACGTGCGCTGGATGGGGCGTGAGGATGAAGAGGCAATCAGCTCAGCTCCATGATGGGGATCCGACTGAGGTGTTTCTGATGGGGCACTAACCTGATCAGAAAATCGATCGTTTTTTTTGAACAAATTCGAGATCTGAACCGTTTCGTTTCTTGCCCGCTCCACCCGTGCTCCACCGGGAATGGGCCCGGGATTCCGGGGGATGATGGGAGCGTGTTGGGTTGCATGAGTCCGGCGGGCGGGGCTTACGGTTCAGGATCGATGCCAGGGTTTTCCGCAACTTGTCTCTTAGCCGTTGGGTTTGCCCTGGCAGGTTTGGAATCGTTCTTTGGCGCGGAGCGACGATGGAAGACGTTCGAGGTAGAGAAACGCGATCATGTGTTGCTGAGCGATTTCGCTTGGACATTCGGGATGACGCGAAGCGCGACGCGTGTGGATCCGGCCAAGATCGGCTTCGCTGGCGAGGATTACTCCCTCATCGTCAGGATCGGCAGCCGCCAGGCGTTGATCGATGGGGTGCGCCACTGGCTTTCGTTTCCGGTGTTGCGTGAGGGAGAAGGGGATAGCGCGGTCTACATTTCTTTGCTGGACCTCTATTCGACGGTGATCCCGGCGCTGGAACCCAAATTTGTGGAGGGCTTGCGCCGGGTGGACACAGTCGTGTTCGATCCTGGTCATGGGGGGGATGACCCGGGCGGAAGGGGGTCTCTGGGGTGCGAACGGAATTACACCCTGGACGTGGTCAAGCGGACGCGACGCCTCCTGGAAGACCGCCGCGTGAAGGTGGTGCAGAATCGCCTGGGTGACTTCTCGATCCCTCTTTTCCGGCGTCCTTCCATGACGAAGAACTACAAGAATCCGATCTTTGTCAGCATCCACTTCAACGCCTCGCGCAATCGCCAGGCCCACGGGTTCGAGATCTTTGCGCTCCCGCCCACGGGCGCACCCTCCCAGGTGGCGCGGCCGAACCCGGAGACGGATGCGAAGGTCCATCCCAATTCACCGCATGAACCGGCCAGCTTCGTGCTCGCCAACACGCTGTATTAGACCCTGCTGGGGAAGATGCCGGGCTTTGACCGCGGGGTGAAGCGAGCGCGGTTTTCGGTGTTGCGCCATGCCACCGTTCCCGCGGTGTTGGTGGAGGGAGGCTTTCTGACCCACCGGCAGGAGGCCGGGAGAATCCACGACCCGGACTGGCGGGAGAAACTGGCCGCCGCCCTGGCCAAGGGGATCGTCGCCTACATGGAGCTGGCCAACGAGGGGAAGACGCCGCAACGGGCGATCGATCTGAAGCGAACCCCGACGGTCGAGTTTGTGAAGGAAGAGACGGTCTTTCCGCACCTACGGGGTCTGTCAAAAAATTCTTGCGCTTTTCGCCCGTGATTAGCCCCCCCCAAAAGGCTCGCACAAAAATCCTCTGGCCGATCCTTAACGTCTCCGAAGCAGAGTCACCAACCGGTGGTTTTGAGATTTTCGCTCGCCATGCGCGCTTCACAGCATCCAGACGCTCCGCGTCAGGCGCTTTTTCAAGATCGAAGAAAGTCAGGTTGGGTTCGAACACGGGACCTGCCAAGTTCCTCTCGTCACATTTGGTCCTGTCGGTGAGCTGGTGTGTTCGGATTCGTTTGGCAAGATAGGGCGAAAAGGACAGACAGCCAGCCCCGTTCTCTCCCCCCTGGCCAAATCTTGTTGGTCACGGTAGCGTGGGACATGAATCATGGCCGCTACCCCGCAAGGATGTACCTTCTTTTCTGTCTCGTCGGGTGCTTTCTCCAATGCTCGGGAGAGTCTGCCCGCGAGTCGTTGGAGGCCGCAGCTCGCAGGCAACACGAAGAAACCCAACAACCGGGCGAAGGTATCGTGCTGGCAGAACTCGCCAATGGGAAAAAGACCTTCGCCGGAGCCGGTGCCTTGAAAAAAGGAGGCGCGTCGCCCGACGAAACTACCCTCTTCGAAACAGGGTCGGCAACCAAGGTGTTCACCGCCATCCTCCTCGCCGAGGCAGTGAGGGAGGGGCGCGCCAGCTTGGACGATCCCGTATCGCGATTTCTCCCCCCCGACTGGATCCCAGGCGACAGTCCGCTCCGCGAGATGTCTCTCGAGTCGCTGGCCACCCACACCTCCGGGCTTCCCCGATTGCCGGAGAATCTTGACTCCGGGATCGATCCGGCCAACCCCTATGCCCACTACGATGGCGACGCCTTGCGACTCGCCCTGAGGCGGCTCGATCGCGATGATCTGGAGAGCCCGGGGGAATACGCCTATTCCAATCTCGGCTTCGGCCTGCTCGGACACCTGCTCGAGAGGTGTTTCGAGCAGCCTTATCCCGAATTGCTGCGAGACCGCATCTTCCGCCCACTCGGCATGGACAGTTCCTTCGTGCTCAACCGGGTCGAGGACATCCCGGAATCCCTGCGCGGCCGGCTGGCCACGCCGCACCGCGGAGGGCGCGAGGTGCCGCACTGGGAGTTCGATGTGCTCATGGGAGCCGGTGCCGTCGTTTCCTCGGCCGCCGATCTGCTCCGGTTTGCGGAGGCTCACTGGGACTCGGACACCCCCGAAGCCCTGCGCCTTTCCCTGGCGGAGGCGTCGAGACCCCGCCACGCCCATCAGGCGCTGGGATGGCTGGTGGATGGCTCCAGGCGCAGCCATCAGGGCGGCACGGGAGGGTTTCGCTCCCGACTTCAAATCGATCCGGAGAAGCGGACTGCGCGAGTGGAACTCGCTAACAGCTCAGGCGAGAGCGACCGGAGCGAAAGCCGGGGAGATTTTTCCCGCTTCGCCGGCCTCTGGGAGGGAGTGCTGCGAGCCGGGGGACGTGAGCTCCCGCTCCTTTTTCACGTTCGGGAATCGGGAAAAGTCCGGTTTTTCAGTGTCGACGAGGGAGGCTTCGCCGTGACCGCTTCGCGAACCGTGGTCGAAGAGGGCCGATTTCGCTTTTCCTTCCCGGCGATCGAGGGCACCTACGCAGGCGTCGCAAAGCCAGCTGGCCTCCGCGGCACCTGGTCTCAGAGTGGCGGAGAGTTTCCTCTCGAACTCTCCCCGACGAAGGATTTCCCCGAAAGACTCGAAAGGATCTGGGGAGAACGAATCTCCGGCGATCTGGCGGATTCCGAGGGTTTCTGGTCCGGATTCCTCGGGGGCAAAGACGGCCTTTTTCTCTACCTCGAGATCGATACCGCGGGGAACAGCTGGGCGGTGAACCTGTTCAGCCCCGACCAGACCCTCCGCCCTATCCCTGTCTCCGCGGTGGTCCGGGACGGCAGTCGCTGGGAATTCCGGTTCCACTCCATCGGCGCATCCTATGTGGCGAGGCAGGAAGGCCGGGTTCTTTCCGGGGCCTGGCATCAGGGCCCGCCGCAAAAACTCAAGCTGACCTGGAGCGGGGAAAAGCCGAGCCGCTAGTTTTCGATTGACCCTTCAGGCGGCTCAGGAGAAACGTTCGCCACGGAGGTCGGTTTCGGGTGGAAGAGGCGAGGTTTTCGGTCATGGCCACAGTCATCCATTTTCTGAGTTTTCTGGGGCGACCCGTCCTGGATCTTTTCCGGTACTTCGGCAGGCTTTTCTTCCTCCTGGGCGAGACCTTCGTGGCCCTTTTCTCCCGTCCGCGGCTTCGCCTGGTGGCGGGGCAGGTCGTGTCGATCGGTTTGGGCAGTCAACCGGTCATCATCGTGACCGGCGCTTTCACCGGTGCGGTTTTCGCCGCGCAGATGTATTTTGCGTTCAGCGGGTATGGACTCGGCACCACGGTGGGCGCGGTCGTTTCGGTGGCGATCTGCCGGGAACTGGGTCCCGTCCTCGCGGCGCTGATGGTGTCCGGCAGGGTGGGAGCCGCCATGGCCGCTCAGATCGGAACGATGAAAGTGACCGATCAAATCGATGCCCTGCGCACCATGGGCGTCGATCCCGTGGAGTATCTCGTGGTGCCCAGGTTTCTGGGGATGACCCTATCCATGCCCGTGCTCCTCGCCGAGACCATCGGGTTCGGCCTTCTCGCCTCCCACCTTCTCGTGGTCCACCTTTTTCACGTGCCCGAGGCCTGGTATGGTTACCAGACGTGGCTCAACACGAATCTCGAGGACCTGCTCATCGGTGCGATCAAGAGTCTCATCTTCGGTGCCATCATCGTGCTGGTATCCTGCGACCAGGGCTTTCGGACCCGCTTCGGCACCTCGGGTGTCGGCAAGGCGACCACGGCGGCAGTGGTTTCTTCCTCGCTGCTCGTGGTCATGAGCAATCTGTTTCTCACCCTGATTCTGAATCAGTTCTTTCCCCTGCGTATCATCGCCTACTGATCATGTCTCGGACTGACCTATTCTTCGAGGTGGAGAATCTGGTGAAGACCCTCGGGGACCAGAGGGTTCTCGACGGGGTCAGTCTTTCGGTTCGCCGCGGAGATAGCCTGGTGCTGCTTGGCCGGAGCGGCGAGGGCAAGAGCGTTTTGCTCCGTCATCTCCTTGGCTTGATTCGTCCGGACGCCGGCGATATCAGGATCGACGGGGAATCCATCGTCGGACTCCGGGAAAAGCAGCTCTTCGCCGTCCGGAGGAAAATGGGTGTGCTCTTCCAGGACGGCGCTCTCTTCGACTCCATGACGGTGGGCGAAAATGTCGCCTTCCCGCTGTGCGAGAGAGGAGTCCGGTCGAGTAAAATGCTGCGGAACCGGGTGAAAAAAACGCTGAGTCTGGTCGGTCTGGAATCCCGAATCGACGAGATGCCGATCCATCTCTCCGGGGGCATGCGCAAGCGGGTGGCCCTGGCTCGGGCCGTCGTCGATCGGCCCCTCTCCATCGTTTACGACGAACCGACCTCCGGGCTGGATCCCGTCGTCTCCGACAACATCATCGGTCTGATCCGTCGGATGGGGGAGCAGTTTCATGCCACCTCCGTCGTGGTCACCCACGATTTGAAAGTGATGAACGAGGTCGCCGATCAGGTGGCGATGATTCACCGCGGGAGAGTGTGTTTTCTCGGGACGCCCGAAGAAATCAGGCAGGCAGAAGACCCCATCGTGCGGCAGTTCATTCACGGCGAAAGCAGCGCCTCTCCCCTGCAGGATGGGACACAATCGAACTCCCCGTAAGCGAATCCATTCGCAAATTCGCCATGGCCAACGTAAGGCTAGGGAGCAAATGGGGTGAAATCACCGGATCGATGACGAGCAACGGAAAACCAATGGAGGCACTGGTTGGTTTTTTCGTGCTCCTCGGTTTGGGGGTCATCGGGTTCCACCTGTTCCATTTCGGCAAATTCGAGGGGCGGTTCGATCAGAATTACCAGATTGTGCTGGAAATGCAGGATGCCAGCGGAATCCGCGAGGGTATCCCGGTGCGGCTGGCGGGCGTTCCCGTCGGCTTCGTCGCAGGCGACCCGGAGGTGAAACCGGACTTCTCCGGACTGCGATTGCCCCTCACCATTTATGACCAGGTCAGAATTCCGGCAGGAGCCCGTTTTACCGTGGGAACCAGCGGTCTGATGGGGGATCGATTTATCCGCATCGCCATACCCGCCGAACTGGGGGAGGGATTCATCGAACCCGGCAGCGTCCATCGCGCTGTCCCGGGCGGAGCCCTGGAATCCGTGCAGACCGACGCGGAGAATCTGCTGATGAATCTCGACCGGACGCTCCTGGAATTTGGCGAATCGATGCGGAGCATGGAGCGGGTGCTCGGTCGGGTTGAGGACATTCTGGCGGAGGAAAACGTCGCCACCGCGGAACGGGCTCTCGATGACTTGGCGAAGTTCTCCTCTCAGCTCCGACTCGCCTCCGAGCGTCTCGATCCCTTGATGACTTCGGCCGAGGACACCATGGGCCGGGTCGGGGATTCGGCAGAACGCCTGGGCAGGGCATCTGCCCGTTTGGATCCACTTCTGGACACCGCGGAGGAATCTCTTGCCGGGGTGAAGACGGCGGCAGAAGGAGCCACAGGATTGATCGACGATGCCGAAGTGACCCTGCGCACGGGCACGGAGGCGATGGAAAAACTGTCCCGATCGATTGACCGGATCGAGCCTGATTTTGCGGAGGTGGTCGAGACCCTGGGTCAGTTTCGGGGAACGCTCGATCAACTCGCCTCGCTGGCCGCGACCGCGCAGACCCAAGATGGGTTTCTCCGAGCTCTCATGGAGGATCCCCAGTTGGCCCGCGATTTGAAGAGCCTGATCGGGAAGCTAGAGGAGCATGGGGTGCTCTTCTACCCGAGGGAGCGGGATTCGCTACCCCGGGTCGTCGACCCCGGCCGGGGCAGGCGGTAGCGCCGGCCGGCTCAGCGCGCTGAAGAGATCGCCGCTCTGCGGAGAACCTCACCCTTCACGGCGGACAAGGTCTCGGGAATCTTCTTGCGGAGCGAATTCCGCACCATGGCCTGGGGAGCGAGACGTCCGGGATCGAGAAAGAGGGAATAGACGAGAAGCGTCTCCGCGCCGCCATTCACCGGGTAGAGCCACCAACCGCCATCCATGGCTCGGAGCCGGCCACGCTCGAAGTGAAAAGTCATCGACTTCTGTGGATGGGGGATCAGGCGTACCACGTAGGTTACCGGGCGGCGCAAGCCGCGCACCGTCATGCCCTGTTCGACGAGAAGTGCTCCATCATCGGTTCCGACGATCCGGGCCAGTTCCAGATCTTCGATGTAATTCGGGGCGGCCTCTGCGTCCTCGATGACGTCCCAGACTCGCGAAACCTGTTTCCGGATCAGCACGGCACCATTGATGTAGGACTTTCCCGGGGTATCGGAGCAGGCGGGATGGTCCTCGAAGAGCATGGGGCGCCCAGTTTGCAGTAGCTCCCACGCATCCGCACAAAAATAGGGGCGTTCTGCGCCCTGCGATGGCAGAAATCCGACTGCGGCAAGAAGGAAGGAAAGGGCAAATCGGGGGAGGGCCATCGAAAAAAAGGGAAAAGAGTAAACGGCGGAGGCGAAAAGGCAAACCGGATGCCGCACCACATGAACAAGATGGTCCCGGGACGGGTGATTTGATGATCATAGCCGGGGGAGGGCCATTTTGCCTCGCGGAATCAGGTGGCCTGACCGGTGCGGGGGCTCACACGATTTTCAGGCGGGTCAGGTCCTGGGTGTCGATCAATCCGACGGGGCGTCCATCGGCATCCAGCACGACGAGATCGTCGATCCGGTGGGTTTCCAAGAGGCTGAGCACCTCCCCGACCAATCGATCGGTCGAGACCGCCACGGGATTTCGGGTCATCACCTCACCGATCCGGCGATCGCCGATGGAGTCGGTCTCCTGATAGGCGCGGGTGAAATCTCCCTGGGTGAAAATGCCGGTCAATCTGCCTTCTCCGTCCACCACTACGGCGGCACCGGTGCGGGCATCCGTCATGAGGCGGAGAACTTCCCGGACGACGCGCTCCTCCGTCACGGTGACAAGTTCCACGCCGCGCCGCATGATGTCTTCGGCTCTGGTGAGGAGAGCGTGTCCGAGGGATCCGCCGGGGTGGAGTTCGGCGAAATGCTCCTTGCGGAAGCCGCGGGCTTCGAGGAGCACCATGGCCAGGGCGTCGCCCAAGGCGAGGGTGTTGGTCGTGCTGGAGGTGGGGGCCAAAATCAGCGGGCAGGCCTCGCGCTCCACCTCGACATCGAGCACACAATCCGAATGTCGGGCGAGGGTGGATCGCGGGTGACCCGTGATGGCGATGATGGGATTGTTGCGGCGTTTCAGGTGGGGGATGAGGTTGAGCAATTCCACGGTTTCGCCCGAGTAGCTGAGGGCCACCACAGCATCCCTGTCGTTGACCAGTCCGAGATCCCCGTGGAGGGCGTCCTGGCAATCCAGCACCACGGCGGGAGCGCCGGTAGAATTGAAAGTGGCCACCATCTTGCTCCCGATGTTTCCCGATTTGCCGACTCCGGCGACGACAATTTTCGAGCGTCTCTCCACGCAATCCTTGAGGAGTTCCACGGCCCGGGCGAAGTTGTCGTCCAGCCGGTCGTGGAGCCGGTTGAGTTCGGCGATTTCCAGGGCGATGACGCGTTTGGCTTGGGTCACGTAATCCATGTTTGATCCGCTCATCGGGCTGTGGGCATCGGTTTGACCCATCGCCGCTCGCTCTTCTCTTGGGGGAGGGAGGGATGAGGGGAACAACGGGGGAAATGGCCGACCTGCCGGTGCCGGACTACTCGAATGCCTGCCAATCCCGCAAGACCTGCAGGGCACGGCCATCGTCGAGGATGTCCCTCGAGATTTCAAGGCCGTTCCGGATATCGGTGGCGATTCCCGCGACGACGAAACCCGCCGAGGCGTTCAGCGCCACCATTTCCCGTCTGGGTCCCTGGTCTTCTCCGGTGAGGATGGCTTCGATGATCTTCGCGTTCTGCTTCGCGGTGCCGCCCCTCAGGTCCTCGACGGTTCCTCCCCGAATTCCCAGTACAGAAGCGTCGACCTCGAATTTCGCTCTGTCCGTGGGCCAGACCATGGTGCTGCCCACGGAGCAAAACTCGTCCATCCTTTTCTTGTCCTGCTCGCTGACCCCGTGGCACACCCAGGCACGTTCCCGGCCCAGGATCTTGAGTATCTCCACGTAGATCGGGCCGATTGCGGCGTCATAAACGCCGACGAGCTGGAACTTCGGGCGAACCGGGTTGAGCAACGGTCCCAGCAGGTTGAAAATGGAGCGGCTACCCCGTTTCGCCAGGAGCTTTCGCGTCGCGGCGACCGCGGCGAAGGCGGGGTGATACCTGGGGGCGAAGAGAAAACCGGCACCCACGGTTTTGACGCAGCGGCAAAAGTCTTCGGGAGACATCTCGATATCGATTCCGAGTGCCTCGAGCACGTCGGCTCCGCCGCATTTCGAGGTGATGGCGCGATTTCCGTGCTTGACCACCGCGACGCCGCCGGCGGCGAGCACGAACGCGGTCGTGGTGGAAACGTTGAACATATTCAGTTTGTCTCCGCCGGTCCCGCAAATATCGATGGTGGGTTTGCGCACATACTTCAGTCCGGGTTCGACGGCTCGGTCGAGGAATTCCAGGACGAAAGCGGCGATTTCCTCCGGAGTTTCCCCCTTCTTCGACAGGGCTTCGAGGAAGTCGGCCTTCGTCGGATTTTTCACCGATTCGTCCAGGAGCAGCGCGATGGATTCTCCGACCTGCTCCTTCGAGAGATCCCGGCCCGCTTCCAGTTGTTTGGTCAGTTCTTTCATCGAAACCGCCCACACCCAAAGGTTCCGAAAACCGCTCGCGATCACCGAACCACCCGAAGAGTGCGGAAGAACGTGGGACGGTAATGAACATGGTTGCTTACAGGTTGCCAACCCGGAAATTCTGCATAATGGTGGTCGTCCCGATCGAATTCTCGCGAAAGCCCAAAATTTTCAGGAAATGTCAATTTTCGAGACGGACGAAAAATCGCTGAAGGGCACCCTCATTCTCGCAGACCCACGGCTCCTCGAGCCCACTTTTCACCAGAGCGTCCTCCTCCTCACGGAGCACAGTTCGAAGCATGGCGCCTTCGGTTACATCCTGAATCGTCCCATCGGTCGCTGTGTGGGGGATCTTCTCGCCGAACCCGACTTCTCCGAACTCGCGCAGGTGCCGGTATTCATGGGCGGCCCCGTCGACACGGACAACCTCACCTTTTCCGCCATTGCCTGGTCCGACATCGGCGGCGACCTGCAGTACGCGACGCATCTTTCCGCCCAGGAGGCCCTCATGCATCAGATGGAGGGTTATTCCGTGCGTGCCTTCGTCGGCTACTCCGGCTGGTCCGAGGGTCAGTTGGAGAATGAACTGGCCCAGCATGCCTGGATCCGGCGCAAGGCGGAGAAGCGGATTGTCGAAATCTCCGGCCTGGAAAGTCTGTGGAAAGAGATGCTCCGCGATCTCAGTCCCTGGCACAAGCTGATCGCCGACGAACCGGAAGACCTGGGCCTGAACTAGCAGAGCAAGGCGGGCCTCAGTTCCCGAGGTCGACGGCCGTCCCCGGGGAAAGGTTGGGGGACGGATGGGAGCTTCAACGATCTTCCCGCGCGAGGATCAACCGAATTGCCTCCGCCGCAGCGGCGAATCCGAAGGTGCCCGTGACCGGTGCCGCCGTGCCGAAACCGCTGGCACAGTCCAGCTTCAGCGACGACCCCGGTTCGGGGGCATCGCACACCGTGCCGTCGGACCAGGGAAATCGGGCGTTTTCCGTGCTGAAGACGGCGGGCAGACCGAAAGGCAGCCGCCCCGGTTCGGGAGGAAAACCGTAGCTGGCACGGAGCCGTTTTCGCACCACCTTGAGTAGCCGGTCGTTGGTGGCAAAGGCGAGATCGGCACGCTCCACCCGGGTCGGGTCGGTCTTGCCCCCCGCGCCGCCACAGACGACCAGGGGTATGCCGCGTTCCCGGCAAGATGCGATGAGATGGCACTTGTGCCGGAGGGAGTCGATCGCATCGACGACGACGTCGTAGCCCGTTTCCAGAAGAGCGTCGGCGGTTCGCTCGGTGAAAAATTCGATCTCCTCCCGCACCGCGATGCCCGGGTGAATCAGGCGGACCCGTTCGGCCATGGCCCGGACTTTCTCCCTGCCCACCTGTCCCTCCAGGGCATGGATCTGACGGTTCGTGTTGGTGACGCAGATGGAATCCAGATCGACCAGCGTCAGGCAGCCGATTCCCGATCGGGCGAGGGCTTCCACCGTCCAGCAGCCGACCCCGCCGATTCCGATCACGGCGGCGTGGGCCCGCGACAGGCGCTCCAGTGCGTCGCGCCCATAGAGCCTGCCCACTCCCGAAAATCGGTCCTCGTATTCCCTGGTGATCTGGTACCTTGCGAAATCCGCGGCACCCTGCAAGTTTGCCCTCCCCATGAAATGGCAGGTCTACTCGATCGGAAAGCCGTCGCTCGACTATGCGCGGCGCGGGATCGAGGAATACTCGAAGAGGCTGCGACGCTATGTGCGGCTGGAAATCCTCTCTCTTCGCGAAGCGGGGGCGGAGAAAAACAGCCACAACCTGCTCGAGGCCAGCAGGGGAGCTTATCGCATCGTTCTCGACGAACGGGGGGAAGCGCTGACCACCCGCCAACTCGCGGAACAGACCGCACAGTGGCAGCTCGACGGGCCCAAACGTATCGCCTGGATGATCGGCGGAGCCGACGGGCACACCGACGAAATGCGGGAAACCGCAGACCGGGTCTGGACCTTGAGCCCCCTCACCCTGCAACACGAACTGGCCTTAGTCGTTCTCCTGGAGCAGATGTATCGCGTGCACACCTTCCTCAAAGGCGAGCCCTACCACCGCGATTGAGGGCGGCAAGGTTTTTCGTTTCCTTTCTCCTGCAGAAAGGCTATAGCTTTCGTGTTTATCCCGAATATCATGAAACCGCCGCTTTGTCTTTTCTATCTGGGAATCGGTTCCCTGCTGCTCGTAAACTCTCTCGAAGGTGAGGAAAAAGGGGCGAAGCCTGAGGCGGCGCCGAAAGAGGAGAAAGCGAAGCGCGGCAATGACGCCGGGGGGCAGCCAAAGCCGGTGGAGACGAAGCCGGAGGCGGGGAAGGAGCAAAAGGAAGCGGAACCGCCTGAGGGCAAGCGATGGATCGAGGTGAAACCCGAACCCTTCGTCGTCGAGACCGAGATCGCGGGCATTGTGGAAAGCCGGAAGATGGTGCCCGTGCAGCTGGTGCCCGAAAGTTGGGGGGAGTGGATCATCGAGGAGGTGGTCGACTACGGCACCGCGGTGAAGAAAGGCGATCGCTTGATGCGATTTGACTCCGAGAAACTCGAGGAGACCATTGAGGAGAAACGAGCCGGGCTTCCCCTGAAGCGGCTCCGCCTCGAGGTTGCAAAAGCGGAACTCGAGAAGATGAGAAAGTCGGTTCCCCTGGAACTGGAGGAGAAGCGGCGCCGAAAGTCGGAGACCGAGGCGGACTTTGCCTACTTCGAGGATGTGCGCCGGGAGGTGGAAGAACGCGAGGCGAGAGAGGACCTGAAATATTTCCAGAATTTCCTCGCCTACTCCGAGGAGGAGTTGAAGCAGCTGAAAAAGATGTACGAAAACGACGACATGACGGAGGAGACCGAGGAGATCATCCTGAAGCGGGCTCAGGATTCGGTGGATCGCAGCCGCTGGCAGGCCGAGAGTGCGGAAGTCCGCAGCAATCGTCGCATCACCACCCTGCTCCCCAGGGAGCATCTGACCCTGCGGGCGAATCTGGAGCGGACCCGTCTGGAGTGGCGCGACGCAGAAAAAGCGGCCCATCACTCGCTCGCCACGAAAAGCGAGGAGGTCCGGGAACAGGAGCGCACCCTGGAGAAGGAGGAGCAGGCCCTCAAGGATCTGGAGGCTGATCTCGGGATCGCGGATTTCCGTGCCCCCGCCGACGGGATTGTCTATTACGGGGAGAACCGACGTGGCAAGTGGGTCACCG
Source organism: uncultured Akkermansia sp. (assembly GCA_964562825.1). Taxonomy (GTDB): domain Bacteria; phylum Verrucomicrobiota; class Verrucomicrobiia; order Verrucomicrobiales; family DEV007; genus Arctic95D-9. Next base: position 15,182 of record CAZLUZ010000065.1, read on the forward strand.
CTGACGCGATCGAGAAAAAGCTGGTGCCCGGGGGACGTCACCCCACGCAGGTCACCGTGATGACCGTGGCAGACCCTGGCGCGCTGCAGGTCCGGGCGGCGGTGCCGGAGGACAAACTGGGCGGTCTCGGCGAGGGCCAAAAAGCGGAAGTCACCATGAAGTGGAACGAGGACCTCAAGCTCGACGGACGAGTGCAGTCGGTCTCCCATGTTCCCTACCCGGACGGGACCTTCGACGCGCTTTTCTCTCTCAACGTCGCGAGGACGGAACTCCCGGTGCTCCCCGGGATGAACGCGAAACTGGTGGTGGAGACCTACCGGAAGGACGAAGCCCTGGTTCTGCCCGAGGATGCGCTGATCGAGGAGGGCGGCCGGAAGTTTGTCACTCTGAAAGGCGGGAAAAAGCGGGCCGTGGAGACCGGCAAGTCCCAGAAAAAAAAGATCGAGATACTCGGGGGGCTGAGGTCTGGCGACGTGGTGGAAGCTCCGGCCGCCAAGGAAGATGCGAAGGAATAGTTCGATGCGATGGTTCCTTCTGGTTTTTCTCCTGGCCGGCTGCGCTGGCGCGTCCCCGGTGTTTTCGCAGGCTCCGACGACCGGAGAGATCGAGGCATCGATCCGGCGGGGGATTGCCTTTCTCGTCGAGGACCAGAACGCCGACGGAAGCTGGGGATCGGCTCGCCAAACGAAAGGGCTGAACATCTACGCCCCCGTGCCCGGTGCTCATCACGCCTTTCGCACCGCGGTCACTGCGATGACGGTGTCGGGCCTGCTGCAGTGTGGGATATCCGAGGATGATGGAGCCGCCGGCGAAGCCCTGGCGAGGGGGCAGGCCTACCTGATCGCCGAGCTGCCCCGGGTGCGCCGGGCCACCGCCGACGCCATCTACAATGTGTGGACCCACGCCTACGGGATCGATGCCCTGGCCTTGATGCACGAGCGGAGCGAGGACGAGGAGATCAGGGCGACACTTAGCCGGCTCATCCAGGGGCAGATCGAACTGCTGGAGCGCTTCGAGTCAGTCGACGGCGGATGGGGCTACTACGATTTCCGGGCGTGCACGGCCAAACCATCGTCCAGATCCATCAGTTTCACCACCGCAACGGTCCTGGTCGCCCTCGATGCGGCCCGCAAGATCGAGGGAATCGAAGTACCCGACCGGCTCATTCGCCGGGCCGTCGCCTCGATCAATCGGCAACGCAAAAGCGATCTGAGCTATCTCTACGGAGAATACCTCAAGCATCGACCCATGTACGGGATCAATCGGCCGGCCGGCAGTCTCGGTCGGTCACAGGCATGCAACTACGCGCTGCGACTCTGGGGCGACCAGACCATCACCGATCGAGACCTCGACGAGTGGATGGACCGGCTGGCCCGGCGGAATGGATGGCTCGACATCGGCCGCAAACGGCCTGTCCCGCATGAGTCGTGGTTCGCCGTCGCCGGATATTTTTTCTACTACGGGCACTACTACGCGGCGCTCTGCACCGGGCTGCTTCCGGAAGACCTGGCCCGACCCCACCGTGCCATGCTCGCCTCCGTGATGCTGGAGCACCAGGAGAAAGACGGGTCGTGGTGGGATTTTCCCTTCTACAGCTACCATCAGCCCTACGGTACTGCGTTTGCCCTGATGACTCTGTCGCGCTGCCGGTAGCGCCGCAGTTCGAAGTCCTCGTCGCAGTAGACAATTTCCGCGAGAACGAACTGGTCCTCGAAGGGCGGCAAGAGGGTGTCGCCATCGTAGGGATGGTAGACATAGCTCAGGTAGACCTCCTCGCAGCGCGGCAGGAGCAGGCGGTAGATCTCGGCTCCTCCGATGATGGAGACCAGAGTTTCGTCCCCGCATCTGTCTTCCAGATCGTCGATCCGCCCGGCCAGTTCGAAGCCGGGAGGCGGGTCCTTCAGCGATCGGGATATCACGATGTTTCGTCGGCCGGGCAGGGCCCTCCCGATGGATTCCATGGTCCTGCGCCCCATCACGACGGGATGACCCCAGGTCAGTTTCTTGAACCAGGCGAGATCCGCCGGCAGGTTCCACGGCAGGCGGCCCTGCTTCCCGATCACGCGATTGGAGGCCATGGCCACGACGGCGCGGTATTCCGGTTTCTCTCCCGAACCCATGCGATCAGACGGCTATGGGAGCCCGGATCGCCGGGTGTGGGTTGTAGTCGACCAGCTCGAACGAATCATAGGCGAATTCGTCGATCTCCTCTACCCCCGGGTCGAGACGCATGCGGGGCAGGGGACGGGGCTCCCTTGCCAGCTGGGTGCGGGCCTGTTCCAGGTGATTGCGGTAGAGGTGGAGGTCCCCGAAAGTGTGGACGAAATCGCCCGGTCGGAGTCCGCACACCTGAGCCACCATGAGGGTGAGAAGGGAATAGGAAGCGATGTTGAAGGGCACGCCGAGAAAGAGGTCGGCGCTTCTCTGGTAGAGCTGGCAGCTGAGTTCGTTTGCGCTCGTGTCCACGTAAAACTGGAAGAGGGTGTGGCAGGGGGGCAGGGCCATGTCCCGGATTTCGGTCACATTCCATGCGCTGACGACGTGGCGCCGGCTTTCGGGCCGGGTGCGGATCGAGGCGATCACATCCGCGATCTGGTCGATCGGAGTGGCTTCGGGACCCCCCTGCCAGGCGCGCCACTGTTTCCCGTACACCGGGCCGAGATCACCGTTTTCGTCGGCCCATGCGTCCCAGATGCGAACCCGGTTTTCCTTGAGGTAGGCGATGTTGGTGTCGCCCCGGAGAAACCAGAGCAGTTCATGGATGATGGAGGGCACGTGCAGCTTTTTCGTGGTGAGCAGAGGAAACCGCTCCCGCAGGTCGAAGCGCACCTGTTCCCCGAACACACCCAGGGTTCCCTCGCCGGTGCGGTCTCCCCGCGGTTTGCCGTGGGTCAGCACATGATCGAGCAGGTCGAGATAGCTTTGCATCAGGGTTTTGGCCTCCAGTGTTCCAACTGTTCGAGCAAATCGTCGAGATCCTCCGAGACGAGAAGGTCCCGGGCGTGTTCGCGGGAAACGAAGCCGCCGTCGACCTGGGTGACGTGCAGAAAAGAGACCAGTTCATCGTAGTATCCCCTCACGTTGAGCAATCCGACCGGCTGATCGTGGATGTGCAATCGTCCCCAGGTGAGCATCTCGAACAGTTCGTCCATGGTTCCGATACCGCCGGGGAGAGTGATCGAGGCGTCGGACAGCTCGGCCATGCGCGTCTTCCGCTCCAGCATCGTGTCGACGATCTCAAGTTGCTGGATGCCGGTGTGGCCCAGTTCCTTTTCCATGAGAAAGACGGGGATCACCCCGGCAACGTCTCCCCCGGCCTCCAGGCACGCATCGGCCAAGGCACCCATCATCCCCACGCCGCCCCCGCCATAGACGAGACGCAGACCCCGATCGGCCAGGCCGGCGCCCACCCGGCGCGCGGCTTCCAGATAGGCGGGATCGGATCCCCCACGGGAGCCGCAGAAAACGGCGACGGATCGGATGCGTTCGTGCATTCGTCCAATGGATGACAGAACGCGACGACTTGCAAGACCTCACCGATTGCTTTTTGGGCATTGAAATTGCCGGGGCGAGGAGGTATCACGGGAGGGAATGAAGAAGAATCCCCTCCTCTGGCTGTCTGCCGCCCTCCTGCTCTGGACCTCTATCGGAATTCCGGCCGAAGTGAGCGGCGATCTCGCCACCTGGCACAAGGTGACGGTCACCATCGATGGGCCGGAGGTGGACGAGGGCGACGTCTCTCCGGGCAATCCTTTCGTCGACTACCGCCTCGACGTGCGTTTCACCCACGAGAGCGGAGAGCCCACCTACCTGGTTCCCGGATACTTCGCCGCCGATGGAGACGCGTCCGAATCGGGGGCGACGCGGGGGACGAAATGGCGGGTCCATCTCAGTCCGGACAAACCGGGTCGTTGGACATTCGAAGCGGCGCTGGCCCGCGGCGATCGTGTCGCCATCGGAGGCGAGGTGGAGGAGGTGCTCGTCGAGGAATCGGGCAGCTTCAAGATCGAGCCCTCTACCCGGCAAGGCCGCGATTTCCGAGCCCACGGCAGGCTGCAGTATGTGGGCGAACACTACCTGCGGTTCGCCGGCAGCGGACGAGCCTTCCTCAAGGCGGGGGCCGACTCTCCCGAGACCCTGCTCGCTTACGTCGACTTCGACGGCACCGAGGCGCGCAACCCGAAAAAGGGGCCGCTGAAGACCTGGGGACCTCATGTGCGCGACTGGAATCCGGGCGACCCGGAGTGGAGAGGGGGCCGGGGCCGGGGACTGATCGGCGCCCTGAACTACCTCGCCGACACCGGATGCAACGCCTTTTCTTTCATCCCCTACACTGCCGGCGGCGACGGGGACAACGTCTGGCCCTTCGCCGAGTACGGAAAGAAATTTCACTACGACTGCAGCAAGCTCGACCAGTGGGGTATCGTTTTCGATCACGCGGTATCGCGAGGGCTTTTCCTCCACTTCAAACTGCAGGAAACGGAGAACGACGACAATCGACGCGGCAAGAATACGGAAGAGGTGGCGGCGGCACTCGATGGCGGCGATCTCGGTCCCGAACGGAAGCTGTACCTTCGCGAAATGATCGCCCGGTTCGGGCATGCCCTCGCCCTGAACTGGAACCTCGGTGAGGAAAACACCCAGTCGACCGAGCAACAGCGGGATATGGCATCCTACATCCGCGACCTGGATCCCTACGACCACCACATCGTCATCCATACCTTCCCGCCCCAGCAGGACAAGGTGTATGGAGCCCTGCTCGGAGAGCAGAGCGAACTCACTGGAGCCTCGCTGCAGAACGGCCATGTCCGGGACTGCCACTGGCAGACGGTCAAGTGGGTGGAACGATCCCGGGATGCGGGCAAGCCCTGGGTGATCGCCTTCGACGAGCCCGGATCGGCCGATTTCGGCACACCAACCGATCCGGCCTATCCCGGGACACCCGAGGATTTCGACAACCCGAGCGTGGATCAGGTGAGAAAGCAGGTCCTCTGGGGCACCCTCCTGGGGGGAGGATGCGGGGTGGAATACTACTTCGGGTATCGCTTGCCGCAGAACGATCTCAACTGCGAGGACTGGCGATCCCGGGCCCTGGCCTGGAAATGGAGCAGTATCGCCCTCCGTTTTTTCGAGGAGGAGTCGATCCCTTTCTGGGAGATGACCAACGCCGACCGCCTGGTGGATAACGCGAATCACCGGGGACACACCTATTGCCTGGCCAAGCCGGATGATTGTTACCTCGTGTTCCTGCCCGAGGGCGGAACGATCGCGCTGGATCTGGGGGGCGCATCGGGGTCTTTTTCCCTGGACTGGTTCAACCCACGCGACGGTGGCATGGCGAAGACCGACCAGGCCATTCGGGCAGGTGGTGCGGTCGACCTGGAGGCTCCGTCGCGCGGGGAGGACTGGCTGGCCGTGATCCGGAAGAAGTGATCTTTTCCCACCCATCGATTTGTTTTCATCGCGAGAAATGAGACCGAACCACCTCTGCATCCTTTTCCTGCTCGCCCTCTTCCCGGCGGTCGCGACCGGCGAGGAGCGTCCGCCCAACCTTGTCGTCATCCTCACCGACGACCAGGGCTGGGGCGATCTCAGTCTGCACGGCAACACCAACCTGAGCACCCCGCACATCGACTCGCTGGCGCGAGACGGGGCGCAGTTCGACCGGTTCTTTGTCTGTCCGGTGTGTTCGCCGACGAGGGCGGAGTTTCTCACCGGTCGCTACCACACCCGTAGCGGCGTCTACTCCACCTCGGCCGGGGGAGAACGGATGAATCTCGACGAGAAAACGATCGCCGACCTGTTCCGGGCAGCCGGCTACGCCACCGGCGCTTTCGGCAAATGGCACAATGGGATGCAGTATCCCTACCATCCGCTGGGCCGCGGTTTCGATGAGTTCTACGGATTCTGTTCCGGCCACTGGGGCGAATACTTCGACAGTCCCCTGCTGGAGCACAACGGGCGGATCGTGGGCGGCGAGGGATACATCGTAGACGACTTCACCGATCGTGCCATCGACTACATCGCAATGCATGCGGACCGGCCTTTCTTTGTCTATCTGCCCTACAATACCCCGCATTCGCCGATGCAGGTTCCCGATGAATACTGGAACCGGTTCAAGGACAGGGAGCTGGAAATGCGCCATCGGGAACCGGGCAAGGAGGACGACCTCCACCTCCGCGCCGCTCTCGCCATGTGCGAGAACATCGACTGGAACGTGGGCCGTTTGCTGACGGCGCTAGAGCAAAGGGGTCTCGCGGAGAACACCATCGTGGTGTTCTTCCATGACAACGGGCCCAACGGAAGCCGTTGGAACGGGGATATGGAGGGGCGCAAAGGCTCGACCGACGAGGGAGGGGTGAGAAGCCCGCTGCTGGTGCGCTGGCCCGCCCGAATCGCTCCGGGAACCGTGGTAAAAAGCCACGGGGCCGCGATCGACCTCCTGCCCACCCTCGCCGACCTCGCCGGGGTGCCGGTCGAGGGGACAAAACCGATCGATGGCATCAGCCTGAAACCCGCGCTCCTGGGCAACGAAGATGCGGTGCCCGACCGAGCCATCGTTTCCGCGTGGAAGAATCGTGTCAGTCTGCGCACGCCCCGATTTCGGCTCGATTATCGGGGAAGACTCTTCGATATAATCGAGGACCCGGGACAGCGACGGGACATTTCCGGCCAGTTTCCGGAGATCCACAGCGAACTGAAGACGCAACTCGAGGCCTGGAAATCGGAACACCTGCCGGGTTTGAGCGCGGAGACGGACCCTCGTCCCTTCGTCATCGGTCATCCCGGCTTTCCCTACACCCAGATTCCGGCTCGCGACGCCGAACCGAACGGAGAAATCACCCGATCGAACCGGTTTCCCAACGATTCCTACTTCGATAACTGGGTCAATGTCGGAGACAGCATCAGGTGGGAAGTCGAGGTGGCCGAGGCCGGCAAGTTCGAGGTGACGATTTACGCGACCTGTGCCCCGGAGGACTCGGGTTCGATCATCGAACTCCGGTTCGGGGAGGCATCGCTGACCGGGGAAGTCACCCTGAAGCACAATCCGCCCCTCCAAGGAGCGGACCGGGACCGATCTCCCAGGGCAGAATCCTACACCAAGGATTTTCGACCCATGGAGCTGGGAATCATCGAGCTACCGGCAGGCTCTGGCACGCTGGAATTGCGTGCGCTGGAGAAACGGGGCCGGGAAGTGTTGGATTTCCGGCTGATGATGCTCACCCGGCTCGAATAGCAGGGGCGGCGGGCATCGCCCGGCATGGTCCGGGGCCAAGCGACACCGAGACCGAAGGTGCTTACTTCTCCACTGCAGCGAGATCGGCGCCCGCCACCGCTAGGATCGCCACGCCGACCAGGTTGACGGCAATAGCGATCACCCACCAAATGCCGGTTTTTTTCAGGTCGTTGAGGAACAGCCAGATGAGTCCGACGATGGGGAGAAAAATCGTCAGCACTCCCCAGACGGTGGCGCTGGCCTTGAAGGCCTTGATAATGGAGATAATCCAGAAAACGGTCGAGGCAAGACCGCCGATCAAGATAAGGGCGAGGCCGCCGATCATGGCGGGGTTAAGGGGAATTTCGGTGGTGGTTGTGTCCATCGAAGTCGGAGGCTAAAGAAGTTGATCTCCGCGGGCAAGACGCATTTTGTGAAAAAAAATGAGGCACCCGCCAAAGCGGCTCATTTTTCGCAGAGGTCCGCGAAAACCAATCGGCCCGCATTGGTCTGCACCGTGCTGGATACCACGACGCGTTGTCGGCTGCCGATCCGGTCGACCCCGTGGTTGACCACGATCATGGTCCCGTCGCCCAGGTAACCGACGGCCTGGTGCTCGTCCTTGCCCTCCCGGACCAGTTGCAGCTCGAGTTCGTCGCCGCTTTCCAAAGTCGGTTTCAGGGCCACGGCCAGTTCGTTGAGGTTGAGCACCGTCACCCCCTTGAGCCGACCGACCTTGGTCAGATTGGCGTCGTTCGTCAGGATCCGGGCGTTGAGACGCTTGCCCAGTTCGGTGAGGCGGGCGTCCACGGTGGCGGACTCGCCGAGGTCGTCGCCCTCGTAGATGGTGATGTCGAACCTCTCGTCCGCTTGCATCCTTTTCAGATTTTCCAGGCCTTTCCGGCCGGAACTTCGCTTGACCCCGTTTGGCGCATCGGCCAGCACCTGCAATTCTTCCAGGACAAACTGGGGGACGATCAGGGCTCCGCCGATGAATCCGGTGCCGCACAGGGGAACCACCCTGCCATCGATGATGATGTTCGAGTCGAGCAGGATGGGAATATCCTGGAGCGAGTCCTGGCGGAATCGCACGTAGGGGATGAGCAGCGAGAATTCCTCTCGCTTGCTGCGCAGGGCCAGCATCATGCCGACGAAACCGAGGGCCAGATACACGGCGAGATTGAAGATCTGGCCGGCCTCTTCGAACTGCTGGAGCCAGCCCGAGTCGAAAAACTGGATCCGGGTCACCAGCCACGCGCAGAGCAGGCCGATGAGCAGGCCGATCGTGCCGAAAGAGAAGCCCTTGATGGTGACTCCCTGTAACGAGAGCTCGATAAGGATGACGATACCGCCGAACACCCCCCCCAGCAAAGCGCCGGCGAGGACGGTGCCCGGGCTGAAAGTCATACCGGTGCCCACGGAGCCGCCAACCAGGATGTGGAGGAGAACGAATATCAGCCGGAGAAAGTTGGGCGC
>CAZLUZ010000066.1:0-13196 GCA_964562825.1 uncultured Akkermansia sp.
CCAGAGCGTGGGCGTGTCCCGGCCACCTTTTGGCAAAGGCGGCTACATGGGAGGAACGTCTGCGTGGAGTGTAGCCGCGCTCGCCAGAGCGTGGGCGTGTCCCGGCCACCTTTTGGCAAAGGCGGCTACATGGGAGGAACGTCTGCGTGGAGTGTAGCCGCGCTCGCCAGAGCGGCCTCGCCGTTCAAGCTCATGGAGAGGTCGAATTCGGGGTCGACACATGCGCGACGAGATCCGGGTAGAAATCGAGAAAACAACGCTCCAATCCCGATCCCCGGTCCCGGATTTCGGATTCTGCCCCCTTCAGCCTCGCCAGCGCCGGACTGCGCCGGCTCACCCGCAGAAAAGTCAGAGCCTGGCCCTCCATGGTTCCATAGGCAGACAACCAGTCGGTCTCCCGCATCTTCGACACCAGGGCCTGAGTCTCCCGGCTCAGGCCGGTCGCACTCACCATCGCCATGGTGGCATACCCCCGGGAAATCGTGATCTGCCTTTCTTCCGGGGAGAACAGCGACCAGTGACGCGAAAGATAGTAGTCGAAGATGATATCCACGATGACCCCCGCCAGTCTTTGTCTTTCCGGCGATATGATCTGGCGGGCCCTCGCCACGACCTCGTGTCGATCGGTGAAACTGTCGATCCGGCGATGCAGGTGAATTCCGGGCATCATGCGACGGGCAAGTTTCCCAGGCAACTTCTCCACCGGATCAAACCGAGTCAGATAGTCCGCCAGGACATTGGCGGTCAGCCCGTCGGGATCACATCCGGCGGAGAGATGAAGATGGGCCAGCAGATTCACCTCCGTCCAACCTCGCCGCTCTCGGGCTCGGGGCAACCGGGAGACTCTCTTTTTGCGGCACAAACCAAAACGGCTCCGCCGCGAGACCGGGTTGTCATCTCTCGACGGAAGGCGAAAGCCGGGCTACCTAATGGGGACCGCCGCGGCATCGTCATCAAATCAAAACGCATGAGAACCTCGCTCAGCCTCGTCATTCTATCTCTGGTGGCTTTTGCGGTGTCCTATCAGTGCCAGCAGGCGCGCCGTCTCGATCCCGGAGGCGAGTCGGAGATTTCCAGCTCCGACCCGCAGCGGGCAGCGAAGGCCATCGGGAAATGGTCCCGGCCGTCGACCAAAGAGGGGCGAGATCCTCTCTCAGGCCCCCCGGTCTACTGGGATTTCTCCACGGTGGGCAGGCCGGTTTTTCTCCGGATTATCAAGAATCACAACCGGGGTGGGGTTCTCGAACTGTGGACGGAGCATTCCGGCACGGGCCGTTTCGAGCTGACCCGATCCTACCGCATCGCCTCCTACAGCGGGAAGCTCGGCCCGAAGCTACGCGAGGGCGACCGGCAGGCGCCGGAGGGTTTCTACCACATCACCCGCGGGCGAATGAACCCCCGGAGCAGCTACCATCTCTCCATGGACATGGGGTACCCAAATGCCTTCGATCGGGCGAAGGGCCGCACGGGCAGTTACCTCATGATCCACGGCAGTACCGTGTCGATCGGGTGCTACGCCATGACCGATCGTTCCATCGAGCAGATCTACACCATGGTCCACCAGGCGATGGCGAAGGGGCAGCGTTTCGTGCGGGTGCATGCCTTCCCTTTCCCCATGACGGATGCCAACCTGGAAAAGAGGCGGGACAGCGAACATTTCGAGTTCTGGAGAAACCTCAAGGAAGGCTGGGACTGGTTCGAAGAGAAGCGCCAGCCGCCCGAGGTGGGGGTGAGAGAGGGGCGTTACGTCTTCTCCGGAGGGTGAGGGTTCCTCCGCTCCTTACCACAGCTGCGGAGATGGTCAGCAGGAAAGCCGGAGGATGCTTTCGCCGAGTTCTCTGCTTCGTGCCACCACGACGGGTTCCGCGACAAAGGGATCGCTGCGGTTGCCCGAAGGAGAGAGGAAAATGCCCCCCGCCTCCTCGAGGATGAGTTGAGGGGCGGCGATATCCCAGGCGGCCTGCTTCACCTGGTCGGGATTGTTGTCGTGAACCGCCGCCGCCAGGGTTCCAAATTCCGAGGCGATGCGGAGGGCGACGCCGGAGTTCGGAGGACTCGAGGTGACCAGGCGGGCGCCATCCCGCGAGCGCAGGCGGGTGCGGAGCTGGCGGAAAAAGGCCGATTCCCAGTGGGCGTTCCCGTATTGGTTCATCTCCACCCAGACCTCACCGAGTGGTCTTTCCTCCGTGGTGATGCGAAGGGGAACCCCGTCCTTCCAGGCTCCGGTTCCTCGGCAGGCATAGAACCATTCGCCGGTGAGAGGGAAGTGGGCGACTCCGGCACAGGTCTGTCCACCCCGCCGGGCAGCGATGAGCACCGAGGAAAAGGTGGTGCCCGCCCTCATGAGAAAAGCGCTCGAGCCGTCCAGGGGATCCACGATCCAGAGGTTGTCGCGATCGGGGAGGTCGTGATGAATCTCCTCCGATAGGATAGGCAGATCGCTCTCCGCTCCCAGGATCTCGGATATGACCCGATCCGCGTCCCGGTCCGCCTCCGACACCAGGTCCCCGTAGTCCTTCTGTTCAATGACGTTGAGCCTGCCGTAGGCCCTTTGCAGGAGGTCACCGGCACCACGCGCCGCCCTCACGGCGAGTGCCAGATCCGGATTCAGTCCGCTCGCGTGTTGGATGATGTCGGATTCAGTCATGATTCGTGGCCCTCAGCGATCTTCCCTAGCGCAGCGGGGCCGTCTTGCCAGTGATTTTTCCCAGGCCGAAACGACAAAGAAGGGTTGAAATCGCCGATGTACCGGATTTTAGTTGCCGCTCTATGATCGCCACGGGACGTCTCATCCTTCTCCTGGCAGCCGTCGCGCTGCCTTTCACCGGTTGCGAGCGCCACGATTTCGAGGATGTCAACGTGTTGCACAAGGGGCACGGCAGTCATGGTGAACATCACGAGGAGGAAGCCGATCACCATGGTCCAGGTGGCGATGAGGATGGGAAGAAAGGGCACCACGACGAAAAGCCGGTGTCTCCTGCTGAGGAAGGACCCGCGGGCAAGGCGAAACCGAAGGGGGAACCCCGGAATCTGGGCGTCTGATCCGATTGCTTCCGGCCATCGGCGGGAGAACCCCGGGGGGATTCGCACCGAGGGCACCTACCTCCGTCCGCGGCCGCCGAAGATTCGGCTGAAGAACCCCCCACGGGGCGACGATGATGCAGAGGAGGAATCGCTGCGGCCAACCGAAGCATTGCTACTGCGACTGGTGCTCGCCCGCGAGGATGTCCGCGGTTCGGGAGCAATCATGATGGCCGGAGGAGGTTCCTCCTCGGGTTCCCTCCCGGCCAGTTCGATCGGTGCCTCTCTCAATTCCTCCTCCCAATCCTTTCCGTCGGCGACCAAGCGGTCCCGGAGCCGATAGCGTTGCAATTCGTGGGCGGTGCGGAAGTGGTAGACCCTCAGTCTCTCCTCCCTCTGCCGCGAGCGTTCGATCTCCTGTTGCAGGGCAACGATTCGGTCCTCGAGCGTGATCATCTCGTCGATGACGGAATCGGGATTGAAAGAGAGATCGTTTTCGTCGGCCCAGACGCTGGCCTTCTCGAGCCGCTGGGTCAGAGAGGCCCGGGCCAGGGCCATTTTGCTCCTTTCATTATCGAGTTGCCTCCGTTCCTCCCTGGCGCGCAGGATCTCGCGCTGCGCTTCGGCCCTGGTTTCCAGGGCACGGAATTCCGCCAGGGTCTCGATGCGGTGGCGCTGGTTCCACTCCTGGAGGACGGGACTCGGGTCGATGAGCAGGGAGTAGCGTTCGGGGTCGCCGGCAAAAAAGATGCGGTCGGCCCGAGCCGCACGCAATGTCAGGTCCTCCAGCACCCGGAGATCCGTGTTTCGCTCCGCTTCGATACGTCCCTTTGCTCCGGCGATGGCGGCCTCGACTTCGACGAGGAGAGTTTCGTGAAGCAGCGAAAGTTCCTCTCGCTGCAATTGGGCCAGGGCCCGCTCGTCGTCGCGCGCGAGTTCGCCGAGGTCCTCCGGAACGGTGGCTTCGCTGAGGTGGATGAAACCGGCCTGGTGCACACCCAGGCGGAGTTCCTCGAGCAGTTGCCCGGTGATTTCGCGGGACAGATGAGAGCCGGGGCGCACGTACTCGACAAATTCCACCTCTCCCACCCTCGCCCGGGCGCCCTGCCGTTCGACAGCGAGGAGTTGGTCCATGACCCTGCTGGCGAGTTCCCAGGGGGTGGTGCGGTCGCCCGGATCGGGCCACGAGGAGGATCTGGACGCTGGCCCGGCGCCCTGGAGGATGCTTTGATAACGCGCGATGGCTGGCACGACTTCTGTGTAGGATCGATTGTGCTGACGGGATAGATTGCGGATGCGGGTTACCTCGGCCATGAGGACGGGTTCGGCGAGGATGGTTTCGAGCCACTTGATCGATTCGGTGTGCCACGCCTTCAGGATATACCAGCGTTTTTTGATATATTCCGTGTCCTTGTTCAGTGCGGTGGAGGGATCGATCGAGGAGAGGACGGAGGTCATGGCTCGAATCTGGGTGGCCAGGGTCTTCTCGAAGAGCGGGCCGATGTCATCGGGAGAGCCCGTTTCGTGATCGGCCGATCGTTGCAGCACCTCGACAAAACTGTCGCATTGAGAGACGAGGCGAAAAACAAAAGCGCCTCTGATGGCGCGGCGCAGTTCTTCCGGGGTCGAATGGAAGCGTGCCGTGGACTGGGTGCGGGAGAAATAGCGTAGCCAGCGCCGCACCGCTGCGGCCTTGTCCTCGTAGGTGGGATTCTGGATGCCCACGTCCATGGCGAGGGCGAAAAGCACCTCGCCGAGCCGGAGATCCTGGCAACGGGCGATCGCATCGAGAACCGGTTCATAGGCCTCGTAATCGCGAGGATCGGAGAGACAGAGTTCACCCAGGCCCCCCAGCCCGCCCTCGTCTCCCTCGAGCAGGTCGTGGAGTTCCGGATTGGTCAGGCCAGTCTCGGGATGAAGGCGGTTGTGCACCCGGAGTTCGCGGATCGCCGATCCGGGGCGGGCTAGGCTGGGGCGATGACGCAGGTCCGGGGGGGTAAAGGGAGATTCCCGGTAGGCGAGGATGACGTTCAGCCTCCGGTTTATCGAGGTGATGAAGTCAGGATGCAACCGATGGTGGAACTTACCCGTGCGGTGGACGTAGTCGGATTGGAAGAGCCCGATCCGGTCGGGAACCAATCCGGGCGAACTTTCCGCCGCGAGTCCGATCAGGTCCTGTGGGATCTCGCGGAGAGCGCTGCGATATTCGTTCCGCTGTTTCAGGTAGTCCCGGTAGGTGGGAATCGCGAGACCGGCGAGATCGAAATCCGGGATAAGCTTCGACATCTCGAGGAAAGCGAGGTCCACTTCGTTCCAGCTTTCCGGCGAGTTGCGAAAATGATGGATGGCGAGGTCCGGCGCCTCCCGGCCGATCGCGGTGAGAAGCTCGTCGCGGCTTTCTCGAAGGGATTCATCGCGATCGAAAGCGGGGTGGGAAAGGATACAACGGGCCAGAAAAATGTTTTTCATGTCCCGGGGAGACACCGATCCCCGCTTCCGGATCGCCTCGAGCGCGCCATCCTTGCCCGGAAGGTCCGAGTGCAGCAGGGTCTCGCGAAAGTGGCGGAGCCAGCCGTGAGGCGTCTCCAGGGCAAAAAGGTGGTCGCGAGTCTCCGAGGCCGATGGGCGGAGAAAGAGGGGTTCGAGAACGCGAATTCGGTTCTGGTAAGTCGACTCATCGCGATGTCCGTCCTTACCGAAGAAGCTGGCCTCGTTCAGGAGCATCTCCAATTCCCCGTAGGCGGGGCAGGGAAGAGTCCCTTTTTCGCGGACTTCCAGGGACCCGATATAGTAGGGCTGAACACGGTAATCGAGAATGTGGGCAAGGGCTCGCCGCGCCTCCGCGGTGTCGGCCATGGGAGCGTCGATCAGCTCAGCGAGGCGGGCAAGCCCGCGAGCGTGCTGCAGGGCGGATTTCGCCAGGGTGCTCTGGGTGCAGATGCCTGCGGAATCCATCGTCAAACCGGGAAGCAGACGGCTGGCCGCGGCGAAAACGGGAAGAGAGCGCTCCCGCAGGGGGCCGTCCTCCTCGAACCGACGACGCAGGAAGGTCCTCACCGCCAGGTTCAATTCGGAGAGTAGTCGATCGCGCTCCGCTGCGAGGGGCTCGCTCAGCGCCGCGCGCGAGGCGCCGCTGCTCCGCAGGACGACTGAGAGAAGATACAGGTCGCGGATGGCGTGCGCCTGAGCCGCCGATTCGAGCGGAACGGTGCCGCGCAACCGACTCTCATCCGCGAGAGGACGAGAGCGATCGAGCCAGTCCGCAAATACTTCGGCATCGCTTTCCCCGGTGTCGCGAAGGAGAGAAAAGATGCGGTCCGGCCAGCGGAGCGCCGGGTCAGCCGCCAACCTGTCGAGTCGGGCGAGAATGGTCTCGGTGGCGGTGTAATCAAGATGGGCGTCGCTGTGAAAAAAGCCCCGCCCCTCCGAACCGGTCAGCCACTCGATGGCCATGGATTCGTCCCAATTCACCATGGGAAAACTTCTGGCGAGATGAATCTCCGCAAAAGCGGACCGCAGATCAAAACGAAGCGCTTCGAGGTAAGAAGCGTCACCTGCAAGAGGAAAGCCCCGGTAGCCGACGGGCCATTCCAGGGGAGGGACTCCGAAAAAATCCCGGTCTTCGAGGCCCGCCAGCCTCTGCCCGATGAACTTGGCCGCCGACTCCCCGCGCCTTGCGGCAAGGCGGGATTCCTCCTCCTCCCAACCGAACACCGGCGGACCGAGGAGTCCTGCCCACAAAACGAAAAGGCAGATAGATAGGCGTGGTGGGGGCGGGAAATTCATCGGGAGACAGAGAAGCGGGTTCCGGGGGAAGACACAGGACCATAGTCCCGTTGCCCCGAAAGAGAACGCTATAATTTATAATAAAAAGAAGGACGCGAAACCTCTATCTGAAAATTTTAAAATTCTCAGAAATCTCAGGTCTGACCGCTTTTTTGGTTCAATCAGCGGCCTCGGCCGAAGAGCCGACGGAAGAATCCTCCTGCGGAGGAGGAGGAGGAGCGGCTGCTGCGGAAGGAGCTGCTCGAGGAAGGTCTGCTGACGCTGGAGCTGGTGCTTCTGCGGATCGAAATGACCTCGGGTTCCTCCTGCGGGGGAGGTTCCGGGGCGACTGCCACCTCGGTGCTATCGACTTCGGGTTGGAAGGGTCTCTGCTCGTTCTGCTCGGCCCGGCGGGCGAGGAAAAGGCGCTGGGCAAAATCGGCGGCACGCGCGCGCATCAGGGCTTCGCTGTCTTTGAGATAGGAGACCTCCTTTCTCAGGGCCGACATCTCGTCCCTCATGGCCATGACCTCCTCCAGTACGACGGCGACGTTGGCGCCTCCCTCACTCTGGTCCATCCAATCCTGAATCTGGTCCAGCTTCTGGAGAGATTCGGCCTGGAGTTGGCGGAGTTCTTCCTGGACTTCCACCAGGGATCGTCGCTCTTCCTTCGCCTTGTTGATCATCTGTCGAGCCTCCGAGGTGAGTTCGATGGTTCGGAAATCGGCCATGATCTCGATGCGATTGTGATTGATCCAATCGTGGACCAGCTGGCTCGGTTCGATGTCGATACGGTACTGGTCGAGTTCGCCCTCGGACAATACCCGGTCGACCTTTGCCGCCCGGATCGTCTGGCTGTGGAGCAATTTGATATCGCTGGGTTGATCCGCCTCCACCCGACTGATGGCGCGGGCCAGCGCCGCATCGAAAGCCGCCTCCATGGCTTTCGCCCGGTCGGTGAGGTCGGAGTGGTTCTTTGCAGCGATTTCCCGCTTCATTCGGGCCAGTTGGTTGCCGTAAACGGCGTCGATCTCGTCCGGGTCGGTGATGGCGGCGAATTCCTCGAAACCGTGTTGTTCCAGGACGGAGCGGATATCGCTGAGGAATTGATTTGAGACCGATTTGCCGAATTCGAGTTGGCGCAGTTTTTCTTCCTCCTCTGGCGTGCCCTCCGATTCCGGAAGAGGCAGGTTTAGATCGGGTTCCAGTTGGGTGACCTGATCGATGGCGAATCGGGCAAAACCCAAGGGAGCGGGGTCGGCCTGGTTGTAGATCTCGCCGGAGGCATGCTCCAGGGCCTTCTCGAAGATGAGCACCTCGGGGCAGAGCTCGCGGTAGTTCGCCGTCTTGCGGTTGAGTCTCCGGATCCGGCTGACTTCTCCGATGAGAAGAGGATCGGCGATCACCGACTCGAGCCACTTGTTGCTCTCCAGATACCAGACTTTGAAATCCTGCCATTTCTCGGCGGTTTCCTCAATGTTGCGGTTCGTCGCCGTCTCGGGGTCGATCTGGCGGAGCATTGACTGCATTTTGCGAATCTGGGCGGAAAGTGCCGACTCGAAATCGTGCGATATGTCCAGCGGCGAACCCACGGGTGCCGAGCGGGAATTCTCCATGGCGCGCTGGAAACTCTCGCTTTGAAAAACGAGGCGGCTGAGAAAGGTGCCGCGGACTGCCTGGGTGAGGACGTCGGGCACGGCATGAAACTGGGCATTCGCCTGGCTCTTGCGAAAATAGTGGATCCAGCGACGGGCTGCTCGACCCACATCCTCATCGGTGACCTCATTGTCGCGGTTGATATCGAGGGCCAGTTGGAAGAGAACTTCGCCCAACTCCAGTTCCTCCGCGGTGGCGATGGCATCGAGCACGTGTTCTCGTTCCCGGTAACCTTTGGCATCGGAACGGAATATCTGTCCCAGGCCGCCAAACCCGCCCTCGACGCCGCAGACGAGGTCGTGCATTACCGTGTTGGTCTTCTCGTCTCCGGGGATTCGGTAGTCGGAGACGACGAAATGAGTCATGATGCGGCCCGCCTGGAGATCGGGCCGGGCCAGATTATCGATGGCGGCCAGCCCGTAGTTTCGATACTCCAGGATGTCTCGCAATTTTCCGTTGAGTTCGTCGACGAAATCGGGCGAGAGTTCCTGGTCGAACCGACCGATGCGACGGCTCAGGTCCGGCGACGTCATCTTGTCCAGCGACCGGATCAGGTGAGGCGAATTCCCCAGGGTCAGCTCGAGCAATTGGGATGACACCGACTCCCTGCCGTAAAGAGCCTCCTCGAAGTCGCTGCGAACGGCCTCCAGGTCCGTGGACGTGGTGACCTTGAGGTTGTCGAAGCTGTATTCGGGGAAGCCCCGGGCGATTTCGAGGAAGGAATTTTGCACATCGATCCACTGCCTGGGGTGGTTGCGGAACTGGAGCGAGGAGACCCGGCGCACCTGCTCGCCGAACTGGCGGAGCAGCGATTGGTATGCGGCGGCGTCGCGCGATTCGGGTTCGAACTGGGCCTCCAGATCAGGGTGGGGCAGAATCGATCTGGCGAGAAAGATAAGGTCGAGGTGATCCGGAGTGACCGCGTGATTCGCCTCCACGTAGGGAAAGAGCGCATCCTCCCGGCTGTCGCGTTGTCCCAGGAGCTTCTCGTTGAAGAAGACGATCCATTCCTTCCCCGACTTCAGGGAGAGCAACATGTCGATATTCGACACTTCTGCGTCGTTGAAGAACAGCTCATCGAGGTGGTCGGAGCGCTCCTGGTACGCTTTCAGGTTGCTATGGCCATCGGGCCCGAAAAAGTCGGCATTCTCGATGAGCACCTCGATTTCGAGGTCTGCCGGGACGCGGAGGGTGCCGGACTCCCGAATCTCATCCGAACCGATGTAGAAGGGCTGGGCCCGGTAGGCACAGATGGTGCGGAGCATTTTCGCTGCCGATTTGTCCTTCACCGAGGGCGACTCGATCACCTCGATAAGGCCGGTGACAGCGCGGGCGTGCGCCAGCGATTCCTTCTGGTACTCGGCCAGCGAGGTCACCCCGATTACGTCGTTGTTCAGTTCGGGAAAGAGGCGGGAGGCGGCGTAGGCCATAGGGAGGCACCAGTCGCGGAGCATGCCCCCTCGGGTGTAGCGGAGCCGGGCGAATTCGATCACGGCGGGACGCAACTTCTTTTCGCGGGTTTCCTCGTAGCGGAAGCGGAGTTCGGGATGTTCCTGCAGCGTCTCGGCGAAGGTCGAAGACTCCATGACTCCCCGCAGCACGGCGAGGGCTTTCAGGCTGCGCCCCATCGTGGTGGGCTGGCGGTCCAGCGTCGCACCCAGGTAATAGGGGCCCGAGACGCGTTCGATGAACTCGATCCATTTCTCCAGGGCGGCCTTCCGGGGGTCTTTGCCCGTCCGCATGAGACCGAACATGCGGTTCCCCAGCTGCAGTCCTTCCTCCGCGAAGAGCATTTCCACGGCTTCGTGCTTTTCCTGGAAAGCCTCCACACCTGCGGAGAGGCTTACCCCGAAATAATCATTTCCCGCGAGCAGGGTGTCCAAGGTCTCCCGGCCCTTGAGCGAGGTGGCCGGATAATCCTGGGCGAGGTCGATCTGGGCGATGAGGTGCTGGATGCGTTTGCGCAACACGTTGACCCGGGCCGGGCCGGAGGGCAGCAGGGTAGGTCCAATGCGGATCGCGGGCTCTTCCGGGTCGGAGGAGAAAGTTGAAGTCTCGAGTTCCTGGAAGATGAGACGCAACTCCTCGATAGCCTGGTTGGCCGAATCGTAGGCCCGGGCGCGTTCCTTGCGCCATTCCGCATCCTCGGAGTGGGTCCATGACGGGCCCCAGATCAAGAGAACCGACAACAACCAACACCAGACCAGCCTTTTCATGCTCACCATCAACGCGCGAACGGCACGATTACCGAAAGTTCAAGCAACCATTGTTCGCCGCGGAACGCAATGGCCAGTTCGGGGATTCTTTGTCGATGGGATGGCGAGCCAGGAGTCCGACCAGCCACCCGCCCAGCGATACGGGGGGGATCAGAGGCGTTTCACCTGGATATTGCGCACGGTGAAGGGCTGGCCGTGATCCTGGATGCAGATGCGGCCTTTCTCCGCCAGTTCCTTACCTTCGGGCTTTTCCTCCCGGAGGTTGAAGTCCTGCACGAGCTGGTCGTTTAGCACCACGGTGAGATGATCTCCCCGCATGGTCACGGTCATGCGCTGCCATTCCCCCGCCGGTTTGGCCGCATTGACCAGGGGGCCGCGGGTGCGGATGATGCCCCCCATGTCGTGGTGTCCCAGTTTTTTCTCTGCACCATGGGAATCGAGGATCTGGACCTCGAACCCCGATTTGGTGGGATCGACGGTGTCAGCGCAGCGGAAGTAGAGGCCGGAGTTGCCTTCCTCCGCGTACTTGAATTCAAAATCGACAGTGAAGTCGGCGTATTCCCCGGGGAGCCAGATGTAGGAGCCGTAGCGTTTCCATCCGCTCTCACCTGGACGGGGAGTCAGTTTCAGGGAGCCATCGTCCTGGATCTGCCAGTTTCCCTCGGTTTCGATCTTGGAGAGATCGGTGCCGTCGAAGATGACGGTAAAGCCGGTAGCGTCGGGGGCGGGGTGGCCGGGAGTCTCCCCCGTGGCGAAGGTGGTGCCGAGGAGAAGGGCGGGGAGAAGGGCGCAGACTGAACGAAAATTCATGGGACACCATAGCGGAGAAAAGCGCGGGGATAAACGCGCATTTTCGCCAAGGGATACCCGAAAGACCGCCCGATTCTGCCTCCCGTGGTCTCGGGGGGCGATCGATGCCGAGGGTAAGCCCGCTACCCCGCCACCCCGCCCCGGGATCACTTGGGGAAAGCCGATCAAACCACAATGTCCGTCACCACGTTGCCATGCACATCAGTGAGGCGGAAATCGCGGCCCGCATAGCGGTAGGTTAGCCTCTTGTGGTCCAGCCCCATCAGATGCAGAATCGTGGCGTGCCAGTCGTGGATGTGCACCTTGTTCTCCACGGCTTGGTAGCCGTGTTCGTCCGTGGCCCCATAGCGGAGGCCGCCGCGGACTCCGCCCCCGGCCATCCAGATGGTGAATCCCTTGTTGTTGTGGTCGCGACCGTCGATGTTCTGACCGTGGGGAGTGCGACCGAATTCGCCGGCCCAGATCACGAGGGTCTCGTCGAGCAGGTTGCGCTGCTTGAGGTCGGCGAGCAGGCCCGCGATCGGCCGGTCGATCTCCGTGCATTTGGCCTCCAGGCCATTTTTCAGGTTGCGGTGGTGATCCCATCCCCCATTGCTCACCTCGATGAAGCGGACCCCCGCCTCAGCGAGACGGCGGGCGGCGAGACACTTCTTGCCGAAACCGTCGGTTGCCCTTTCCCCGATCCCGTAGAGCTCCTTCGTGCGGGTGGATTCGGCGGAGATATCCAGCACCTCGGGTACCTCGTCCTGCATGCGAAAGGCGAGCTCGAAGGACTCGATGACCCCTTCCACCTGGGGATTGAATTGGTCTCGAGCCAGCTTTTCCCGGTTCAGGGAATTGATGTAATCGAGTTGGATTCGCTGGAGATCGCGATCCAGGGCGGGGTTTTCGATGTTGCTCACCGGTGCTTCGTTCGAGGCCCGGGCAAAGCGGTTCTGTCCACCTTTTCCGATGGGGGTTCCCTGGTAGATGGCAGGGAGAAAGGCGCTGCCGTAGTTCTGCGCTCCATTCGGCGGTGACAGGGTGACGAATCCGGGCAGGCTGTCATTCTGCGTTCCCAGACCGTAGAGAGTCCAGGCGCCGAGCGACGGACGAACGAACTGAAAATTGCCCGTGTGGAGCTGGGTGAAGGCTTGCGGGTGATTGGGCAGATCGGTGTGCATGCTGTTGATCAGGCACAGGTCATCGGCGTGCTTCGCCACCTCGGGAAAGAGGTCCGAGATGGGCAGGCCGCTCTCTCCGCGGGGATGAAAATCCCAGGGCGATCCCAGCAGTTTGGCGAAACTCTTCGCGCTTTTCCCCGAGTCGCGGCTCAACGCCGGTTTGTGGTCGAAGGTGTCTACATGGGAGGGGCCGCCCTGCATGCAGAGAAAGATGACTCGCTTGGCCCGGGCCGCGAAATGCGGTGCTTTGGGGGCGAGGGGATTCGAGTCACGCGCCGCCGCGATCGTGCTCAGGGCGGAGAACGCCAGGTAGCCGAAACCGGTGGACAGAGTCTGCAAGGCCAGGCGGCGAGAGGGTAGAACGAAGTCGGGTCGGGGTGTCATGGGTATCTTGTTCTGTTCTGGGCTAGGGGGATCAGTTGATGGTGCGGAATTCGGCGCTGGAAATCAGTGACTGGCAAAAGGTGGCGAGAGCCAAGTTCGAGGCCTCCTCCCGGGACATCCCCGAGCTCATCGCCGTCTCGGTGAAGAGGCGGAAGAACTCACGGGTCTGGCGGCCCTCCTC
>CAZLUZ010000066.1:13206-23799 GCA_964562825.1 uncultured Akkermansia sp.
CGGTTGGTGGGCGGGAGTAGGCGAGCAGAAAGGCGGTGGTCCCCAGCTGGGCGCCGCGCAGTTTCTGGTCCTCGGCAAGGAAGCCCGCCATGGCGCGTCCGCTGCTCATGGCGAAATCGGAATTCATGAGGTAGAGCGCCTGGGAGGGAACCGTGGTCACCTCGCGTTTGCCCGCCATCAGGTTGGGGTCGGCGAAATCGAAAAGCTGGAGGGACTCGGGCAGGAGATCCCTGACGATGGGCAGGTAGACCGAGCGATAGGGCAAGGGGACGTGGAGATCCTCTTCGCCGATGGTTCTCCCGATGAACCCGGCACCGATCTCGGAGACGAGAGAACCTTCGGGACGGGTCAGATCGAGCTGACCGCTCACCGCGAGGATGGCATCCCGGATCGATTCCGCGTCGAGGCGCCGCTGGTTCGCCCGCCACAGCAGGCGGTTTTCCGGGTCCTGTTGGTAGGCATCGGCGCGGTAGTCCGAATTCATCCGATAGGTCCGGCTGGTCACGATCTCACGCACCAGGCTCTTTACCGACCAATCCAACTCGACAAACCGGAGGGCGAGGTAGTCGAGCAATTCGGGGTGGCTGGGGGGCTCTCCGGTGGTGCCGAAATCGTCGACGCTGCCCACGATGCCCCCTCCAAACAGCCAGAGCCAGGCGCGGTTGGCGAAGACGCGCGAGGTCAGCGGATTGTGGGGCGACGCGATCCAGCGGGCCATCTGGAGGCGACCGCTCTGGTCCGAGGAGATGAACTCCTCGTCTCCGGTCTGGATGACGCGGGCAAAGCCGCGGGGAACGCGCTCGCGGGTCGCGTTGTCTTCCTCGCCCCGAATCAGAATCTGTGAGTCGAAGGGGTCGGTCCGGTCGGATACCCCCATGGCGAGGCGGAGGCGTTCGCCGTCTTCGTCGTAGGCGGCGAGGCGCGCGGTGCGGATCGAGATCTGGTTGGTGATGCCGAGCAGCCCGGCACGGATGCGCGTCGCGGCCGCCTCGTTCCCCGAGAGGCGGGCATCGCGTGCGGCAGAAATCTGTTCCCGACGCCTTTCCTCGAGTGAGGCCACCTGGAATTGCAGGTCGATCATCTCGGCGAGCGAGAGAGGGGAGCCGCCCGCCGGGTAGTGCGGGGGCAAATCGATCAGGGGGGTGGCGTGTCGGTTCTGCACCGCCTCGACGGTTCCGAAGTGGGTATTGCTGCTGAGAAAAATACCGGCCATGGCGTAGTAGTCCGACATGGGAATGGGATCGAACTTGTGATCGTGGCAACGGGCGCAGGCGACCGACGTTCCGAGGAAAGAGCGGGTCGTGGTGTCGATCTGTTCGTCCACGAGATCGAACTGGAACTGGCGGTTGTTTCGCTCGTTGAGGCCCTTCGTCCCGATGGCGAGAAAACCGGTGGCGATGGTGCGATCCCCCGGCTTTGCCTCGCGATCCTTCTCGATGAGGTCTCCGGCGAGTTGATCGAGAATCATCTCGTCGAACGGCTGATCCCGGTTGAAGGCGTCGATCACCCAGTCGCGGTAGCGCCACGCGTGGGGAAAGGTGGCATTCGATTCCTTGCCCGAGGATTCGGCGTAGCGGGCCACGTCCAGCCAGTGTCGTCCCCATCGCTCCCCGAACTGAGGCAGAGCCAGCATCCGGTCCGCCGCTTCGGCCACAGCTCGGTCCGGATCGGTCCGATAGGCCAGGCTGAACTCGCGGAGCATTCTGGGCGAGGGAGGGAAACCGAGCAGATCAAAAGAGAGCCGACGGAGCAGGGTGCCGGCATCCGCGTCCGGCGAGGGCGCCAATCCGGCCTCGTTCAGGGAGCGAAGCACAAAGGAATCGATCTCGTTTCGCGGCCAATCGGCCGGCTCGATCTCGGTCGGAATGACTGGCTTCTTCGGCTTCTGGTAGGCCCAGTGCCCGGCTCGCCCCTCCTCGATGTCAATGGTGTCGGTGTAGCTGGGCGAGGGCATGGTTTGGCTCTCCCGGCTCCGCGGGTCGGGAGCCCCCATTTCGATCCAGCGGCGGAAGTCGGCGATCACGTCGTCGGACAGTTTGTTTTTCGGGGGCATCTCCATGGTGTCGTCTTCGTAGGAGATGGCGACGTACAGCAGGCTCTGGTGAAGATCGTGGGGCACCACGGCCGGTCCCGAATCGCCCCCCTGTCGGCTGGCTTCGGCCGAATCGAGGAGCAGGCCACCCCGAATCTTGTCCGCCTCCGAGGAGTGACATTCGTAGCAGTGCTTGATCAACACCGGGCGGATCTTTCTCTCGAAAAAGGCCAGATGATCCGAGGGAATATCCGCTGGCGACATCATCATTTCCTGGCAGAGGGCTTGCGTGGCAGTGAGCCCGAGGATGGCGGCGATGATGCTTTTCATGGCAGATTTGGTGGTTCGATCCCGCTCCCGGGATACAGAAAGGGAAACCCATCGCGGCAAAAAAGGTTTCGCGGTTTTCTTCCCTCCGACGGGAATCCAGCCCTGGGTCGGAAAAGGTGCGCCCGGTTTTGCCGGCTCTGTTAGCGAAACCGCTGCGGTGCGTGCGGCGCCGTGGATCGTGGTGGCAGTGCGCGCAGGGGACTAATAAGTGGTTGACAGGCAACGTTTTGCCCTTGTTGATGGAGTTTGTGACGCAATCGACACGGAGGGTAATTTGCAAATCGCCTGGCTCGCACGCAATTTCGCCTTTAACGGAAACCCCTATCTTTTAAATTTTAACAATCATTCAGGAGTTTAGAAACATGAGAAAAGCTATCGTTGCAGCCGTTGCATTCGGGCTCCTCGCTTTTTCGGCCAGTGCACAGGACAAGCTTTCGGTGAAAGGGTCCGACACCATCAACGCCAAGCTCCTGCCCAGGCTCGCCGATGCCTATGAAGCCGCCGGTAACGCCATTACCTTCGAGATTGAGGACAAGGGGTCCTCTTCTGCCTTCACCAACCTGGCGGCGGGAACGGCTGACATCGGTTGTTCGAGCCGGGAGGTCGATGAATCGGAGAGGGAAAAGTTCACCGCCAAGGGGCAGGAACTGATGGAATTCGTCGCTGCCATCGACATGATCGGGGTGGTCGTCAATGAGAAGAACCGAGTCGACGAATTGAGCATCGAGCAGGTCGAGGGCATCTTCACCGGGGAAATCACCGATTGGTCCGAGGTTGGAGGAAAACCCGGAAAGATCAACGCCTACACCCGGAACGAAACTTCCGGCACCTACGCCTCCTTCCAGGAGATGGCCATGAGCGGTCGCGACTACGGCGCTGACACCCAGAAGATGGAGGGCAACGAACAGATCGCCACCGAGGTAGCCGAAGACGTCAATGGCATCGGCTACGTCGGCAAGGCCTATGTGGGCAAGGAGGGGCTCAAGACGGTCGCCATCGATGGAGTGGCCTTCGACGAGAAGAACAAGACCTCCTACGGTATTGCCCGCAAGCTCTATTACTACACGATCGGGGCACCCAAGGGAGCTGCGGCCGAGTTTCTGCTGTGGGCGATGCATTCGCCCGTGGCCGCCGAGATCGTCTCGGACACCGGGTTCATCCCCGCCAACTGAAGCGGGTCCGGAGAGTTCTCTCCCTCTGCGGAAGCGCGCTCGCGAGGGCGCGTTTTTTTGTGCCGCGGTGGGCGCTTCGGTCACAGAATTGATACATGACCGGAAAAAGAAATGGTGGCTCCGGGCCCTTCGCTTCGGTAGGATGGCAGGCTACAGCGATTGATTAAGGAATCGGGTTGTCAGGGAATGAATTTTGAAAAGAAGAAAGAAGGGTTCCGCTTTCTCGGCCTCGACCGGCAGGATATCATCAGGTATTTTTTTGGCGGCAACGCCAGTCTGGCGATTTTCATTCTTGCCCTGATCATCGCTTTCCTGCTGAAGGAAGCGTGGTCGTTTCTCCCCCATCACCACGCGCAGCTCAAGGTCTACCGCAAATCCGGGCTGGAGTATTTTACCTTCATCGAGCGAGCCTATCAGCAGTACAAGATCGACACCGGGTCCCTGAGCCGGGCCTTCGCGGCTGAGATCGCTCATCCCAACGCCAACAATCAGCGAATCATTTCGGCGTACAACGCTACGCGGTTACACGCCGAGAATGTTCTCGGCGACGACCTTCTCGTGCTGAAGGATGCCATCTCCCAGCGCGACGACGAGTACCGCGACGATTCCGATCGCGCGGTGCGTCTCGATGGGGTGATCGAGCGATTGCAAGAGCGGGTCGAGGGACGCCGGGATGAGGTGCGGGAGAAATTGACTCGGGGGCGCATCCGCGAACTCCGTCGCCTCAGTGACGAGAACGCCCGCAAGGTGGTGGACGCCGTGGCCGGATTGGACTGGTGGAAACGGGACGAGGCTCCCTACTTCGAGGAAGTGGAGGAGCGTTTCGACGAGGTTTACTCCGAGACCTATCCGGAGGTCAAAGGGATCTACGACAGCTTCAATTTTTTCAGGAACAAACTTCCGTCGGAACTGGACGATGTCTGGCGGGAAGCATCCGAGCACGCGAGAACGACGCGGAATCGGTTCGAAACCAGCGATATCACGCCCCGGGAGGTGCAGGGGCAATTGAACGTGGCTCTCGCCAGCGACAGCACGGCGACGCGGCAGCAGAAATTGGGCAGGGCGATGGAGGTGATTGCGGAAGCCGAATTTTTCAATGAATACGCCCGCCTTTTCTATCTCGAGAGCTTCCGCCAGGTCATCGAAGATTTGCCTCCAATCGTCCAGGGCCTGTCGGCCTACGAAAGCGTTCCGTCGGATATCCGCAACGCCGCGGAACGCGTCTTTGCTTCGGCGGAGGGTTCGCGTGCGGGATTCCTCGAGGCCCTGCGCTCACCCGACGCTCCGTTGGATGCCGTTCTTCGCGCCATTCCCGAGGATGCCATGAGTTCGGAGAAACGGGTTCTGCTCTATGAGCTGACCAAGCTGGACCTCGGTGTCGACCGGAACCTGCGCAGAATCGCGGACGCCACCGACGAGTTCCTGGAGGCATTTCCTTTCGAAGAGGAGGCAGAAACCCTGTATGCGCTGACGGATCGGTACCGTGCTGCCGTCGCTGACATCAGGAGCCGGGGTTTGGAAGAATTGGAGAAGCTGCCCGCCCCCTCCGCCCTGAAAACCGAGATGGCGAGGGAGGAGATCGAGTTTTTCGAGGAAGTTTTCCTTCGAAACCTGCAGGAGTTGGAGCGGGTCGGAGAGAAATTGGAAAGTTGGAGGCACGACAAGCCCTGGACCTATTTCGACACCGCGGCTGCCTTTTTTCTGGGCAAGCAGTGGACCAACAACAGCCGGATCCAGGATCGTTACGGCATTTTGCCGTTTTTCACCTGTTCGATGATTATCGCGATCATCGCCCTGGTCATCGCGGTGCCCATCTCGGTATCGGGGGCGATTTACGTAAATCAGATCTGTTCTTTCCGGGAGCAGTCCTTTATCAAACCGGCGATCGAATTTATCGAGGCGATCCCTTCGGTCCTGCTCGGTCTTCTGGGGGTAGCGGTGGTGGGCCAGTTGCTCAAGGATTTCAGTGAGGTGTCGTGGATGGCCTGGTTTCCCGGTTTTCCGATCACCAACCGCCTCAACATGCTACTGGCGGGGGTCCTCCTCGCGTTCATGGCTTGTCCCATCATTTTCACCCTCGCCGAAGACGCCTTGAACAACGTGCCTACGGCGTATCGGGAGGGATCTCTTTCCCTCGGAGCGAGCCGTCTGCAGACCGCTTTCCGGGTGATTCTACCGTCGGCGGCCAGCGGTGTCTTCGCCGCGGTCCTCCTCGGATTCGGACGTGTCATCGGGGAGACCATGGTGGTGCTGATCGTGGCGGGGAACCGGATCGCCATACCGGATTTCACCAAGGGTATCGGCGTGGTCACGGAACCGGGGCACACCATGACGGGAATCATTGCCCAAGCCATGGGAGAGGCGGCCAAGGATTCGATCGACTACTGGGCTCTCTTCATGGTGGGGTTGGTCCTCTTTACCATCACCCTGATCATCAACTATATCGGGCAGAAGATCCTGCACCGGTTCGAGAACAAGTGAGGGAATCCCGAGCGGTTAAACCTGCAGCATGAGCGATGTTTTCCATAACCAGAAAAGCCTGTTCAACCGCGAGAATGTGGCGATCGCGATTTTGCGTTTTTTTACCTACATCGTCATTGTCGCTTTCCTCCTCTTGCTCGGCTTTATCATTTACAAGGGATCGCCTGTCATTGTTCGGGCAGGTGCCAGTTTCCTGACCGAGCGTCCCACCATTCTCTATGGGTTCTACGACGAGGAGTTGAAGTATCACCAACTCACCGCCGAAGAATTACGCGGCTACGAGGCGGAGAATCCCGACGCGCTCATGCTGAACCGGACGAGTTCCAACTACTCGGGGGGCGGGATTTTCAGCCCCCTGATCGGCACCCTTTTTCTCATCCTGATCTGCATCTTTGTCGCCATGACCATCGGCATCGCCGCGGCGGTTTTTCTCAGCGAGTATTCCCGGCGGGGAGCCATGATCCGGATGATCCGTCTCGCCATCATCAACCTGGCGGGGGTCCCCTCGATCGTGTTCGGGCTCTTCGGCCTGGCGTTTTTCTGTTTCTTTTTTCCCGTAATCACCAAGACCACGCCCGAACCCCGTTCGGCCTTCTTTTTCGAGTTGCCCACCTTTCTCTACAGCTCCTTCGCCGCGGGGGAACAGTGGTATCTTTCGTTTCAGGGGTGGGGGACCTCGATGGCGGCGGCCGGTTTCACCCTGGCCTGCATGGTTCTGCCCATCGTGATCACCGCCTGCGAAGAATCCCTGCGGGCGGTGCCGCAGGGGTTTCGCGACGCGGCCCTCGCCCTCGGTTCGACAAAGTGGCAGTCGATCAGCAAGGCGGTGCTGCCCTACGCTCTCCCGGGGATGCTCACCGCCTCTGTGCTCGGTATCCTACGGGTGGCCGGAGAAACGGCCCCGATCATGTATACGGGAGCCTTCGCCACCGGTGACCTTCCCTGGGCCGGATTGACGGAAAACGGGCTCTGGCGCGTCTTCGAGTTTTTTCAACGCGGCTGCGAGGCCATGCCCTACCACATCTATGTCGTCGCGGCCAAGATTCCGTCTACCGAACTGGCCGACGACATGCGGTGGGGAGCCTCCCTGGTCTTCATGTTCATAGTCATGTTGCTGGCGACCGTGTCGGTGATTCTCCGCATGAAAGTTCGTAAAAAGCTCAAATGGTGATTATTTCCAAGAGGAGGAAGATAGATGACATCCGACGCACCCCAAGACGGGAAGATTGAAAGTGGCATCGAGCCCGGAGCCCGCCGGGCGGGCGCAGCGAAGACCTCTGCCGATCGGGATCCGGCTCTGGTCTCGTGTTCCGACGTGTCCTTCAGTTACGATCTGGGGAGGACCGACACGCTGAAAAACATTTCCCTGGATATTCCGGAGAAGCGGGTGACCGCCTTCATCGGACCTTCGGGCTGCGGCAAGTCCACCCTGTTGCGCTGCTTCAACCGGATGAACGACACCATTCCCACGGCGAAGATGACAGGTGGGACGATCAAGATCATGGGCGGCGACATCTACGGGCCCAAGGTGGACCCGATCCTTCTGCGCAAGTCGGTTGGCATGGTGTTCCAGAAATCGAATCCCTTCCCCAAGAGCATCTACGAAAACGTGGCGTTCGGCCTTCGTATCGCCGGGGAGAGGAACAAGAGCGTCCTCGATCAGGCCGTGGAGGAAAGCCTCCAGGGCGCCGCCCTCTGGGATGAAGTCAAAGACCGACTCAAGGAATCGGCCCTCGGTCTCTCCGGCGGTCAGCAGCAGCGGCTCTGCATCGCCCGGGCCATCGCGGTCAAGCCTACCGTCATCCTGATGGACGAACCCTGCTCGGCGCTTGACCCTATCGCCACCTCGGTGATCGAGGAGTTGATCATCACGTTGCGGGAGAATTTCACGGTCGTGATCGTGACCCACAACATGCAACAGGCGACCCGCGTTTCCGACTACACCGCATTTCTTTACCTCGGCAATCTGATCGAATACGATCTCACCGAAAAGCTTTTCACGAATCCGTCGATAAAGCAGACCGAGGATTACATAAGCGGCCGCTTTGGGTGACTCCGCGTCACCCGGCGGTCGCTAGCCGGTCTCCTCAAGACCGGGGCGGATTCTCCCCGAATCCGCCACTCGCCCGTCTCCGGAGTGAGACGTTGCCCCTTGACCGTATCCCGCATCGATGATTGAAACAAAACATACCCTCGGGTCCTTCGAGGAGGCTCTGAAAAACACGCGAAAGTCCGTCCTGACGATGGCCAGCATGGCCCAGAGCAATCTTTACCACGCCGTTCGCGGCCTGCTCGAACGGGACGAAGCGCTGTGCAACGATGCCATCGCCGAGGATGAGGAGGTGAACAGCTACGAGCGAATCATCGACCGGGATGGAGTGGACATCCTGCTGCGGTTCAATCCGATGGCCACGGATCTGCGCATGGTGGTTGCGGCGATGAAGATATCGACCAATTTGGAGAGGATCTCGGACCACGCCACCAGTATCGCGCGACGGGCACGTAAGATACTGAGAAAGGAGGAGATTGCCGACGTGCGGCTCATCGAGCCGATTTACGATTTGGCCTCCGAATTGCTTCAGGATTCGGTCAAGTCGTTCTCCGACGAGGATGTGGACATCGCCCTGACGCTTTACCCGAGGGACCAGGTCCTCGACAAGATGCATCGTCGGGCCATCAAACGGTTCACCCATGCGATGGGGGAGGATTCGGAGAATCTGAAGACGTACCTGAACCTCATCTTCATCGTCCGATGCTTGGAGAGGGTGGGTGACCACGCGGTCAACATCGGCGAGGATTCGGTCTATATCCAGCGGGCCACCGACATCCGGCACATCGGTCCGGCGGCGCTGGAGGAGGAGTGAGAACCATCCGCTCCCCTGCTGCCGGTATCCCTCACGCCGTCGCGGCTGGAAAGCGGGCGGTGGAAGGAGGTGCGCGGCTCGGGGCCGTTCACGATTGCTGCGGTGCACCGACTGGCGAGCCGGGGACCGATATGGTGAAGCAGGTCCGGTGACCCGGTTGGCTCTTTACCGAGATCACCCCGTCGTGCGCCTCAACCGCCCGCTTCACGATGGAAAGGCCCAGTCCCGTCCCTTTGACCGATTTTCCGTGGGTCTTGTCCACCTGGTAGAAGCGCTTGAAGATTTCGGTGATGTCGGCCTCCGGAATTCCCACCCCGTCGTCGATCACCTCGATGGTGAACCACCCCGTGGCCGCATTCTTGACCACCCGGATGGTGACCTTCAATCCCGGGGTGGGATTTTGCTTCAGCGCGTTTTCCACCAGATTGAAAAACACTTGATCCCAGTAGAAGCGATCACCGAAAAAGTTGCGATCTTCCTCTTCCGGAAAATCGAATTTGATCTTTGCTTTCTGATCGGTGATCACCGGTTGCAGGTGGTCGATGATGCTGATGATACAGTCGCCGATGTCGAAAACCGACTTGTTCTGGAGGGCGTTGACCTCGGTGCTTTCCAGTTTGGAGATGGTCAGCATGTCCTCGACGATCCGGGAAAGGCGGTTGGTGTGTTTGAGCATCACCCTGACCGGATCGGAGTATTCGTTGTTCTCATCCAGCATTTCGAGGTATCCCTTGATGATGGAAAGTGGCGTGCGCAATTCGTGAGAAGCGTTAGCCACGAAATCCTGACGGATGCGCTCGGTGCGCAACTGTTCGGTGATGTCGCGGATGATGATCCAGGCGCCGGCACCGATGCGGTAGGAAGGATCGATCGGACCTGATTCGACGAACAGGGTGCGATCTTTTCCCAGGTGGAACTGGTCCTGGACCGGGCCCTGGGCGTTGAGGGCGAGGTCGACCGTTTCCACGATATGGTGGTCGAGGCAGACCTCGATGAGTTGGCGCCCCACCATATCCCGAGCTTTGAACAGTCGCCGCGAGGCGGTGTTGGCGAAACGGACCTGCTGGTACTCGTCGACGATGAAGAGGGCGTCATCCACCTCGTCGAGGAGCACTTTCTGGATGCGTTGCACCCCTTCGGCGAGGGCCTGCTGCATGTTGGACTCGGCCAGGGTGTCGAGGATGTCCTTGCTCAACTTTTCCAGGGGCCCGCGGTTGGCCGATGGGGGAAGATCCGGACGTTGCAGTTGGGAGTCCCGGCCCAAGGCCTTCACCAGATCGGAGATGCCCCGCCGCAGGAAGTAGAGTTGGTAGCCGAGCCAGACGCAGGTCAGCGCCAACACGATGGTGATGAAAGTGTGCAACGTTGCAGAAGGGGAGTCGCGAAGCGAATGGCGGATTACAGAAATGAGAAACCCGACGTCACCTCTGGCCGGACTTCATAGGCGAAGCCGGAGCGAGTCAGAGAGTCGCCTTTGCCTGGCCCGGAGCGAGGCATCGCCCCAGCGGGAAAAAGCGAACAATCATGATGAAAGGTGCCGGGCACGGAAAAGCCTGCCGGGGATTCATGAATCCTGTTCCAAGGGCTCATCGATGGGTTCGGTCAAATCCGCAGCCTCGTTGAAGAGATACCCGACCGATCGGACCGTCTCGATACAGGCTCCGTACTAGCCCAGCTTGTCCCTCAAGCTCTTGATGTGGGTGTCAAGCTTGCG
>CAZLUZ010000067.1:0-23694 GCA_964562825.1 uncultured Akkermansia sp.
CCGGGCCCGTGCGGTCTGGCTGCTTTTCTCTTCGACGAGGGGTATGATAACGACTCCTACGAGCGGCCCGAACGGTTTGCCGAGGAGAGCGATGACAGCCGGGTCGAGGACGAAGAGGAGGAGACGACGATCCTCGGCTTCCAGCGCGGGCGCGATTCTTTCGCCTACTACATTTACGAGGTGAACACCAATCGATACTCGAGCTACCGGATTTTCGGAGTTCCGGCGGGGGATCCCGGTGAGCTGTAACCTAGGTGTGGCGGGGAAATCTCAGCGGGCAGTTTCCGCAACATTGTGCTTGCGGAGCCGCCTTGGCTCTCTCAAACTGCGCGATGTGATGAGGAATCTTCCGCTCGCCATCTTTTTCGCAATCAGTCTGGTTTTCCCTTCTCTCTCCGCGCAGGAGAAGGCCGGGACCACCCTGCTCAAGGCGCTTGGCGCGGGATTTATCGTGAAGAAAAAGGAGCCGGTGGCGGTTCAGATGCCCCGGAACTCGGTGGATTCTCCGAGCGACGCCATTACCCCCACGGGAGGGCGTCTCAAACCTTTTGGCAATCCCCAGTATTGGGGACCGGAAGAACCTGCCCCCATCGACGCGGAGTTGGGCCTTCTGCCTCCGCTCCCCGACCTGCGGACGCCCGATCAGATGAGCAAGGCGGAGTTGCAGCGGGCCAGACGGCTGGCTGCTCTGGCCGAGCAGCAAGCGCGCAACGAGGCGCGGGAGGCGGAGATCCGGGCACTGCAGCAGGCGAATAGACCACAGCCGAAACCGGACCCTTCGTCCGCCTTGATTCAGGTCGAATCTCAGAAACGGGGAGCCGTGGATCACGGGCGCCGCGATCGGCCTGACTCAGTGAACGGCGGCCAGCTGAAGCCGTTCAACGCGGGGTCAACCTTCATCGAGGAAGGTGAGGTGAAGTTTCAGTGGACCAACCGCGAGTTTGTCGAACCTCAGCCCGACCCGGGAGAGGAGGAGTTGCTGGGTTTGTTGCCTCCGCTCCCCGACCTGCGGACTCCGGATCAGATTTCGGGGGCCGAGAGAAAGCGCAGC
This sequence comes from uncultured Akkermansia sp., assembly GCA_964562825.1. Taxonomy (GTDB): domain Bacteria; phylum Verrucomicrobiota; class Verrucomicrobiia; order Verrucomicrobiales; family DEV007; genus Arctic95D-9. The sequence continues at coordinate 1,052 of CAZLUZ010000067.1, forward strand.
TTCCTCCAGCGTCGTGCGGAGTCGCGCCGCCTGCGTGATGAGGAAAAGCGCCGCGAACTCGAGCAGTTCGCCCGCGAAGCCGCCGAGGCCAGAGCCGAGCTTTACGGTTATCCTCAACAGAAAATGGAGAAGGGGTACCATCCCTGAATCTGTTCTTCCTCCGATTCGAGGCGGCGAGATCGACCCTAGGCAGAGCCTCGCAGTCGCTCCAGATAATCCCTGGCAGCATTCGCCCGAAACCACTCCAGGTCCCAGGTCTGTTCGGTGAGAATTTCCTCCGCTATTTCCCGCGGGACCTCATAGACATCGCAACCCAGGCGCCTTCCTCCTTCGAGAACCACCTCGACCGAAGTCCTGCGGTAAAAGGAATCTTCGTAGGCGTCGAAGCTGGCAATTTCTCCGGGTGACAAATCGCGCAACACCAGACCGGGGGTCTCTTCTCCGGAGCACCGAAACACCCCGGGAAAACTGGCCCCTTCCACTCGCCGCACGGCAAAACCCGGGAGGACAGCAGGTTCCGAAGGAAGCCGGCGCCCGCAGATGCATTCCTGAATTTCCGGCATCTGCAGAGTTCCGTAGACAAACAGATTCATCGTGGGGAAGTCAGCTTGAAAAAGAGGAGGGAAGGTCGATAGGTTACCACGGATTTGAGATGAGGTGTTGGAGGTATTTCGGTTCGGCAATGATCCTGGCGACCACGATGGTGGCCTGCCAGTCTTTTCCCGGCATCGGGGAAACCCCGGGTTCGGCCAAGGTGAAGGAGGGGCGTTTTGATCAGGCGGATCTCCCCGCGGCGGGCGCCATCCAGATTCCGGTGGGAACGGTTCACCTGGTAAACAGCGAAGAGAATTTTTGCCTTATCAAATCGAATCAGGTGGCCGAGGTGGAACCCGACACTCGGCTTTACGTCTATGGCTCCGACGCGAAACTCTCCTCCCTCATCAAGGTCACCCCGGCCCGCAAGGGTTCGTTCATCACCGCCGATCTCATGGAGGGGGTGCCCTCGGAGGGGGACATGGTCATGATGATTCACACCATGAAGGATCCGGACGATACCTCCGGAGACGAAGAGGAGATGCAGGTACTGGAGTAGCACGCTCGCTTCACCGCGGCAGCTTGGTGATCTGGGATTCGTCCTCGACGAAGATGAGCAGGTCCCCGTAAACCTCCGTGACCTCGCCCGAGACGCGCAGGGTCCGGCCCACAAATTCTCCATCGAGGCGGCTCATGGGAAAAATTTGTCCCACATCCTCGGTGCGGAAGGCGAGGGAGATGCTGGTGCCGGGGCGGCGGTCGAAATTGAGGTAGCGGGTTTTGCCCGAGCGACTCTCTCCGGCGCGGACGATTTCCCCCTCCACCACGACCCGTTTTCCGATGGCGCTTGCGAAGAAATCGAGGTCGAAGGGGGAGCGGGCCGCCTCCGCCCGCGGATCGTAATCGGAGCCGTCCGGGTCCGGAACGGGTGCCGGGGCGGGCTCGGGGGGAGCAGGTGTCGGAGCGGGCCCGTCTTCGGTTTCCGGAACGGCGGCCGGAGAGGAAGCCTGCGCTGGGGAGGGAGCGGGCGCCGACGGTTGACCGGAAAGAGCGGATGAGGTTTCCAAACGGGGCGGAGAAGCTGTCGCGATCTCCTCGCTTTTCCCCGGTGGCCGCAGGGTGCCATTCCAGAGGAGAAAACCCGCCACCCCAGCCGCGATGAGAACAAAGCCACCTCCGAGTATCCAGGGAAGATGGCTCCCATCGCGGGACGGGGCCGGAGCCGGAGCACGCAGCACCGGCCTCTGCGGAGCCGTGCTCCGCGGCACCGTCCGCGTGGTAGCCAGTTGCGCCGGGGGACCCTGAAGATGGCGCAACGCCTCCTCCGCCGTGGAGGGACGATCCTCGGGATCGCGGGCGGTCAGCCAATCCACCCAGCTGACCGTCAGGGGGGAAAGGTCGGGACGAAGCTCGGCCAGAGAGTGAATCTGATGGTTCAGATGGGCACTCATGACCTCCGCCCCGCTCTCCCCATCGAAGGGATGTCGAGCGGTGAGGGCATAGTGCAAAACACAACCCAGTTGGTAGAGGTCGGTCCTCTGGTCCAGCGGCTTCCGCTCGAATTGCTCGGGAGCCATGTAGTAGATGGAGCCGAGCACGGAGCCGTCCTGGTCGATGGTCTGGGACACGGGTGATTGGCTGATCTTGGCCAGCCCGAAGTCCAGCAGCTTCACGCGGAAGGACTCGGGGGACACCGCCTCGAGCATGAGGTTGCCGGGCTTCAGGTCGCGGTGGAGGAGACCACGGGCATGGGCGGCGACGAGCGCCTCCAGGCTCTCCGAGGCCAGTTGGATGAAATCTTCCTCGGCGAAGACCTGACGCGCGATGATGGATTCGAGGTCTTCCCCCTCGATATATTCCATGACGACGAAGGGATAACCCTGCTCGTCGACTCCGGCGTCGTAGACGGTCACGATGTTGGGGTGGCGAAATCGCGACAGGGTTTTCGCTTCGTTGATCAGGGACTCGGCCGACCCTTGTGAGCCGGCGTCGTGTGCCACCTCGCCGGTGTGGACCAACAGCCTCTTGATCGCGACGACGCGCTCCAGTTGCGTGTCGAATCCCCGGTAGACTGCACCGGCTCCCCCTTTTCCGATCAGTTCTTCCTGCCGATAACGCGAGTTCATGGAATGTCCCCTATCCTTTTGGGTTCTTTCTCGACGACAAACAACGATTTCGACACCTGACCGTCAGGGGACGAGGCGCAGTTCGTGCAAAGCTCCCGTCGGTGGAGCGTCCAGATGGAGGGTGACCTCTTCGATGCCCGTGTTGAGATCGATCGTTCCCGGTAGGATGACGGCGCCCTCGGCAGCGGCCCCGAGCGCGAGGGGGAATTCCCGGTCTCCGGCGGATAGCCGGCCGCGCAGGGGAAGCGCGCTCCGATAGACGATCTCGATCCGGCGGGAAACGGGGGCGACGACGCGCAGGGGCCAGCGATGCTCCGTCGCGTCCGTTGCGAGGGGGCGGAGAATCACGGTGGGTGATTCCGCGTGACCGATTTCCACGGGGAGCAAACCGAGTCCGTCGTCGGTGGTGTCGTCCATCCAGAAGCCGAAATCGGCTCTCAGGTCGGCGAGGAGAAAAGGGTGCGCGGAGGCCATATCGTGGTCCTGGAAGGGGTCGGTTCTCAGGTCGTAGAGTTCCCACCCCTCGTGGAGCGAGGTGGTGTCCTCGGTCCGGCGCCATCGGGGGTCGCGCAGAGCGAGCCAGCGGTCGGTGCGGACCGCCGCACTGGCCCGGCGCCAATCGAAGCCGGGAGGGGTCCACGCCGTGAAGAGGATACGGTTGGGCCAGTTTGCCGGCAGGGTTCCGCGACGAAGAGGTGCGGTCAGGCTGATGCCGTCGAGCGGGAGAGCGTCTTCCGGCTGGGCGAGCCCGCAGAGTTCCACCAGGGTGGGAAGCAAGTCGATGTGCGCCGTGATCCGGGTGAATCTGGAGCCGGCCGGGATCGTCCCGGGGAAGGAAGCGAAGCACGGCACCCTCACCCCGCCCTCATGCACGCTGCCTCTCCCCCCGTAGAGGTGCCCGTTGTATCGACCGGTGCGGTGACCGAAGAAATCGGGACCGTTGTCGGAGAGAAAAAACACCACGGTCCGGTTGCGCCGACCGCCGACCTCGAGGGCGTCGAGGAGGTCGGCGCAGTGGCGATCGAGTTCGAGCACCCCGCGTCGCACCACCTCCTCACGCTCCGTTGGGGTCAGCGCCGCCGGGTTTCCCATACGCGGGAGGGGAAGGTAGACGATGGCGAGGAAGGGCTCCTCCGCCGTGGCGATCCAACCGATCGCTTCCCCGGCGAGATCTTCCGCGATCGGAGAGTCCCGATGGATGCCGAAGCCTTGCGCCCGGGCGGTGTGGGGCCAGTTGACCCCGTGATGCCAGCGTCCGAAGTAGGCGGTAGCGTAACCGTTCTCCGCAAAGATTTCCCCTAGAGTGATCTCGCCGGGGTACATCACCGACTCCGGCGGAGACTCACCCGATGCTCCGGTGCGATAGTGGTAGCGGCCGGTGAGCAGGCTGGCCAGCGTCGTCGAGCCGTTGGGGCAGACGTGGAATTTTTCCAGACGCATCCCGCTGTCGGCGAGCCGATCGAGCGAGGGCGTTTCCCAGTTCCGGTTGCCGTGAGACGCCAGATCTCCCCATCCCAGGTCGTCCCCCAACAGAACGACCGCATTGGGACGGGCCGGGGGTTCCGCTCGCGCCGAGGAGAGCACGATACCAGCCGCCAGGAGGATAGAGAACTCCCTGCACATCGGAGCAAACTGCCCATCCGTCGCCTATCGGTCAATGGAGAGCCGGCGCGGGTACCCGTCCTCGCCGGGCAACGTCGCTTCCTTGTTTTTCGAGGCCTGACGACATTTGTGGGGATTGTGGCGGGCACGGAGACGGCCGGTCATCTTTGGCGAATTTGGTCTGTCGGTTCCAGTGAATGCCGCTAGGGTGAAGCGTTTCTGGAATCACATGGTATGAGCGAGGTGCAGGAGACGAATCACGAAACCGGGGAGAGGGTGGCGGGTATTCTGGTGCCGACCTTCTCGATTCGGACCGGGGACGATCTCGGGATCGGAGACACCGAGGGCGTGCGGCAATTTATCGACCTGGCCGCTGACCTGGGCTTCGGCTTTCTGCAGTTGCTGCCCATCAACGAGATCGGACCGGACAACAGTCCCTACAACGCCATCAGTTCGGTGGCCCTGGAACCTCTGACCATCGACTGTCGGCCCGGGGCGGGGTTGCCCGATCTCACCGAGGAAGCATACCGGGAAGTGCTGGCGAAACACCCCATGGAGCGCCTGCGCGAGGGCCGGGTGAACTACGGGCTGGTGCGAGCCCTCAAGCGGGACCTCCTGGAGCGGGCCTTTGGTGAATTCAAGACCTTCACCCTGGGGCAGGGTACCACCCGGGACCGGGAGTTTCGCCGATTCTGCGACGTCGAATACGACTGGCTGGACGACTACTGCGTGTACCGTTTTCTCATGCAACTGGAAGGAGGGAATCCCAATTGGCAGACCTGGGACGAGAGCTACCGTTCGCTCGGAGCGGCCCGGGACGTGATCAACCGCTCGATCAACGGCGGGAATGAATGGAAGGCCGGTTACTGGATCCTGTTCTACGCCTACGTGCAGTGGGTTGCCTGGGGCCAGTGGAAGGCAGTGGCGGCGCACGGGAAATCCCGGGGGGTCCGCCTGATGGGCGACATCCCTTTCGGCATTTCGGTGGCGAGCGCCGACGTCTTCGCCAACGCCGGCATCTTCGATCTGGAGTGGTATGGGGGTGCGCCGCCGGAGACTCTGTTCAAGGACGACCCCTTCGTCCAGAAATGGGGGCAGAACTGGGGCATTCCTCTTTACCGTTGGGATGTCCTCGCCGAGCAGGACTACGGATGGTGGCGGCAGAGGGTGCGCAAGACCGCGGAGATCTGCGAGATGTTTCGGATCGATCACGCCCTCGGATTCTACCGGATTTACTCCTTCCCCTGGAATCCGGTGCGAAATGCCGAGTTTTTGCCCCTGAGCGGAGACGAGGCCGCGGCTCGGTGCCAGGGCCGCAGGCCGGGATTCCGCCCCCGGGATGACGACAGCCCGGAAAACAAGGAAGGCAACCGCAGAGATGGCGAGAGATACCTGCGCGTGCTCCAGGAGGCGGCGGGCGGCGCCGAGATCATCGCGGAAGACCTGGGCACCGTGCCGGATTACGTCCGACCCAGTCTCGAGCGCCTCGGCATCGCCGGAATCAAGGTTCCGCAGTGGGAGTTCGAGCACGGCAAGGTCCTGGCGGGTGGGCGCTACCCCCATCTCTCCTTCGCCTGCTACACCACTCACGACCACGCCCCGCTCAAGGTGCAGTGGAACCGGAGCAAGGATGTCATCATCGGATCCGAAGCGGGGAGTGATGAATGGAAAGAGGCGCGGCATTTCATCTCCACGCTGCTGGAATACTGCGATATCTCGGTGACGCAGTTTGACGAATTGCCCCGATACGACCGGAATTTTCTCGACGCGCTTTTCTGGACCCTGGCTCTCTCCAGTTCGCGCTACATCGCCATGATGGTCACCGACCTGCTCTACCTGGAGGACCGGATCAACGTTCCCGGAATCATGACCGATCAGAACTGGACCTACCGGATCGAAGTCACCGTCGATGAACTGCGCCGGGGAGAGAAGTGGGAATGGATGAGGGATATGTCGAAAAACATCTTGAAGGAGACGGGCCGGACCATGAAGATGAAACCGGGCCATGTCCCCAGTGCATCCAACCATGAGTGATTCGATTCGCGTTTCCGTCACCGGAGCAGCCGGTCAGATCGGCTACTCCCTCCTCTTCCGTATCGCCAGCGGCGCCATGTTCGGACCGGACCAGAAGGTCAGCCTGAACCTGATCGAGATCGAGCCGGCGATGAAAGCTCTCGAGGGCGTCGTCATGGAGCTGGACGATTGCGCTTTTCCCCTGGTCCAGGATATCGTGGCCACCTCGGACCTCGACACCGGATTCAGCGGAGCCAACTGGGCCCTGCTCGTGGGCAGCGTGCCGCGCAAGCAGGGAATGGAGCGAAAGGACCTCCTCGGCATCAACGGAAAAATCTTCACCGGGCAGGGCCAGGCGATCGCTCGAAATGCGGCCGCGGACATCCGGACGGTGGTGGTGGGAAACCCCTGCAACACGAACTGTCTCATCGCGATGAACAGCGGCCGCGACATCCCCTCGGACCGCTGGTCTGCCATGACCCGGCTCGACGAGAACCGAGCCAAGAGCCAGTTGGCGAAGAAGGCCGGGGTGCATGTTTCCGAGGTCACCAACATGGCGATCTGGGGCAACCACTCGGCCACGCAGTATCCCGACTTCTATCAGGCCAGGATCGGCGGTGCCCCCGCCACCGACAGGATCGACGATGGGGCCTGGCTCGAGGGGCCCTTCATCGAAACGGTGCAGAAAAGAGGGGCGGCAATCATCGAGGCTCGGGGATCCTCTTCGGCGGCCTCGGCAGCCAACGCGGTGGTCGACTCCGTCCGCGGTCTGATCGAACCCACCGCGCCGTCCGACTGGCACTCCCTCTGCGTGTGCTCCGACGGCAGCTATGGCGTCGACGAGGGACTGATCTCCTCTTTCCCCGTCACCAGCGATGGCCAGGGTTGGAGCATCGTCCCCGGTTTGCCGATCAATGATTTCAGCCGTGCCAGGATCGACGCCACGGTGGCCGAACTCCGCGAGGAGAGAGACGCCGTCGCCGACCTCCTCCCGGGGTGATTCGGGCGGAGCCGAATCCGAGCGGTGCGGTGCCGTTTTGAGCCGGCAGGAGGGCTTCGGGCAGACCCCGCTCGGAGGAATCCTCCCCCGCCTTCTCCCGGTCGTAAGTGCTCCCGTCGGGCCGCGTCTGTTTCGTCTCCGGAGGGGGGTGGAGTATCATCCGCGCTTGACGAAAGGAGAGGCTTCCCTTTATTGCCCTTCTCGTCCTTGGCGAAGGAAAAGGTTCCGGCACTCTAGAATTCTGCTCAATAGCTGATAGTTTTTGGAATTTTTACAAGGTCTTAGGATTTGCCGTCGGGATGAAGATAGGCTTCGTTCTGCGCTTTTCCTTTGTCTGCCTCTCAGATAGAAACACGATAAGCCATGTCACTACTGGAATCTCAAACGCGCGAGCCGCTCGCCATCATCGGGATGGGCTGTCGCCTGCCGGGAGGCGTCTCCGGGCCGGAATCCTTCTGGGAAATGTTGGTGGAAGGCCGTTCCGGGATCGTTCCCGTCCCTGAGGATCGCTGGAACCGCGAGCGGTGGCACCACGAGAATGTGGAGATTCCTGGCAAGATGATCACCCAGTGGGGTGGTTTTATTCACGATTTCGACCGTTTCGACGCCCAGTTTTTCGGGATTTCTCCGCGCGAGGCGCTCCGCATGGACCCGCAGCAGCGGTGGTTGCTCGAGACCACCTGGGAGTCCCTGGAGGATGCGGGCATCGCGCCCGACTATCTCCGCGGGAGCGACACCGCGGTTTACGTCGGGATCGCCTCGAACGACTACGCCAATGTGGCCCAGAGCGACCCCAAGAATGTCGATGTCCACACCAACTCGGGCAGCACGCTGTCCATCGCGTCGAACCGGATCGCCTACCTCTTCGACCTGAAAGGTCCGGCCGTTTCCGTGGATACGGCTTGTTCTTCGGCCCTCGTCGCAATCAACCTGGCCTGCGAATCCATCTGGAGCGGCCAGGCCGCCATGGCCCTCGCCGGCGGGGTGAATGCGCTGCTCACTCCGGATGCCTCCATCGGTTTTTCGAAGGCCTCCATGCTCTCACCCAGCGGACAGTGTTTCGCCTTTGACGCGCGCGCCAACGGCTATGTCAGGGGAGAGGGCGCCGGGATGATCGTGATCAAACCGCTCTCGCAAGCACTCCGCGATGGGGACCGCATCTACTGCACCATCAAGGCCGCGGTGATCAACCAGGACGGCAACACCTCGTCGATGACGGTGCCCGGGGTGGAAACCCAGGCCGCGATGCTGGACATCGCCTACCGACAGGCGGGGATGGAGCCGAAACAAGTTCGCTTCATGGAGGCTCACGGCACGGGCACTCCGGTGGGCGACCCGATCGAAACCCGCGCTCTGGGACAGGTGCTCTCCCGGGGGCGCGACGAGGGCGATACCTGTCTCATCGGCTCGGTCAAGACGAATATCGGTCACCTCGAGTCCGGCTCCGGCGTGGCCGGACTGATGAAGGCGGCGCTGGTTCTGCACCACGACACGGTGCCGCCCAACCTCAATTTCGAGACGCCGAACCCGAACATTCCCTTCGATGAATTCAAGCTTGAGGTGGCGGATCGGCTCCGGCCGCTACCCCACCTGGACGGGTTTCTTCCCGTCACGGCGGTGAACAGTTTCGGGTTCGGGGGAACCAACTCCCACATCGTGCTGGAAGCGAATCCCGACTCGGTGGCGGGCGGCGGGGGCGTCGATCCTCGTTTGATCGGCGGCCAGGGGGAATCGGAGGCGGACCGGCCCGTGTTGCTTCCCCTTTCCGCACGCGGGGATGACGCGCTGCGCGATACGGTGGTGAAATGGAGGCGCTACCTGCGGGCGCACGAGGACATCGGAGTGCGGGATATCGCGGCCGCAGCGGGCCTTCGGCGGGAACACCACGAAAACCGTCTCGCCGTGTTCGGACGGAACCGTGGAGAGCTGACCCGGCACCTCACCGAATGGCTCTCCGGTAATGAGACAGAACACGTTATCCAGGGACGACCCGGGGACGCGCATCCTCTCGTGTTCGTTTTCACCGGACAGGGGGCCCAGTGGTGGCGCATGGGGCAGGACCTCATCGAACGCGAGCCGGTTTTCCGGGCAAGTCTCGAGGCGATCGACGCCCACCTCAAACCGATGGCCGGCTGGTCTCTCATCGAGGAAATGACCCGCGACGAGGAGTCCTCGCAGATCAATCGCACGAACATCGCGCAACCGGCGATCTTCGGACTGCAGGTGGCTCTGGCCGAGTTGTGGAAGAGCTGGGGAATCGTTCCCTCGAAGGTAGTAGGCCACTCGGTGGGCGAGGTGGCGGCCGGCAACACGGCGGGTGCCTACACTCTGGAGGACGCGGTGAAGGTGATTTACCACCGGTCCAGGCTCCAGGATTCCACCGGTGGAAACGGGCGCATGGTGGCCGTCGGCATCACCGAGGCGGAGGCGAAGAAGGCCATCGCGGGGCGGGAAGAGCAAGTCGCCATCGCCGTGGTCAACAGTCCCAACCTGCTCACCCTGGCGGGGGATACCGGACCCCTGGAGGAGGTGGTCGCCGAACTGGAGAACGCGCAGAAGTTCGTGCGCTGGCTTCGCATCGACTATGCCTTTCACACCCACCAGATGGAACCGATCCGGGAGGAACTCCTCGAGGTTCTCTCGGACATCCGGCCGCGGCCCACGACGATCCCCTACATCTCCACGGTCACCGGCGGGGTGTTCGCCGGGGAGAAACTGGACGCGGAATATTGGTGGAGAAATGTTCGGGAGACCGTGCTTTTTGCGCCCGCCCTTTCCGGCCTGATCCGGGCGGGAGAGGATTCCTTCCTCGAGCTGGGACCTCATCCGGCCCTGCAGAACCCCATCGTAGAGTGTCTCTCGGAGCAGGGGCGGAAGGGAGTCTACTTCTCCAGCCTGCGCCGGAAGACGGACGAGTCCGAGGAGATCCTGACCAATTTGGCCAAGCTGCATCTCTGGGGTTACCGGGTGGACTGGGAGTCGGTCAACCAGGCGTCCGGCTCGGGCGTGCGACTGCCCAACTATGCCTGGCAACGGGAGCGCTACTGGCTGGAGTCCGAAGAGGGAGAATACCTGCGGTGTGCTGACCTGGAGCATCCCCTGCTGGGGCTGAAGCGCACCGCACCGCGGCCGACCTGGCGGTTCGAGCTGGACCCCCGCTATTTCCAGTGGCTCGACGACCACCGCTTCTGGGACAGTGTGGTCTTCCCCGCATCGGGTTACGGGGAGATCGGTCTCGCCGTGGCTCGCAAGATGTTCCCCGGCGAAAACTACGTGGTCGAGGACCTGGAGATGAAGAAGGCACTCTTCGTCACCGAGGCCAAGGTGCCCACGGTGGAGGTAATCTTCGACCCCGACACCCGGGTATTTCAGGTCTTCAGTTCCACGAGCGACCGCCGGGAGTGGGATTTGAATTCTCAGGGCGTCCTGCGCAAGCAGCCCGTGCCGGAGGAGAAGAGGCTCGACATCGAGGCGACCAAGGCGAGGATGGAGAAGCACTTCGACCACCAGGCCTATTACAAGGACTACGCCAAGGCGGGATACCAGTTCCGGCCGCTCTTTCAACACCTGCAGAATGTGTGGCGGAGAGATGGCGAGTCGATCGCGGAAATCGTCGCTCCCGAAGGGCTTCATGACACGATTCCCGATTTTCACTTTCACCCCGCCGTGCTCGACGCCTGCTTTCACACGGTGAAAGGCGGGCAGGTCATCCCCGAGGAGGCCAAGGCGAGCGACTATTTCTACCTCCCCGCCGCGATCCGGAGCATTCGCCTCCACGTGGAACGCCCGCCTCTCCGCATCTGGGGACACGCCAGGGTGAACTCGGACAACGATAGGGAATACATCATCGCCGATATCGATATCTATGACGATGCGGGCAATCTGGTGGCGGAGATCCTCGGTTTTCGCGCCGATCGGGTCGAGCAGAACGATGGGGAGGACCTGGACAAGTGCGTCTACCAGGCCATGTGGGAACCGGTGCGCCTGAAAGGGACCCGGATCGACGAACCCAACGGACTCGCCTCGCCCGCGGAGATCGTGGGCGCAGCCAACGCAGGATTGGAGAAACACTACGAGGAAAGGGGCCTGGCACAACACTACGGGGTTTTCCTTCCCCGCATGGAGGACGCGGCCATCCGTTTTATCATTAACGCCTACCTGGAACTGGGGTGGTCCCCGCAGGTGGGTGACGAGGTGACGGTGCAGAAACTCGTCGAGGAACTCGACATCGCCAGCCAGCACACCAAATTGGTTCACGGGCAATGCGAGGCGCTGGCCCGGAAAGGCATCCTCGAGTGCGCTGGCGCCGATGTGTGGAGAGTGGCCCGGGTTCCCGAATTCTCGGATCATCTCCTGGAAGAACTCGATCAGATCGATCAGGAGCTTCCCCAGTTCGGATCAGAGGTCACTCTGCAGCGGGTCACGGGACCCAACCTGGGCGGCGTCCTGTCGGGCGAGACGGACCCGCTCGAGATCCTTTTTCCCGGCGGATCGGGAGAGATCATGGAGCGGTTCTACCGCGAGGGAGCCGATTTTCCCGTCATCAACGAGCAGATTCGTGAAGCCCTCGCCGCGGCGATCGCACGGGTGCCGGAGCGGCGCGCCATCCGGATTCTGGAGGTAGGCGCGGGAACGGGTTCTCTGACCTCGCACATCCTCAATCTCTTTCCCGCGGACCGGACGGAATATGTCTTCTCCGACAACGGTCCCCTCTTCCTCCAGTCGGCGGAAGAAAAATTCGGCGAAGCCTACCCTTTCGTGGAGTATCGCCTCTTCGACTGCGAGAAAGATCCCGAGCCCCAGGTGGGGGCCCACGGCTTCGATATCGTTCTGGCCTCGAACGTGATTCACGCCACCGCCGATCTCCGGGAGACGCTGCGGAACCTGAGGCGTTGCCTCGCGCCGGACGGCATTCTCATGTTCCTCGAGGTGACGTGGCGGCGAGCCGCCCTGGACAACGTGTTCGGATTGCTCGGCGGCTGGTGGCGCTTCCAGGATTACGAGCTGCGGAGAGACTCGGCCCTGCTCGACCGCAGGCAGTGGGAGGAGCTGCTGTGCGCGGAAGGGTTTCGCGAGGCGACCAGTTTCATTTCCTCGCCCGAGGACGATCAGGACCAGCAGGCCTGCTTCGTGGCCCGGGCTCCGGAGCCAGTTTTCGTGGAGAGGGATGGGGAGGAAGAACCTGTGGCAACGCCGGAGGAATCGCCCGAGCCGGAGGTCTACCTGGTGATGTCGGATTACTCCGGTATGGGCAAGAGCCTGCAGCATGTCCTGGAGCAGAGGGGTGCCCGGGTTGTTCTCACCAGCGGGTATGCCGGCGAGGTGGCGGAGAGGCTCGACGAACTCGAGGCGGAGGGGATTGCGCCCAAGGCGATCGTGCACTCGCTCTGTCTCGACCACCCACGCGCGGACGAGTTGGACCTCGAAGCGCTGGATCGGGCTCAGGACACCGGAGTGCGCAGTGCCCACAGCCTGGTGAAGCTGCTCGTGTCTCGCGATTGGAGCCGCAAGCCGAAAGTGGTTTTTCTCACCCGGGGAACCATGCCAGTGACGGCGGGGGATGTCCTTCCGGGGCTGGCTTCTGCCCCTATCACCGGTCTGCTGCGGGTGGCCAACAACGAGCATTCGGAGTTCGGCTGGCTGCAGATCGATCTCGACGGCGCCGCCACGGAAAAGGAACTGGACGATCTCGCCGATGAGGTCTTGATGTCCGACGGCGAGCACGAGGTGGCCTTCCGCGGCCACCGCAGATTTGTGCGCCGGATTCACCGGGTCAAGATGGAGGAACTGGAGAGGCGCACCCGCAATGCGGTGACGTCTGAAGGCGAGGTGGTTCCTTATCGTCTCCAGATCGACAAACCCGGGATCCTGACGAACCTCAGCCTGAACGAGACGACGCGCCGGGAACCCGGCCCGGGAGAGATCGAGGTCCAGGTGAAAGCGGGCGGAATCAACTTCCGCGATGTGATGAAGGCGCTCGGGATGTATCCGGGCAACCCGGTGGACCTGAAGTGGTTCGGCGACGATTTTTCCGGTGTGGTCACCCGCGTGGGACCCGGGGTGGAGGATTTGAAGCCAGGAGATGCCGTTGTGGGCATGGCCCCCTATTGCTTCCGGAGCTACGTCACGGTGCATCGCGCCATGGTCTTCCGCAAGCCCGAGACGATGTCTTTCGTCGAGGCGGCGACGCTGCCGACGGTGTTTCTGACGAGCCACTACGCGATCTGTGAATTGGCCCGGATGCGTGCCGGAGAAAGCATTCTGATCCACGCCGGAACCGGAGGCGTCGGACAGGCGGCCATCCAGATCGCCCAGCACCTGGGGCTAACCATCTTTTCCACGGCGGGGACGCCGGAGAAACGGCAACTCCTCGAGGAGATGGGAGTGGACCACGTCCTCGATTCGCGAACGCTCGAGTTCGCCGACCGCATCATGGAAATCACCGGCGGCGGGGGAGTCGACGCCGTCTTGAACTCGTTGGCGGGCGACTTCATCGCCAAGAATTTCAGCGTGCTGAAGACCTTCGGCCGCTACATGGAGATCGGGAAAGTCGACGTCTACGGAAACTCCAGGATCGGTCTCGAACCGCTCAGGAACAACATCAGCTTCTTCGTCATCGACCTGGCGCAGCACCTGGAGCGGAAACCGGAGTATGTCGCCGCGATGTTCTCGGAGCTGGAGAAGCGGTTCTACGAAGGGAATTACCGGCCGCTCCCCCACCACGTCTTTCCCATCACCGAGGTGGTGGAAGCCTTCCGCTTCATGGCCGCAGGCAAGCATATCGGAAAGAACGTGCTGAATTTCGATCTGCCGGAGATTCCCATCGGCCGGCCCACGGAGGCGGGACAACGGTTCCGGGGGGATGGGGTTTATCTCATCACGGGCGGAGCCGGAGGCTTCGGGCTCGAACTCGCGCTCTGGATGCATGCCAACGGAGCCCGCCATTTCGCGCTGATGAGCCGGTCGGGACCGAAGGACGATGCCCTCGAGAAGATCGCCGCGCTCGGCGAAGACGGGGGAACGGTCCTCGACGTCAGGGGGGACGTGACCCGCGCCGCTGACGTGAGGGATGCGGTGTCCCGCGTTCAGCAAAGCGGACAACCGCTGGTCGGCGTGATCCATGGAGCCATGGTGCTCGACGACGAGTTTCTTCTGGAGTTGGAGGAGGCCCGTTTCGACAGGGTGCTCCTGCCCAAGATGCTGGGTGCGTGGAATCTCCACCAGGCCACGCTGGGGATCGATCTGGAGGATTTCATCTGTTTTTCCTCCTTCTCCGCCGTGATCGGAGCGGTCAAACAATCCAACTACAACGCGGGCAATGTGTTTCTCGACCAGCTCGCGTTCTACCGCCGCTCCCAGGGGCTGCCCGCCCTCACTTTCAACTGGGGAGCCCTGACCGGTGCCGGGTTCGTCGCAAGGAACGAAAAAACCCAGCAGTATCTCGAGATGGTCGGATTGGGCGCCACCAACATGGAGGAGACCCTGCATCTTTTTGGACAGGGAGTCCTGACGGCGGCGACCCAGCTCGGTTGTGCCCGCTGTGACTGGCAGGCGCTGGCTCGATTCAGTCCTTCGGTGGGGGAATCGAAGATGTTTCTTCCCGTGGTGCCCCGCACCACTGCGGGCGGTGGCGATTCCATGGCGGCGCGTATTCTGGAGGCTCCCGCGGACAAGCGGATGGGCATGGTCGAGGAACTCATCGCGAACCAGGTGGCCGCGGTGCTGGGAACCGACGCCACCCGCATCGACAAGGACACCCCGCTGACCAACCTGGGTCTCGATTCGCTGATGGCGATCGAACTGGTCAACCGGATCGAGGAAAAGTTGGGCATGTCCATGCCCATGGGATCGGTCCTCAATGGCCCGAACATCCGAGACCTCTCCGTGCCTGTTCTGGAGAAGCTCATCGAATCGGGCGGCAGCGGGCCCTCGGAAACCTCGGGGGGATCCGTCGATATGGTCGACTTCGAACTGGCCGGGGAGATGCCCGAGGTGTTCCCGCTCTCCGAGGGACAGAAGGCGCTCTGGTTCCTCAACCGGCTGGCTCCGGAGTCTTCGGCCTACAATCTGGTGTTTTCCGGAAAGTTCCGCCCCCTCCTCGATCACGGCGCGATGAAGAAGGCCTTCGCCCTGATTTTCGAAAGGCACCCCATGTTCGATGTGGTCTTCTCGACTCGAAATGGCGAACCGGTGCAGTTGCTGCAGCACAACCGGGCATTCGATTTCCGAGAGCACGACTGCTCGTCGCTCAACGATGATCAGCTCAAGACCCTGATCACGGAACACGCCAACCGTCCCTTTAACCTGGAACGGGGCCCGGTGGTGCGGCTGGAACTTTTCCGCACGGCCGACGAGGCGCACATCGCGCTTCTCAGCATGCACCACATCGTCTCCGATGCCTGGTCGGTGGCGGTGATGATGCAGGACCTCATCGAATACTACTTCTCCTTCCATGCGGGCAAAACTCCCCGGGTAGAGCCGCAGACGGCCAACTACGCCGATTTCGTCAAGTGGGAGGCGGCTCACCTGCAGAGCGAGGCAGGGGAGAGAATGTTCGAGTATTGGAGGGACCACCTGGAGGGAGCGCCCATCGCCCTCGACCTGCCCTCGGACCGGCCGCGTCCCGCGGTGCAAACCTTCAACGGCGGAACCTATGGGTTCCAGTTGGACCAGGCCCTCACCGAATCGGTGGAGGAACTGTCGAGGTCCTGCAACGCCACGCTGTTCACCACGCTGCTTTCGGCCTATGAGATCCTGCTGCACCGGTATTGCCGCCAGGAGGACATCGTGGTGGGCGTGCCCCTCGCCGGACGAAGCCAGCCGGAGTTGCGCGGACTGGTCGGGTATTTCATCAATCCCGTCCCGGTGCGCTCGACCATCGACGACGATCCCGAGGTGCTGGAGTATCTGACGCGCAACCGGGACAATGTGAACGGCGCCCTGGTCAATCAGCACTACCCGGTCGCGAGGCTCGTGGAAAGGCTCCGTCTGCCGCGGGACCCGGGTCGTTCGCCTCTGTTCCAGGTGAGCTTCTCCATGGAGCGAATTCCCGGCATCGACGAGGAAGGCATCGCCGTGTTCCTCATCGGCCAGGGCGGGCACACCTTCCACGTGGGTGATCTCTCCATGGAAACGATCGACCTGACCACCCGTCAGGCGCAGTTCGAGATCACCCTCGTCGTCGAGGAGGCGGGAGGATACCTCTTCGGGTGCTGGCAATACAATCGCGACCTGTTCGAGGAGGCGACCATAGCCGAGCTGAGCGCCCTCTACGAGCAGGTGCTCCGTCAGATGGTGGCGACTCCGGATCTCCGGGTCTCGGAGTTGAACCTGCTCACCCCGAACCAGGCCGACCGGGTGCTCACGGGCTGGAATGCCACCGAGGTCGTCTACGACCGCGATGTGCTGCTCCACGAACTGGTGGCCGGGCAGGCCGCAACGCTGGACGAGGAGACTGCCGTGATCTTCGACGACATCCACGTGACCTACGGCGAGCTGAACCGTTTCGCCAACGGGGTGGCGCGACGCCTCATCGATGATGGACTCCGTCCCGGAGATGTCGTCGGCGTGATGATGAGCCGGTCTCCTGCGGTGATCGGTGCCCTGTTGGGCGTGCTCAAGGCGGGCGGCACCTACGTGCCGCTCGATCCGGAATTCCCCGGGGAGCGTCTCGCCATGATGCTCGAAGACGCCTCGCCTCATTCGGTGATCGTCTCCTCCTCCACCCGGGACCAGGTTCCCTCCGGGGATTGGGCCCTGGTCAGTGCGGAGTCGATCGAATCCACGGCGAAGGCGCCGGCGGTTCGGGGCGTCAGCCCGGACTCGCTCGCCTACGTCATCTACACCTCCGGGTCGACGGGCCAACCGAAAGGGGTCGAGATCTCTCACCGGGCGGCAGTGAACTTCCTGCTCTCCATGCTGCAGGAACCCGGGATGCAGAGGGGCGACACGCTGCTGGCGGTCACCACGCTCTCCTTCGACATTTCCCTGCTCGAACTTTTTCTCCCCCTGCTGGCGGGAGCCCGCGTGGTGATGGCGAAATCCGAGGACATGAAAGATGGCCGCCGACTGGCCAATCTGATCGAAGCGGAGGACATCACCGTGATGCAGGCGACTCCGGCTACCTGGCAGATGCTGCTCGATTCCGGATGGGAGGGGCGCAGCGATCTGCGCGTCTTCTGCGGGGGCGAGGCCCTGAGCCGGGGACTGGCGAACACCCTGGTCAATTCGGCCAAGGAAGTCTGGAATCTCTACGGGCCCACGGAGACGACGGTGTGGTCGACGGTCGAAAAGATCGAGGAGGGTTCCGGCGGGGTGTCCATCGGGCGGCCCATCGCGAATACCCGGGTCTACGTGCTCGACAAGCATCTGCGGCCCGTGCCGGTCGGTTTCACCGGGGAATTGTGGATCGGCGGAGACGGACTGGCCCGGGGCTACCGGAACCGTCCCGACCTAACCGCCGCGGCTTTCCAGGAAGTCGAACTCGCGGAAGGACGGAAGGAGCGGCTCTACCGGACGGGAGATCTGGCGCGGTGGAACCGCGACGGCAAGTTGGAGTGTCTGGGCCGGATCGATTTCCAGGTGAAACTCCGCGGTGTGCGAATGGAACTTGGCGACATCGAGACGCAGATGGAGGAGCACCCCGGCATTCGCAAGGCGGTGGTGGCCAAGCGGGAAGATCTGCCCTCGGGCGAGGGACTGGTCGGCTACTACATTTCCGAGGGGGCGGGCGTGAAGTCACAGGCCGAACTCCGCCACTACCTCGCGGAGCGGCTACCGGCCGCCTACATACCGGCCTATTTTCACGAGATGGCCGAATTCCCCCTGACGCCAAACAAGAAGACGGACCGGAAACGGCTGCCGCTTCCGAGGCTCGGCTCGGGCGATGCGGGGGATCGGATCGCCCCGCGAAACGAGACGGAAAAACTGCTCTGGGACATCTTTTCCCGAAATTTCGAGACCGGGGAGTTCGGCGTGACCGACAACTTCTTCGATCTCGGCGGAGATTCGCTCATGGCCCTGCGCATCCTCGTGGAGGTCTCCGACACGGTGAACCGCGAGGTGCCGGTGGAGGCTTTCCTCACCCATCCGACCGTGGAACAACTGGCCACCTACCTGAATGAGGAGGAGGAAAGCGGTATCGAGACGGTGGTCGTGGCGGAGGTCGACATGGACGATCTCGCCCACATCGAGTTCGAGGCGGCTCCCTCCGAGCTGCCCGCCCTCGACGCGGTGGCGATCTCCTACATCCCGGATTCGCTGGCCAACCTTTCGGGACTGACCCGGGACCAGATCTCAGAGCTGCTCTTCGCCGGGAAACCCCGTCTGACCAATGTCTATCATCTGCCCCAGGGCAACATCGGAGTGATCATGCTCCCGTGCTACGAGGCGGATTTCTTCAAGGATCTCAACCTGGTCCGGGAGCCCACCCTCGCCGCTCTGGAAATGGCCGGCGCCGCCGGAGCGCGCACTGTCTCGTTGACGGGAGTGATCGCCATGGCGACGGACCACGGGCGCGAGGTGGAGCGCTGGATCGGCGGCCGGAGCCAGTATCCGGCGATCACAACGGGAGACGCCACCCGATCTGCCACCATCGTGAAGACGGTGGAGGGCATCCTGGAGCGCACCGGGCGCAGCCTCGAGACGGAGGTGATGGCGGTCGTCGGACTCGGATCGATCGGCTTTGGAACCCTTCGGCTGATGCTGGAGGTCCTTCCCCAGCCCGCCAAGATCATTCTCTGCGATCCCTACCAGACCGACGACCAGATGACCCGGGTCCGCGACGAGGTGCGCCTCAGCGGCTATGACGGAACGGTCAATATCGTGAAGAACGGAGGCGCGTTGCCCCCGGAGGTCTATCAGGCCTCTCTGGTGGTCGCTTCGTCGAACCTGCCCGGGGTCCTCGACATCGGTTCGCTGAAGCCGGGAACCCTGGTGGTGGATTACAGCTTCCCGCCGGTGTTCCGCCTCGAGGAGGCGGTGAGACGCTTCCAGGCGAAAGGAGACATCCTCTTCACCAGTGGAGGGGAACTGCAGATGCCGGGAGTCATCCCCGAGACGGTCTATTTGCCGGAGAACGCTCAGGCTCTCGCCGAGGGCATGGAGGACGGGTTCCTTCAGTTTCTCGGCAGCCGGGACAAGGAGGAAATGAACGGCTGTATTCTGGTTTCTCTGCTCACCGGGTCGGACGAGCGCGTCAAGGCTACCCTGGGGCCGGTTTCCCTCGATGATGCCCTGGCTCACTACCGCTTCCTGGAAAGTTTCGGGGCCGCGCCCGCGAAATTCCAGATGAGAGGTTATTTTCTGCCGGACGACGCGACCGACCGGTTTCTCCGCAACAAGTCGATGACCTGACGGCGGTCGGAAGGTCCGTTCGTCGAATCCGGAGGCACCGCAGTTTTCTTCTATGGGGACCGGCCCCGGGATCGTTCACATCCGGGGATATTGCATGATGCTTAGAAGACTCGGCGCCTGTCTCTGGATCGGCTTGCTCTGCGGATTGGCGTCGCAGGCGGTGGCGTATCCACTCTCGCTGGAGCAGCGCATCCGGTTCAAGAAATATCTGCCCTACACCTTTCCCAAGCTGGAGGGCAGGGACCCTGTCTACGTGGTGGCGATCGGCGGGAGCAACCTCTTCGGGGAATCCTCCAACGTGGAGGATCGGAAGCGGGGAGATATCCTGACCGGGTTCGCCGGTGTCTTCCTGGAGAAGCTTTCGGTTCAGTTCTTCTATCCGGGCGGGGTGCGTCTGCTCAATCCACCGAAAGGGGTGGCGGAGAAAAGGAATCCCGCGCTGGGCGACGAGATCTGGCTGGAGAACCTGGCCTCCCCGGGTGCGAGCGTTCTCCATGGGCTGCAGAGAGTGAAGAGCGACGCTTTTCTCAACGATCCCGATCTGCTGATCATCCAATACGGGGCGGAGGACGCCCTCAACCGGATGTCGATCCACTGCTTTCGGCGGGCCCTCCATCATATCCTCGAGGAATGCAAAAGGAGAAAGGTCGACGTGATCCTTTTCGGGCCGACACCGGTCAACCGTGGTGGCGGTGCCATGGATTGGGGAATCACCCGTCCCTACGCCACCGCGGCCCGAGGCATCGCGGAGTATCACGAGGTGCTCTTCATCGATCCCGGCCCACATCTCATCCGATGGGGCGGCGCCGCGGATTTCGAGGCGGAACCGCTCGCGGGTATGGCGGTGATCGGGGATCGCCTCAAGCGCATCTTCCACGTGGCCGGAGTCAAGGAGCAGACGGAATATCGTCACCTCAACGGTCTGGCGCACGAATCGCTGGGTCGGGCTGTCTTTTTCGAGTTGATGGAGGGACCGGTCGATTCGGATTTCGCTCTGGCGGGAACGGCCCTTTTCGGGGAGGAGGGAAAGGTGGAGAGCGTGGTTTCGCTGCGCAACTTGGGTGCGGAAGAGAAAAGCGGTATCATCGGCGCGCTCACCGTCGGCGGGTTCACCCCTCTCGACGCGGCCCGGCGGTATCGAGTCGGCCCAGGGGAATCGGCCGAGTTCCGCTTCCAGTACGAGCGCCCCGTGGTGGGCACCTCGCACGAGGGCGAGGAGATTTTTTTCCCCCTCGAGATCGATGACGATGTGGTCCGCTTCCCTTTTGTGATCGAGGACGGATACAAATCCGAGTTTGTCGATCTGGCCCTGCGGGTGGGTCCGATATCGGTGACGTGGAAGTCGAAACAGTACATCAACATCGCGAACCGGCTGCGGATCGACTGGGATTTCGCCAACGGCACCGATGAGACGGTTTCGGGCTCATACCGCATCGGGATGGGGCGCCAATCCGATGAGGCGACGGCTTTTTCGGTGGCTCCGCTGGGGCGGCGCAGTTTTTCCGCGGTTTTCCCCTTCGATCCTCCGCAGGGGGTGGACCGATTCCAGAGCGAGGTTTTCGTCGAGGTGCAGATCGGCGGCGATCGATACCGTTTTTCCCGTGAGATGGAGGCGTCGCGTGATCTGGCGCTGGGCGAGAAGTTGCCCATGGTCGCGGGAGCCGATTACGGCCTGGCGGGAGCCGGGCTGGCCACGCCAGGTAGTCGAGGGGTTCCCCGCGTCTGGTTCGATGCCGCGGACGGGCGAAGCGATTCGGCAAAGGCCGGGCTGTATGCCGTGATCGACCTCAAAGGTATCGCCGTGCCCGATCTGGGCGCTGCGCCCGCGATCCGGGCAAGCTTGACTGTCGATGGCCGTGACGATGGTGTCCGATCTTTTGGCTGCGTCAGCCCCATCGAGATCTATGCTCCAGGCGGCAGGGGCGGACCCGGGGTCACCCGCGATGTTCCGGTGGGTGCCTTCGGCGACGGTTACAACATGATCACCCCGGCGGCGGGCGTCACCTCGGTATACCGCGACTCGCAACTGCAGATCCGGATTCCCCGGTCCTATCTCGGGCTGCACGACTGGGACTTCGACTCGGGGCAAAGTCTTTTTGGGGTGAGATTGGAGGTCGCCATCGTCGATCCGGATAATCCCGAGGATCCCTTCCCCCTGAAGCGGACTTTTATGACGCACTACCCGCGGCTCATGCATCGCGGAGAAGTCATCCGGGGGATGACGGATCACGATGCCCGCGGTCTGACGACCCTGCGGCTCACCCGGCAGCCCATGAACAGCTGGTCGGTCCGGGTCTACTGAGCGGTCGCGTCGGCGATGAAAGGGGAGATCAGTTGTGCCGGATATTGCACGCGATGCCGGTGCGAACATTGGCTTCCCTTGGGTCGTTCGCACGGGGAGGCGCTCCGGGTGATGGAGGAGTTCGATCGCACGGGTCGCCTCGATTATCTTGCCGCCGATGGGGAAGCACGGCCGGAATTCCGGTTCGAGCGGATTTTTTCCGGAGAGCGTGGGCACATGTTCGGCGTCATGGAGTGCCGCGATCCACGGGGCGAGACGGTGTGGCTGCGGGCGTTCTCCTCGCTGCACGGTGGGGTGCGCCACATCGCCGGGTGGGCCCCCTCGATCCTGGCGGAGGACGATTATCGGAGCCTGGTGCTGCCCGGGCAACAGAGGATCAAGGTATTGACCCGCGAACGGGATGCCCCCGGTCTCGGCGACGCAGCCCGGCGGTCGCTCGGGGAGGAGAGGCGGCAAATCTCGCGGCGTCTCATGGGGGAGATCCATGACCGGTACCGATTGCGGAATTTCCGCGGAGAAGAGAAACCGCTGCGCGAGGTGTTCCGGGGCGAAGGGGAAGGCATTCCCGGCGGAGTAGGGGATTGCTGCGCGCCGAAGCTGCTCCAGCATGCCGCGGAGCGGGGGCTGCGACCCGTCAGCGTGGCCGAGTTCTTCTGGGGGGGAAGCAATCGTTCCGGAAACACGCGTCCGGGCCAGTTTTTTCCCGCCTGTG
>CAZLUZ010000068.1:0-20038 GCA_964562825.1 uncultured Akkermansia sp.
GCCCCCCCCTCGCGAGTCACCCCCCCCTTCGTTCACTATTGGGACGCCCACCAGTGGGAACCGGTTACGGGGCCCGCATTCTGGCACGACGCCACGCCTCCCGCGGCTCCTGACACCGCTGGGACCGGACCCGTCCCCCCGCACCATTCCTCTTCCGAATAGTCGCGGGTCACCGTTTTTCCGGGCGGTTCTTCCCCAGAAAAAACCCTTGCCTCCCGGAGGATATCC
Organism: uncultured Akkermansia sp.; assembly: GCA_964562825.1. Classification (GTDB taxonomy): domain Bacteria; phylum Verrucomicrobiota; class Verrucomicrobiia; order Verrucomicrobiales; family DEV007; genus Arctic95D-9. Next base: position 229 of record CAZLUZ010000068.1, read on the forward strand.
TCGATATTCCCCGCCCGAGCGCATCTCAATCGCCGTAGGTCCTCGCGATCCACCGTGGCGTCTCCCCTCGGGGGTTATCGTCTCGCTGGAGGTTATCGCTCTCCCGAGGGAAACCCGGCCTATCATCACTCCATGTCCATCAAACTTGCTCCCTTCGAAGTTCCGGATCGTCTCGTCAAGGACGATGAAACCGCAACCGGCAGCTATGCCAAATTCACCGCCGAGCCCTTCGAGGCGGGCTACGGCCACACCGTGGGCAACAGCCTGCGCCGCGTTCTCTTGAGTTCGCTGGAAGGCGCTTCCATCACCTCGGTGCGGATCGCCGGCGCCCAACACGAGTTCACGTCTCTGCCCGGCGTGGTCGAGGATGTCACCGAGATTATCCTCAACCTCAAGCAGGTCCGCTTCAAGCACTTCGACGATAAAGACCCCGCCACGCTGTCGATCGCCGTGGACAAGGCGGGTCCGGTCACCGCCGCCGATATCCAGGCCATCTCCCAGTACGAGATCGTCAACCCGGAGCAGCACATCTGCACCCTGGACCGGAACACGAAATTCAATCTGGAGATGGAGGTGCGCGTGGGGCGCGGCTTTCACACTTCCGAGGAAAACAAGCACCCCGAAATGCCCATCGGGGTGATTCCGATCGATTCCATCTTCTCCCCGGTCCGAAGGGTCAAGTACGCGGTGGAGAACACCCGGGTGGGCCAGCGGACCGACTACGACAAACTGGTCCTCGAAATCTGGACCGATGGCCGCATCGAGCCCCATGAGGCGCTGCTCCAAGCCTCGGCCGTGCTGCGCCACCACCTCGACGTTTTCGTGAACTACGACGACGATGCCATCCTCATCGACGAACGCCCCCAGAGCGAAAAGGAGGAGGACACCGAGCTGAAGAAACTGCTCAACATGAGCGTGAACGAGATCGAACTCTCGGTCCGCGCCGCCAACTGCCTCAACAACGCGAATATTACCACGGTGGGCCAGCTCGCCATGAAGTCGGAGGCGGAAATGCTCAAATACCGGAACTTCGGCAAAAAATCGCTCAACGAGATCAAGGACAAGCTCCACGAACTGGGTTTGTCGCTGGGCATGGCCATCGATCCCACCCTTCTCGAACAGCCCTTCACCGCGACTCTCCTCGGCAAAGACCGCTCCTCGGACGGTCCCGGTCTCGCCGCCCTCATCGCGCAGAACCTCAAGGACTAACTTTTCTCATGAGACACCGAAGCAAAACCGTCAAGCTCCAACGCGACAAGGCACACCGCGAGGCCCTGCTCCGCAACCTCGCCTCCAGCCTGATCGAACATCGCCGGATCGAGACGACGCTGGCAAAGGCCAAAGCCCTCCGCCCTTTCGCGGAAAAACTCGTCACCCTGGGCAAGACCAACACGCTCCACAGCAGGCGCCGCGCGCTCTCGCTCCTGGGGAGCAACCAACTCGCCCAGCGCAGCGTCAAAGCACTCTTCGAGGAGATCGCTCCAGCCAGCGCCGATCGTCCGGGAGGTTACTGCCGGATCATCAAACTCGGCCAGCGCCGCTCGGATGCTGCACCCATGGCGCTCATCGAGTGGGTGGATGCCACCGTCACCGCCAGCAGCGAAGAAGATTCCTGATCGTTGTTCGACGTCGATTGCCGGAATCCTCCGCCAAAAACCGTCCCCATCTTCGCTTTGAAAGGCGCCTCCCGACAAGGGGGGCGTTTTTTTTGGAAAAAAATGAAAATAAATACAATATTCAATAGAATTTCCATATTTGAGGTTTATGATTGCCACATGAACCCAACACTCTCTGGCAGGCGGTTGGTCCGGGGATTTTCTCTTTTGGAGATGCTGCTCGTGCTCTCCCTGATTGGTATCCTCGGGGCGATCGGTATCACCACCGTAGGCAGCTTTCGTCCCGCGGTGGAAAAGTCGAAGCTTCAATCGGATGTCGCGCACCTCAATGCGGCGGTAAAGGTCTACCTGCACAGTGGGGGCAGCCTCGATTCTGCCACGGGGGCCGATGCCGTCATCTCCCGGCTGAAAACGCATCGGGAGGAGTCGACCTCCCAGACGTTCGTCGGATTCACCGGCTCCATGATCGACCGTCGGATTGGAACGATCCACGTCGATTCCTCCTACCGGGGGGCCCGGGTCGTTTACAGGCCGGAAACGAAGCGATTCGAGGTGACCTCGGATCCGGTGGCCGGGGTGCTCCTCGAGCTGGAGGGGGCCGAGACCTCCCGAGTTGCGGAATCGCGCGACCCCTCGGTGGTCGAGTATGCCTCGACCAGTGACTGGGTCTGGGACTACGAGGACGCCTCTCCGGCCCCCCGAGTCAATCCGACCCTGATCGCCAAAACCCGCATCCTGCCCCAGCCTCCGGCGAACCCGAATCCCGCCGCGGATCCACCCCCAGCTCCCACCCCCATCCTGCAAAAACTGCTCCCCCCGATCTTTTCCCCGACGAGCGACTACTTCGACCTCGCCCAGTTCCCCTTTCCCATTACCCTGGAAAATCCCAACGGTCCCGACTCCGGCAGGATCATCTACGGCGTCGTCAACGCCGATGACTGGGAGTGGAGGGAGTACTCCGGGCCGATCTCGGTCCGCCCCGGCGACAAGGTGCTCGCTTTTGTCGAATCCCTGAAGCCACAGGATTTTCACCACAGCGATCCGGCCGACGAAACCTACGAGTGGGTCACCTCGTTGCGGGCTCCGGCCGTCGTCGCCGCCCCAGACCAGATCGACGCCCGCACCGGGTCCACCCGAATCGAGATCACTCACGACAACAATCCCGGTGGTTTCGTCTTCGGCGATCGCGTGCTGCCCTATTCGTCCAGTGCATTCGAGGTGGAATATCGCCTCGTTCCCCTCGTGCCCGGAGAGGGCTCCCCGACCGGATGGGCAAGTTATCGCGAGCCCTTCGAGGTCGGCGGTCCCCAGTTCCCCCGAGGATTCGACGTCGTCGCCCGCGTGGTTTCCCGCAGCCCTCACTTTACCGATAGTGCCGAGGCGGAGGGACAGGTCACCGCCTTCTACGAACTCGATCCTCCCGGGATCGAATCGACGCTCGATGTCATCACCCGGGTGGAAGATTCCACCACGATCACCCTGTCCAACCCGAATCCGTCCGGTTCTTCGCGGATCGAATACCGGCTCTTCGATGCCGGAGGCAGCCCCGCCACGGGTTGGTTGACCTACGGTGCTCCGTTCGAAGTTTTTGGCAGCGAGTTCCCCGATGGATTCACCGTGTCGGGCAGGGCAGAACCTCTCGATCCCTACTACCGGAGCAGCGACACGGCGGACCTTCCTGTGCAGGTGACCTTCTTCGAGTTGGCGATCACCGGACAGACCATCTTTGTTCTCGACAGTTCCGGCTCGATGAGCACGAAGGGCCGGATCGACCGGCTGAAGGAGGCCACCCGGACAGCGCTGGCCGCCTTCGAGGCCGGGAACCGCTTCGCCATCATCGACTACGACACCAGTCCCCAGGTCCTCATTCCCTGGGGCTACGGAACCGACGAGCGGAAAACCCGCGCCATCGCAGCGATCGAAGCCATGGCGGCGGGTGGCAGCACGAACTACCATGCCGCCCTCCAGGCCGCCATCGACCTGAATGCGGGCGAGGCCACTCAGGTGGTCTTTTTGAGCGACGGCCGCCCCAACAACAGGACGCTCCCCGATCCCTTCACCACCGACGGCATCCTCGAGCTGGTCGATCAACTGACGGAAAACGGCGCCCGGCGCCTCGACACGGTGGCCCTGGGCACCATTCAACCCATCCTGGCGGAAATGGCCGAACGAGGAAACGGGTCAGCCGTTTCGGTCGCCGACGAATAACCCCACTCGATTCCCCAATATGAAACTGAACCTGATCTTCATCGCCAGCGGACTGCTTGCCCTGACGGGATGCGGCTCCCCCGAACCCTTGCCCGCGGCGAACGACCTCCCCCTTTTCACCGGAGAGGCCGCCGCACGAGTCCGCGATGAAACCGTCGCCGAGTTGCTCGCCATCAGCGACGATCTTCGCGAAGCCCTTCGTCGGAGCCGGGAGGAATCTGATTTTAACGGGCTCGCCGCCGACCTCGCCAGTGTCCGCCCCCGAATCGACTACGTTCGCATGCGTGCCGCCCAGTTGCCCGAAGAGGAGCGCATGGTCATTCGGGGGAACCTCGCCGTGGCGACCAATCGCCTGAGGGAGGAATGGGACGCTGCGATCGAGAGCCAGCCGTGGAACGACGATCTCGCCATGGAAATCGCGCATCTGCGGGGGCAACTCTCCCCGCTGAAATGAGGCGGGGCCCCGGATCAGAACAGGAGACTGCCGATGAGCGCGAGAACAAATCCGGTGATCCCGACGACGGTGGTAATCACGCTCCACGTCTTCAGGGTATCTCGGACACTCATCCCGTAGTAGCGGTTCACGATCCAGAAACCCGAGTCGTTGACGTGCGACACCGCGGTCGCGCCTGAGGCGATGGCCACGGCGACGAAGGCCATGTCCAGGCTGGTGTGGTTGCCCCCCGCCGCCAGCGTGTCGACCAGGGCCGACGCGGTCACCATGGAGAGGGTGGCCGATCCGTGGGCGATGCGGATGACCAGCGCGAGGAGGAAGGCGACCACGACCAGGGGCATGGCGCCGCCGAACGCGGTGGCCAGGGCGTCGGCGATGCCCGTCTCTTTGAGGATGGTCTTGAAGACACCTCCCGCTCCGGTAATCAGGATGATGATGCCGGCCGGCCCCAGGGCTCGGGTGCTCAAAGTGAGAAGATCCTCGCGCGAGACCCCGCGAAACAAACCGAGGAACAGCAGCGCCACCATGGTGCCGATGATGAGGGCCACCATCGGTTTGCCGCAGAAAGTGATGAGTTGGAACGGGATCGAAGCCTTCCGCAGGCGCTGTGCCAGTTCCGCGTTGTATTCCGACAACTCCAGCCCTTCGGGAATCCCCGGCGCGAGCACGAAACGCTCCAGCCCGGTTCCGAGGAGAATCAGCAGGATGGGGAGCGCGATGATGAAAGCCACCAACCCGAAAGGAGGCAAGGCTTCATCCTCTTTATCCTCCATGATGTCGAGCCCCTCGGGAACGGGAAGGTAGAGTTTCTCTCCCATGCGCATGCCGATGAACGTGGCGAGGATGGCCGTGGGAAGACCGATGGCAACGCCCACCGCGATCATGGTGCCCATGTCCACACCGAGATCGTAGGCCACGTAGGCAGGTCCGGGCGTCGGGGGAACGAAGGCGTGGGTCGTCGCCATGGCGCCGGCCAGGGGCAACCCGAAATAGAGCAGCGATTTGCCCGTCTTCTTGGTCAGAGAGAAAAGGATCGAAGACACGATGACCAGCCCCACGTCGAAGAAGACCGGAATGGAGAGAATAAAGCCGGTGAGCAACATTGCCCACGGGGCCCGTTTTTCCCCGAAAAACCCCAATAACCCTTGGGCCAGTCTCTGCGCTCCGCCCGAGTGCTCCAACATCGCCCCGAAGATGGCCCCCACCCCGATGATCACAGCGATGAATCCGAGGTTCGATCCCATGCCCTGTTCGATCACCCCCGGAATGTCCGTGATCGGAATCCCGGCGACGATCGCGGTAAGCGCGCTGATGATGAGCAGGGCGAGGAAGGCCTGCAGGCGAAACACGATGATAAGCACGAGGAGGGCGGCGACCGCACCGATCAGGACCGAGATGAGAAAGGTCAGCGAGTGTTGGGGCAGTTCGGCGAGCAACGGGAAGATCGGGATTGCTGGACTGGACATGCGCCGAACCTGACAAATAGGTGCGGCCGTGTAAAGGCCCGAGACCCGAATCCACCCCGGGGTCGTCGGCTCCCGCGTCGTATAAGGGATCATTGGTCTTCTTTTCCATTGCGCTTATCTTGGCGCGATGAAAAGGCTGATCATGCTTCTCATCGTGCTCGGCACCCTCGCGGTGGCTTTCGTCGCCGCCGTGCCTCTGTTCACCAAGTGGATCGGGCCTCGGCTGATTCGGGTGCCTCCTCCCACCGGCGATCCGATCGGGGAGTTCGATACCCCCAAGCCCGAGACGTCGGTGATCGCGGTCCGGGTGGAGATTCCCGTCTCCGCTCTGGAGGTCGCGGCGAACCGCGAGGCTCCCCGCGAGATCGGCGAGTCCGAACGCCGGGACTTTCACCGCAGGGTGAGCAATGGCACCCTGCAGTGGCAACTCGTCCGGGGCGACATCAGCCTGAGCAACACGGGCCGGGCCCTCGCCTTCAGCCTGCCCATGAGGGGCGCAGCCCGCGCCACCGGGCTGCTCGACGCCCGTATCCTCACCCTGCCCATCGACAGCTCCGCCGACCTCGCGGGTACCATCTCCGGAACCATGGAGATCGCCATCGATCCCAACTGGCGGATCCTCCCGAACCTGACCCCGACCATCCAACTCACCCGGGCCGACCTCAGTCTGGGGCGCATCGGCAAGGTCAGCGCGCGCAGTCTGATCGAGGATGCGGCCACCCCCATCATCCAGCGCGAGGCGGCCAAACTGGGCCCGGACACCATCGGCGAACTCGACCTGGGCCAGGAACTGCAAAGACTCTGGGATGAGGCCCACGTGGTGGAAAAAATCAACGACGATCCTCCGGCCTGGTTTATCGTCGATCCCGACCAGGTGTCGATGGGTCCGGTCGACTACTCCGTTCCCGACCGGGTCTCGTGCACCATCGCCATGATTGCGCGTTCCTTCGTCGCGAACACTCCGGCGAAAGCGCCCACCCCGGAACCTCTGCCGCAGCTGGCCCTGGTGGCGACGAATCCGGTGAACGATCTCCGCATTCCCATCGTCGCTCATGTGTCCGAACTGAACAAAGCCCTCCGGGAGGAGAGATTTGTCGTCAACACCGGGGTGGGCGCCCGGGTCGAGTTATCTCGCCCCGAGGTCCGTGTGGCCCGGCAGGGCAAGTTGAATCTCAGCCTTTTCGTCGAGGGAGAAAGAGGGTCCTGGGGCCGGGCCATCTCCGGACGGATCTGGCTGGAGGGTCTGCCCGTGGTCGATTACGAGGCCCAGACGCTGGGTTTTACCGAGGTCAGTTTGACCGTTGAAACCCGACAGACCCTCTCCCGCACGGCTGCCTGGCTGCTCGATGAGATTTTGACGAAATCGATCGAACGCGAACTGCGGGCGGACCTCGCCGACTACCTGCCGGAGATCGAGGAGGAAACGGCAAAATGGCTGGCCACCAACAAGGTTCCCCAGGAGTTTCAACTGGCGCTCGACAACACCCGGGTGGAACTGCTCGACGTCTACACGATCACTCGACCGGCCCCGGGAGCGGAACCCGATCCCGGAATCGTCGTCGTCCTCGGAGGGCGCGGGGCGGCGGCGGTCAAGCTGACGAATTTCTGATGTCTGGGTGGGAGCCGACCGGCCCCCGTGGTGACTATCGTCACCTGCCCGAAGATCATCCCGGGCCGCTGGGAAATTCGCCTGGCCCGATGCCGAAGACCACCATCACGACGAAGAGAGCGAAGAAAAACAGGCTGATCACCATCCCCGAGACTCCGAGAATCAACCCCGCCTTGGCCATACCGCTCCCCTCACGGGTGCCTTCCTCCTCCATCCGGCGCCGGGCCAGCCGCGCACAGAAAACCGCAGCCAGGGCGGGCACGATGCCGAAGCCATAGGCGCAGCCCGTAATCACGGAAAAGCTCCCCAGCAACACTGCCGCGAGAGCGGGACCCCGAGCCGCGGAGCCGCGGCGGGAGGTCGGATCGGGGGGAGTTTCCATCACTGGTAAATCTCGGCCCCCTGCTCCGCGAACTCGCGAGCCTTCTCTTTCATCCCTTCCTCGATCGCTTCCTCCTCGCTCAAGCCCTGCTTCCGCGCATACTCCCGCACCTCCTCGGTGATCTTCATGGAACAAAAGGTGGGACCGCACATGGAACAGAAGTGAGCGGTCTTGGCGCCCTCCTGGGGCAGGGTTTCATCGTGAAACTCCCGCGCCTTCATCGGGTCGAGGGAGAGATTGAACTGGTCTTCCCAACGAAACTCAAACCGAGCCTTGCTCAGGGCATTGTCGCGCAGTTGGGCCGCCGGATGCCCTTTGGCCAGGTCGGCCGCGTGAGCCGCGATCTTGTAGGTCACCACCCCATCGCGCACGTCGTTCCGATTGGGCAGGCCGAGATGCTCCTTCGGCGTCACGTAACAGAGCATGGCGCAGCCATACCAGCCGATCATGGCGGCCCCGATGCCGCTGGTGATGTGGTCGTATCCGGGAGCGATGTCGGTCGTCAGGGGGCCCAGGGTATAAAACGGAGCCTCGTGACACCATTCGATCTGTTTTTCCATATTCTCCTGGATCAGATTCATGGGGACGTGCCCCGGGCCCTCGTTCATGACCTGCACACCCTTGTCCCAGGCCGCCTTCGTCAGTTCGCCCTGGACTTCGAGTTCGCCAAACTGCGCCGCATCGTTGGCATCGGCGATCGATCCGGGTCTCAGGCCGTCTCCGATCGAGAAGGAGATGTCGTAGGCGGCCATGATGTCGCAGATCTCATCCCAGTGCGTGTAGAGAAAGTTTTCCCGGTGGTGAGCCAGGCACCACTTCGCCAGGATGGATCCGCCCCGGCTCACGATCCCGGTCATGCGGGAGGCGGTCAGCGGGATGAATCGGAGGAGGACTCCGGCGTGGATGGTGAAATAGTCGACGCCCTGTTCCGCCTGCTCGATCAGGGTATCACGGTAGACCTCCCAGCACAGGTCTTCGACCCGGCCGTTCACCTTCTCCAAGGCCTGATAAATGGGAACGGTTCCGATGGGAACAGGGGAGTTGCGAATGATCCACTCGCGCGTCTCGTGGATGTTCTTGCCCGTGGAAAGGTCCATCACGGTGTCGGCTCCCCACAGGGTGGCCCAGCGCATCTTCTCCACCTCCTCTTCGATCGAGGAAGCCACCGCCGAGTTGCCGATATTGGCATTGATCTTGACCAGGAAATTCCGTCCGATGATCATCGGCTCGCTTTCCGGGTGGTTGATATTGCTGGGGATGATGGCACGCCCCCGGGCCACCTCGTCGCGAACGAACTCCGGGGTGATCATCTCGGGGATCGAGGCCCCAAAAGACTGCCCGGGATGCTGAAAGTGGAGCAGGTTGCGCGGCCCTTTCCCATCGCTGACGGCGCGGAATGCCGCCTCTCGACCGAGATTCTCCCGGATGGCGATAAACTCCATCTCCGGGGTGATGATCCCCTGCCGGGCATAGTGCATCTGGGTGACCGGCTGCCCGCTCGAGGATCGCAAAGGCCTGCGCCGCAGTCCGGGATATTGCCGCAGGCGGTTGGCGGTCTTCTGTTTCTCGTTGTAGCGTTCGGCGTGTTCGTCGGAGAGGTACCCGTTGTCCTCCGGGCGGACGACCCTGCCGTCGTATTCCTCGACATCGTTTCTCTCCAGAATCCACGGGCGGCGCAGCGCGGGCAGCCCTTTTTCCACGTCACCTCTGTAGTCCGGATCGCCCCAGGGTCCGCTGGTATCATAGGTCCGGACCGGCTCGTTCACTTCGATTCGTCCGTTGGGATGGCTGGTATCGCTCAACTTCACCTCGCGCAGGGGAACCCGAACCCGGGAATCGATTCTGCCCTCCACATAAATGCGCCTGCTCCGAGGGAAAGCATTCTCCGCCCGGAGGCTCTGGCCTCCTCCTTCAATTTCGTTCGGGGTAATCATGGCTAAAAAAAAATCCACCTCCTCAGCCCGGACGGCAGAAGGGGTGGATGATGGGTGGTTCAAAGGCAATTCATGGTCGACTCCCTGCGTCAGCATTACCTGAATCAGGTTCTAAGGGTTCCACCGTTTCCGGCGATCTCAGCGTTTGCCGCTCCCCCGTCCTGGACTTATCATAAACGATACGACATCCGGGTCAAGCAGGCCGGCGCGACCCGAGGATGCTCCGTGGCTGTTTCAGAGTTTTTCCAAAGTCTCCTAACCTATCGCCCGGCCGGGCCGTCTCTCCTCCGCAATGACCCGCATTCTCGACCGCTACGTGGCCCGTCAGATCCTGATCTCGGCCGCCTTTGCGATCCTGATCATCCTCATCATCCTCATTCTGGGAAACGTCTTCAAGGAGATCTTGAGCGAATTGGCGAAGCGTCCCGACCTGAGCCTCGTCTTCGTCTTCAAGTTCGTCGGTCTGGTCATTCCCTTCGCCCTGAGCCTCGCCATTCCCTTTTCTTTCCTCACCGCCATCCTGCTCACTTTCGGGAAGCTATCGGCCGACAGCGAGATGACCTTGATGCGCATGGCCGGCCTGAGCATGCCGCGCATCTGTCTGCCCGTGGCGGTGATCTCGCTGTTTTTTACCGCCATCTGCGCCTGGATCAATCTCTCCATCACCCCTTGGGCCAAGACCGAACTGGAGGGGATGAAAGACACCATGATCAACAAGGCCAAGCGCGATCCCATGATGATCTTTCAGGACGAACAGGTCATGAGCGACTTTCCCGGCTATCTGATCTTCGCCGACAAACAGGACGGGGTGTTGAGGAACTTTCAGATGGTGAAAAGTGCCGGTCCCGTTCCCGAGGCCATCGCGATGGCCCGCGCCGCCAGGGTCAGCGTCGACCTGGATAAGGACGAACTGATCGTCGAGATGGAGGACGCCAACCTCATGTTCCGTGGCAGCGAGGGGAACTTCATGGACAGCACCCAGCCCGTCTTTACGGCGAACTTTCCCACGGGCATCTCCCTGGAACAGTTCAAACAGGAGGTGCAGCGGGTCCAGCCGGAGAATCTACCTCTGACGAAGCTGGTGGCGATGGTCGGGGACGCGGATCAGGAACCCGCCATGCGGGCCACCCTGCGAACCGAGCTTTCCATGCGGCTGGCTTTCTCCGTCTCCTGTATCACTTTCGCCCTGATCGGAGTGCCTCTCGGCATCACGGCCCAGCGGCGCGAGACCACCGCAGGCTTCGTCTTCAGCCTGATGATCGCGGTGTCCTACTACCTGCTCCTCACTGTCGCCCAGATGCAGCGGGAAAATCCCGAGCTGTATCCCCACCTTCTCGTCTGGCTGCCAAACCTCGTTTTCATCACCCTGGGCATCTATCTCTTCGTCCGGGTGAGCCGAAAATAACCCGACAGGCCGGCTCTCGCGGAAGTCCCGCCCCACCCTTTACCTCCCCGCCGGGGTGAGCTTCTCCGGGAGCAGTTTCCGTTTTTCCGGCCACGACACCGCCCGATTGAACAAGGTCGCGTAGACCCGGTAATTCTCCCGCCCGGCACGTTCTCCGATCTGCTCGACCTCCTCGTCGTAGCGTGTTCTCATCCGTTCGAGCACCGCGGGTTCCACCTCGATCAGGTTTCTCAACTCGAGGCGATCGTTCTCCAGATCGTACAGTTCTTCTGCCGGATCCATCTCCTCCCCGTCGAAATACCAGTAGACATATTTGTAGCGCCGCCCCACCAGCCCGAGAAACTGAACCGGCTCAGGCCCCCAGCAGTTCATCAGCGCGAGGTAGTCGTGATGCTCCGATCCGGGATCGGCCAGCACGCCGAGCAGGCTTTCCCCATCGAGTCCCTCGGGCGCGGGTATTCCGGCGAGATCGAGTACGGTGGGCGCGATGTCGACATTTCCCGACAGGGCCGAGGTGCGTTTGCCGTGGCTCGCGGCTTGGCGTGGATCCGCCACGATGAGAGGTGCCCTGATCGACTCCTCGTAGGGCAACACCTTGGACCCATAGCCGTGCGCGCCGTTGAGGTAGCCGTTGTCCGAAGTGAAGAAAAACACCGTGCGGTCAGCGGCTCCCGCATCGTCGACCGCGTCGCGCACCATGCCCACCGCGACGTCGATGGCGTGATTCAGCTGATGATACTTCGCCAGGGTCTCCTGGTATCGGTCCCGGTAACCCCAGGTGACGAACCTCGGGTATTGTCGGCCCCGGCGGCTCTGTTCAGGAAGGTGGAGACCGTGCTCCCGCCCGAAGTTACCCGGCTGACGAAAGATCGTCCCGTCGTAAATCCCGTCGAACTTGGGGTCCGGCGAGACCGGACGATGCGGCGCCTTGAAACTGATGGAGAGGCAGAAAGGCCTGCCCTGTCCGACGGCCCACGCCACGAAATCCGCGCCAAACGCCCCGTAGGACAGGGTGGAATGGGGGTATCGGTCGGCATATCGCCTCATCGAAGGGTTCGCCGCGGTGCGGTAGCTGGTCTGTCCGGGACCGGCACCCCACCAGTCGAAGCGATCCTCGGGAAGGCCGACCCCCTCGACCTCGATGCCGATCTTTCCCGCCATCGCCGTGACGTAGCCCGCCTCTCGCAGCAAGGCGGGATAGGACTGGTCGAAAAGGCGCGCGGGGAGGTCACCCTTGCCGAAATTGCATCCGGTGCGGTACTCGTAGAGCCCCGTAAAGAGGGTGGCCCGGCTCGCCATGCAGATGGCGGTGGTGTTGTAATAGTGGTCAAAGACGAGTCCGTCCCGAGCCAGGGCATCGATTCTCGGGGTCTTCACCGCGGGGTTTCCATAGCAACCGAGCGAGTCGAAACTCTGGTCGTCGGCCAGAAAAAAGACGATGTTGGGGAGATCCTCTCCCCGGCAGAGCAGGACACAACTCAAGAACAGGAAAAGCAGGGCTCTCATGGGAACCATGTCGGTGTCCCCTGCCGGTCAGCGGGGGACCAAGTCATCTATTCAATCTCGCCTCCTGAACCAGCCATCCTCTCCCGGGCGACAGAGGAAGCCCCTTCCCCAAAGGTCAGGCCCATGCCTCGATCAATTCCTCCAACTTGATGATATCCGCGGCAAACCGCCGGATGCCGTCCGCGGTTTTTTCGGTGGCCATGGCGTCCTCGTTGAGGAGCCAGCGAAACGTCCGTTCATCAGTCGCCACCGCTTCCACGCTCTCCGCGGCGGCTTTCTCCGCGTCGAGCTTGGCCGTCACCTCGCCATCCGAGTTTTTCAACTCCTCGAGCAGTTGCGGCGAAATGGTGAGCAGGTCGCATCCCGCCAGCTCCAGGATCTCTCCTTTGTTCCGGAAGCTCGCTCCCATCACCTCGGTCTCATACCCGAACTTTTTGTAGTAGGTGAAGATCTCCCGCACCGACAACACGCCCGGATCTTCCTCCGGGGCAAAATCCCGGCCGGTCTCTTTCTTGTGCCAGTCGAGAATGCGACCCACGAACGGAGAAATCAGCTGCACGCCGGCCTCGGCGCAGGCGGCGGCCTGGATCAGCGAAAACATCAGGGTGAGGTTGCAGTGAATGCCCTCCTGCTCCAGAACCTCGGCCGCACGGATTCCCTCCCAGGTGGAGGCGATCTTGATCAGGACCCGCTCTCGGTCGATGCCGCCGCCCTCGTATAGCTCGACCAGCCACCGCGCCTTCTCGATGGTTCCCTCGGTATCGAATGAGAGCCGGGCATCCGTCTCGGTCGATACCCGGCCCGGAACGATCTCCAAAATCTCCATCCCGAACCGCACGAGGACCTGGTCGATGATCGACTCGGTCAGGGCTGCTCCGCTGAGGTGAGAACCCTCGTGGTCCCGAATCGCCCGGTCCACGAGTTCGCGGTATTCCTCCTTCTGCACGGCCTGCAGAATCAGCGAGGGGTTGGTGGTCGCATCCCGCGGTTCATACTCCTTCATCGACGCGAAGTCCCCGGTATCGGCGACCACGGTGGTGAACTGCTTGAGTTGATCCAGTTGGTTCATGCTACCACCCTACCCGCCTTCGCCGAGCACGTCTCGTCTCTTTTTCGTGACGAGTCCCGCACCGCCTCAGGCGGCGTTGGTGAAGACCGCCTGGACATCCTCGTCGTCCTCCAGCTTGTCCAGCAGAGCCTCGATATCCTCCATCTCTTCTTCGGTGAATTCCTGGGGATTGTTCGGAATCCGCTGCGGACTCGCCTTCCTGATCTCGAGTCCGAGTTCCTCCACGCCCTTGGTCAGTTTGCCGAAGTCGACAAACGCACCCGTGGCGTAGGCGACACCATCGTTCACCTCCAGCTCCTCGAGACCACTGTCAATCAGGGCCAGTTCGATCTCTTCGCGATCGCGATCCTCCGGAAGGACAAACTCGACCACGGCCTTCCGATCGAACATGAACTCGAGCGCACCGGTGGCGAGCATCTGCCCGCCGGATTTGTTGAAGATGATCTTCAGATTCGAGACCGTCCGGTTGGTGTTGTCCGTGGCCGTCTCCACGAAGACCATGACCCCGTGAGGTCCCTTGCCCTCGTAGTTCACCTCCTTGATGTCCTCCATCTCCTTGCCGCTGGCCCGCTTGATCGCGGACTCGATGTTGTCCTTCGGCATGTTCTGCGCCTTCGCGTTCATGATGGCGAGACGCAGGGCGGAGTTGGAGTCGGGGTCGGGTCCTCCCTCCTTCGCCGCGACCGTGATCAACTTGGCCAGCTTGGGGAACAGCTTGGACATCTTGTCCCAGCGTTTCTCCTTGGAGGCACGACGATATTCAAATGCTCTTCCCATAGGCAAAAAACTCTTTCGCTTTCCCTCCTCGTGCAACCGGATTGTCATTACGGGCGCTTCCGCGGCGCCGGACTCGACAGCCCGGGCGGATGCCGGCAAAGCTGGGGGAACGCGACCTTCTACCCGACCGATGCGGACTTTTCCAGGACATTCATCGCCTTCCACCTGCCGCCGCGGAATCGCCAGAGGCAGGCCACGCCGATCAGCGTGATCTGGAGGATGTAGACCGTCCACAGGGCGTAGAGCCCGAGGGGTTTGGCCAGAAAATAACCCACCACGGTCACCAGAGACGCGGCGATGGTGGTCTTGAGCACGAACCAGGTGTCCCCGGCTCCCTTGATCGCTCCGGAAAAGACCAGCTGCACGCACTCAAGCACCAGGTAGAGCCCGGCGAATCGCAGGAGAACCACCGCGACCTCACGGATGCTCCAAAAGGCCCCGTCGTAGGGCATCATCTCGCGGTGCAGCCGCATCACGGGATCGGGAAGCACGAGATAGAGGATGATGAAAAACAGGCAGTAGGAGAGCCCGAGAAACAGAGCGCTGCCGATCGCGGTGCGGGCCTCATCCTGACGTCCGCTGGTGACCCGCTGCCCCACCAGTATGCTGCAGGCGATTCCCAGACCGACGAGGGGAAAATGGGCGAGTTGGTTGATGCTGAGCACCAGGCTGCTCGCCGCCGCCTTGACCGTTCCCAGGGTGAGCACCAGCTTGACCAGCACGTGGAAGGTCACCGCCTCGACCAGCATGGGCAGACCGTTGGGCGTGCCGAAGCGGAACATGCGCCCCAGCAGTTCGGAATCGTGGCGCCACGCGGAGCGGATGTGGAACCCCTCCCAGTTTTCCCGCCTCCTCATGAGCACCGCGAAAGCGACCACCATGGCCCAGGAGGCCAGGGTCGTGGCGATGCCAGCCCCCACGATGCCGAGAGGGGGAAAGCCGAGTTTTCCCAGGATGAGCACGTAATCGAGCACGATGTTGAGCAGCACCGCGCCGATGTTGACCAGCATGACCACCCGCGTCTTGCCCCTTCCGTTGAAGAGAGCGCCCTGGGCCGCGCTGACGATGGATGCGGTGCAACCGAAAACGAGGATCTGAAAGTACCGGCTCTCCGCGAGGGCGGTGGCGGGGTCACTCGTAGTGGAACGAAAATACCAGGAGGCAAAGGGAATGAGCAGGAGAAAAAACGGCGTGGCGTAGATGCCGAGCCGGATCCCCTGCCAGACCGACGCCCCGATCCGCTCGCGATTGCCCGCCCCATAATACTGCGCCACGAAGGTGTTGGTGTAGCTGGCGATGCCCACGAAGAGCGACATCACCAGCCAGTAGAGGGTGCCGGCGGGCAGGGCGGCATTGAATTCGTGGATGGAACTTCGGAAAAGAAAGAGGCGGTCCATGAACAGCATGACCGCCCACGCTCCGGTGGTCACCATCATGGGACTGGCCAGACGGAGAACCTCTCGCAGCCCCCCTGGCCTTGACCACCGGCTGCCGTATGCTCCCCACTTCTCGGCCATGCTCAGGATACCGGAAGCGGCAAATCAGATCGGGTCAAACCAGACGCGGCTCAGACCGCTGCGGTTTTCTCGCGCCAATCGGGTATCCCGGCATCACCCGCTTCGGCGAAAGCGGACTCCACGATGTTCGGCTCGTTCCACCAGCTGCCCAGGTGATTGAAGAAATGGGTCAACCCGGGGGGCTGAGTCTTTGTCATCTGGCAGGTCTTGGTGCTGATCCAGGTGTCGTTGCAGAAAACGAAACTGTCGTTTTCGCTGAAGGCCACCAGGAGACGCGGCGTCGCCATCTTCGACCAGTGCAGCAGGGTGAAGAGGAGCAGGGCCCGGTCGCGATCGTCGCCGCACCCAAAGAGCAGCGTCTCATCGGGGAGTGCGATTCGGTCGCGGGAGAGAAACACCGAATCATCGCCCTCGAGGCCCTGAATCCTGGCCACCGCATCGGCCAGCGTCTCGATGCTTTCAGCTTCCTCCTTGACGCCGTGCTCCCGCATCGCGGCGTGGGCGTAGACGTGGGGCGTGGTGGACTTCCAGTCGCGGTAGGCATAGCGCGCGTGGGCGTAGACGGAAGTGGGGTGAAGATCGGCGAGACGATAGATCGCCTGGCGATACTCGTCTCGGGAGCCATAGTTGCTCGGGTCCGGCAGCGTACCCTCGTTCACCTCGAAACGAACCTGATCGAGGTCCCCGACCATGAGCGGTGCGCCGAGGAACTCCGAGCACTTCGCCGAAATCCTCTCGACGGTCTCGCGCTCCACGTGGCTGATACCGTGGTAGATATCGCACATCCCCTTGCCCGGAATATAGAAAAACATCACATCGCTGCCGGTGGCCACGGTGCGCGCCTGCTCAGCCAGTTCCGAACCGTTACGGATCCGGGTGGAATTGTACCACTTCGCGTTGTTGAACAGGCTGAAGGTTTCCTCGTCATCGAGAAAGACAAAGAGGTGCGCCTTGTTTGCCACGATGATGATCTTGTCGAGGGGGAAGCGGGCACAGACCGCCAGCGACGAGGCCCAGAGCATGGCCAGCGCCACGCATTTCCCCGAACCTTTACCCATCGGACAGATCCGCTGGTAGGCATTCATACCCTCGATGGTTTCGTTCTTGAGGCGGGGGAAATACCCGTTCTTGTAGAAATCCTGCTCCACGATCTGCCCGAACTGCGATTCCGGGTCGAGTTCGAGAAGGTAGCGGAGCGTCTCGTCGTAGTCGCGACGGATGGTCTCGATGAATTCCTGCCCCAGACGCTCGGCTTCCTCGTCGAAATGCAGCAGACCCCAGTAGTCGCCGCCCGGCTTCGACATGTCGTTGGTGAAAGTGTACCAGTGGAACTGACGCTGCAGATCCTTGAGACGACGATTGGCACCCCGCAGCGTTCCGTCGCTCGCATGCATCGGACGCTCGTCCCGCCACTTCCAGAGCAGCGGGCTCATCATGTTGGCGAGCAGGTAACTCGGAATGATGGACTCGGACGACCGGTGAATCTCGAAGACGGTCAGCGAAGTGGATCGGGAAAATTCCTCGACCCGTTCGGGACAAGACAGAATGTGGGTGGAAGAACTGGGCGGTTCCATGGTTGTTCAGGGTCTCCTGGAGTGTGTGTGTGAGAGGCGCCCAAACTTTCGCAAAGAACCGCGAAGCGATCAAGCTTGTTTTATAGTTTTCGTAATAATTCTGTGAAATATTTTTGTAACATTTCTTAATCAAGATCGGAGATCGAGACCAGGATTTCGACCCGGCAGTTGCCCCACTTCGAGGGCTCTTTATCCCCGACGGCGCGGAAGGATATCGCCTCCCTGGGGATACCTCGATAGGCCATGTTGGCCGCGAGGAAGCGGGCCCGGTTCAGGCTGATCTCCTCATTGGTGCTGGCATAGGGGGTGTCGTCGCCATGCCCCACGATCTCGAACCTGGCCGTGGGAAAGGTCTCCAGGACTTCCTGCATCTCCCGAAAAATGCGGTCCCGGTCCTCCAGATTGGCCGCCGACATCTTGCGGAAGATGCTCGGCTCGATGGTGATCTGTGCCTCCTCGAACTTCGGTTCCGGCATCGAGTCTCCCTCGCTCACTTCATCCGGCGGATAGGAATCGAACTCGATCGGTTCGCCCTGAAACACGGAATCGGCAGGATTCCCCCCTGACTGGAGATAGGCGAGCAGGTCGACGACCTCGTCGAACTCGAGCACGTTGATCTGCCCCGGGGGCATGGTGGAAAGGTTCGGCGCGGCTGGATTCCGATACTTGTCGGTGATGGCACGCGAAGGATGAACGATCGACACCATCAGGTCGCGCAGCCCGAAACGACCGCCTACGTGGGAGAGGTCCGGGCCGATCACTGACTTGAGGCTGGCGGTATTGCCTTCCATGCGGTGGCAGGTGATGCAGTTTGCCTTGGTGTAGGCACCCATACCCGAATCGAAATCCCGGCCCACGAGAGGTTGACGGTAGACCTGCTCGAAGTCTTCCACCGACCAGACCTTGACGAACTGAACCGGTTCGGCCGGCGGTTCCGGGGCCGGCGGAACGTAGGGTTCCAGCCACTTGGCGAGGGCCACTTTCTCCGGTTCCGAGAGACGCTCCACCATCTCGTTGCGCAGCAGGTCCACGACCTTCTGGTGGAATTTGCCCCCGGGAAACGCCTCGAGCCGCTGAACCCCCTTGAGGAAAGTCCTCTTCGACTCCATATCCCAACCGTTTTCCAGATAGCGGGCGAAGAGGAGATAGTGGGAAAGATCCTCCGTGGTTTCGCACGCCTCGATCTGCCGGCATATCTGATCCAACACCCGGGGTGCCTCGAGGAAGACGAGCAACTCACATACCTCGTGATTGACGGGAGTCGAGGATCCGGGGAAGAGCGCTGACAGCTGGATCACCGAGGCGTTTTTCCTCTCCGGATCCGGAAGCCCGCTCCGAACAAATTCCACCTGGTAGGCCCGGAGGACGCCGAGCAACTCCTGCTCCGTGAGCCCCTCCAGATTCAACGCGTTGAGCCGATCGAGCAGTCGGCCCCGGGTCAGCAGATCCGGGTGTCTTGCCAGCGCGAGAAGTCCGGCAGGCGCCCCTTTCTCCAGGGCCTCCTCCACCCAATGCTCTCCCTCCTGGTTCTCCAGGGCGACCCGGGCGGCGTGACGGATGAACCGGTCCTCGTGGTCTATGTTCTTCAGGGCGAGTTGTGCGCCCGCCCGGGATTGGATCACCTGAAAAAACTCCAGCTGCCAGCGCAGTCGGCGCAGTTCCGCGGCGCGATCATCGCCCTCCGTCCCGGAGCTCACCTCCGGTTCCACGGGTTGGTCGCCCGCCCACTTCAACCGGTAGAGACCGGAGAGGGTCTCCATGCCGCCGGTGACGAAGTAGAGATTTCCATCCGGGCCAAAGGTCAGATCGACCACGTTGAGCGGTCGCCCCGAGACGAAGGTCTCTCTCTCCCCGGTATAGGACGCTCCCTCCTCCTGGAGATGAACCGCAATGATCCGGCCGTAGGTCCAGTCGGCGCAGAACAGGGCGTCTTTCCACTTTCCGGGAAAGTTTGATTCGTAGCCGAACTCGACCCCAGTGGGAGACCCCAGACCGACGTCGAGCACGGCCGGCAAGGAATCCTCGTAGTAGGGCGGCAACTTGCCCACCCCGCGGCGCCAGCCGTAATCCGCCCCCCCGACGAGGTGGAGAATCCGGGTCGGGCGATACCAGGCCATGGCGGCATCCCATTCCATATCGGCGTCATAAGTGAAGATTTCGCCATTGCGATTGAAGTCGATGTCGTAGGCGTTGCGGCGGGCCACCGCCCTCATCTGATAATTAGTGGCGGTCGGCTCGGTGCGCAGCAGGTGCCCCGCCGCGAAGGTCCCGTAGATGCCCATCGCGATCAGGC
>CAZLUZ010000068.1:20048-23684 GCA_964562825.1 uncultured Akkermansia sp.
GCCATCAACTGAAAAAAACTGCCCGTCGCATCGGTGCGCATCAGATGCCCCCCCGGAGTGAGGCCGTGCTTGTTGAACCACTCGTCGTCCCAGGGATTGGGAATCACCTGATCCTCCTCGATATTCTTCAGGGGAGATTCCCCGGCCACCCGCTCGGTGAGGAAGACATCGTATCCGCTGATGAAATAGATCAATCCATCGGGTCCCAGCCTCAACTGGTTGCGCCCATGCCCCGGCGAACCCATGGTCGTCTCCAGGAGGGTGGTCTTTTCCTCGAAAACGCCGTCTCCGTCCAGATCCTGCAGGCGGAAAAGGCCGTTCGACATATTGGCGTTCACGTAGAGGGAATCGTAGGCCCAGAGCAGACCCCGGGCCTGTTCCAATTCGTTTTCGACGAGCAGAGGTTCGATGAGCTGACCCCTGCCATCGATCGAGAAGCGCAGGATGCCCTTGTCCTCCCGAGCGATGTAGAGGTGATTGCGGTCGTCGAACTCCAGGGTGATCCAGGACCCCTCATCCTCGTTGGCGGAACGCACCAGCTCGACCTCGAACCCCTCGGGCACCGAAATCATGTCCGGGGTGGTGGCCAGTTCGGCCGCAAGTTTCCACGACTCCCTCGCCTCGTCGACCGGCACCGGATTCTGTGCCGTCTCCTGACCGGAGAGATTCGACACCGTGACAAAAACGCAAAAAAACCAACCGCAAAACGTCAACAGTTTCATCACAAACACAACAACCCAAGTCTAGTTCCTTGTGCCCCAGAAACCGGCCGCACCTGGCGTCCGAATCCCCGAGCACGGCGCAAGGTAAGACAAATTCCGTTTTTTGCGACCGGGTTCGGTGATTTGACGCCATCCCCGGTCCCTGCGACTTTCCGACATGGCCACCCGCCCCGAAATCTCCAGTCTTCAACTGACCCGTCTCCGGGAGTTGATCGCCGCGCTGGAGGAGGGCAACGACTTCTACCGGCCCCGTCTCGCTGCCGCCGGCGTCACCCGCGACATCTCCTCGCTCGCGGAGTTTTCCGCCCGCATGCCTTTTACCACGAAGATGGACCTCGTCTGGGATCGCGAGGAAACGCCTCCTTACGGCACCAACCTGACCTACCCGATGGCGGACTACTGTCGCTTTTCTCAGAGCAGCGGCACCACGAGGAGTCCGCTGCCCTGGCTCGATACGGCGGAGAGCTGGTCGGCCATGTTGGATTGCTGGGACGTGGTCTACGAAGCCGCCGGGGTCGACCCCGGTCGGGTCATCTTTTTCGCCTTCTCGTTCGGCCCCTTTCTCGGATTCTGGACTGCCTACGAATGCGCGGTGCGGCGGGGTAATCTCTCCATACCGGGAGGGGGACTGAGCAGCCTGGCCCGACTGCGCACCATGGCGGCGAACCGGTGCCAGGTCCTCTGCTGCACCCCGACCTATGCCCTCCGCCTCGGCGAGGTGTTGCGGGACAACCGCTCTTCTCCCGACCTGGAGAACCTCTCCGTCGAGACCATCATCGTGGCCGGCGAACCGGGGGGCGGCATCCCCGAAGTACGCGAGCAGATTACCCGACTCTGGAGCGGAGCCCATGTGTTCGATCACCACGGCATGACCGAGGTGGGACCGGTCACCTACGAGCACCCCGACCATCCCCTGCACCTCTGCGTGATCGAGGAGGCCTACTATGCCGAGATCATCGACCGAAAGACCCAGCGGGAGGTAGAACCAGGAGGTCGCGGCGAACTCGTTCTCACCACCCTGACCCGGAAGTCCGCCCCCCTGCTCCGCTACCGCACCGGCGACCTCGTGGAAAAGAAACTCATCGGCTCCTCCGCGACCGATCACCCCTCGCATCTCTTTCTCGCCGGGGGCATTCTCGGCCGAGTCGACGAGATGGTGGTGATCCGGGGAGTCAACATCTATCCTACCGCCGTGGAAAAGGTGATCCGGGGCTTCCCCGAAGTGGCCGAGTTTCAGGTGCGGGAAACCACGGACCGCTCCATGGCGGAGCTGGAGGTCACCCTGGAGCCCCGCGAGAGCACCGGGAGCGGGGAAAGACTGGCCCGGGCGGTGGAGAAAGCGCTCCACGATGCCTTCACCCTGCGTATCCCGGTTCGCTGCACCGAACCGGGCACCCTGCCCAGATTTGAATTCAAGTCGAAACGTTGGATCAAGGAAAACCGATGAGCGAATCCGTAGTGGAACTGAAAAATGTGTCGAAGTGGTATCCATCCGACCCCGAAAGAAGGGTCATCGATGGTATCGACCTGCGGATAGCCCCGGGCGAGGGCTTCGCTATCGTGGGGCCCTCGGGTTGCGGCAAGAGCACCCTGCTCAACCTGCTCGGCACCCTGGATTCCCCCAGCGAGGGTGAGATCCTGGTGGATGGCATCTCGCTGGAGGGACAGTCGGAGGCGGCTCTGGCCGGCATCCGCAGCCGAAAGATCGGATTCATTTTTCAACTCCACCACCTGCTCCCCCAGTGTTCTGCCCTGGAAAACGTTCTCGTCCCCACCCTCGCGCTCCGTGGGAAAACCGATCCGGGCGACCCCACTGAACGAGCCCGGGAACTGTTTCGCGCGGTCGGTCTGGAGGACAAGATGAACAGCCACCCCGCCCAGCTCTCCGGAGGCGAACGCCAACGGGTCGCGGTGATTCGCTCGCTGATCAACCGACCCGCCTTGCTCCTCGCCGACGAACCCACCGGGGCGCTCGACGAGGAGAACGCGGCCAATCTCGTCGATCTGCTCGTCACCCTGAATCGGTCGGAGGGGCTCGCCCTCGTCATGGTGACCCACGACTCCTCGCTCGCGGCGCGCGTCGGCGAGGTACGCACCCTCCGGTCCGGAAAGCTGGAATCCCTCGCCTGACCCCACCCATGTCGTTCTGGAAATTCGTTCTCCGCAGCCTTCTGCACTACCAGGCGGTCAACGCGACAGTGCTTCTCGGCGTCGCCCTGACCTCGGCCATCCTCTCCGGCGCTCTCGTCGTGGGCGACTCCGTGCGCGAGAGCCTGCGGAGGAATGCGGAGGCGCGGATTTCCCAGATCGACTCGGTTCTCGTCGGGGGAGAGCGCTTCTTTACCACCGCTCTGGCTGACCGGCTGGCCCGGGAGAGAGGCGACCACTTCGCCCCGGTGCTTCAGGTCGAGGGCACGGTGACCACCCGAGGCGGCGGCGCCCGATCGAACCGGGTGCAGATCATCGGGGTCGACGACCGCTACTGGCGCTTCAGCCGACGCGGCGAGGTGCCCCCGGCGCTCTCGGGCGCGGGAGACGACTGGTTCGCGGTCAATGACATCCTGGCGCGCCGGCTCGATCTGGTGGAGGGTGAGACGCTGATCTGTCGGGTCGAGATCCCCGGCGAACTGTCCCGCGACGCGCCTTTGTCGGGCGAGGCGGAGCAGACCCAACCGTTCACCGGCGACATCGGTGCCATTCTCGGGGCCGAGGACATGGGTCGCTATTCGCTGCGGGCCGAGCAGGTTCCCCGAGGTTCCGTCTACCTCCCCCTCAGCCGGCTCCAGCGCATCCTGGAAAAGCCGGGAAGGGCGAACCTGATCCTCGCCACCGCTGCAGCCTCCTCCGATTTCGCCGACGACGATGCCCGCCTGTGGGACCTCGCCGCCGCCCGCATCGAGATCACACCCGAAGC
>CAZLUZ010000069.1:0-23556 GCA_964562825.1 uncultured Akkermansia sp.
GTCAAATGGGCGTTCTGTGACTGGATGACAGCAAACGACCGAAGGCTGGGTTACCTCGACCACACGCAGTATTTCGAGCCGGTTCCGCCACCCGAGGCCATGGCGCCCGACTCCTTCCTCTGCCGCATCTCCAACGCCTGGGGCACCCTCATTCTCAACACCAAGCCCCCTGGAGCCGAGGTCTTTCTCGGGGCGGAAAGCCTGGGTGACACCCCCACCACGGTGGAGCTCCGCCAGGGACTTTTCGATCTCCGACTCGTCCGGGAAGGGTATCTGGAGGCGAGAGCAACCGGCGTGCTCCCCGACGCCGACCCGGTGGCCATGACGGTGCCTCTGGAGGCGAACGAATCGGTGATCTTCGGTCAGCCATGGGAAAACACCCAGAACATGCCCCTGGTCCCGATCGGCGATCTCATGGTGGCGGTTTACGAGACACGAGTGAGTGATTTCGACCGCTTCCTCACCGAGGCTCCGGAATCCGGGGTCTTCCCGCCGAAGACGAATTTCACCCAGAGCGGCGATCATCCCGTCGTCGGGGTGAGCCGTCGGGACGCGGCGCTTTTCTGCGAGTGGCTCACCCGCAGGGAGCGAACCCTCGGCCGAATCGGCTCCCGTCATCTCTACCGCCTGCCCACCGACCGGGAATGGAGCCAGATTGCCGGGCTGCCTCCCGAGGACGGTGACTCCCCGAGGGAGAGGGACAACAGCTATCCCGGCTTTTTTCCCTGGGGTCTGGAATGGCCGCCCCCCGAGGGAGCGGGAAATTTCGCCGATACCTCGGCAGAGGATTTCTTCGGCACCACGGTCATTCCGGACTATCGCGACGGGTTCGTCCACACCTCTCCGGTGGGATCCTTCGCCCCATCGCCCCTGGGGCTCTACGACGTCTCGGGAAACGCCTGGGAATGGGTCAGTGATTCCTACGACCTCCAGAACGAACGCATCGGGGTGGTGCGCGGCGGTGGTTGGGACTCGTATCAGCAGGGGGTTCTCCTGAGTTCCTACCGCAACAGCGAACCGGTGGCGGTTCGAGACGTCTACTACGGATTTCGCTACGTCCTCGCCCGGGAAGACTGAGCTGTAAACCGCCCGCACAAATCATGAAGAACAAAACCGTAGCGCAGATTCTCCGATCCGATGAATCCCCCGGCGAGGTCGAGGTTCAGGGCTGGGTCCGGACTCGTCGGGATTCCAAGGCGTTTTCCTTCATCGAAATCAACGACGGTTCCTGTCTCTCCAATCTCCAGGTCATCGCCGATGCCTCCCTGGAGGGATATGCCGACTTCGTGCACCAGCTCAGAACCGGGGCCTCCGTGGCGGTGTGCGGTGCCGTCGTCGCATCGCAGGGCAAACAGCGGTGGGAGATGCAGGCCTCCACCCTCACCGTGCTGGGTCAATCGGAGGAGGACTACCCCCTGCAGAAGAAGGGGCATTCCCCTGAATTCCTGCGGAGTATCGCCCATCTCAGGCCCAGAACCAACCTTTTCGGGGCGGTCTTTCGCATGCGTAGCCGCATGGCCTACGCGGTGCACCATTTCTTTCAGGAACGCGGTTTTGTCTATGTCCACACCCCCATCATCACCGCATCGGACTGCGAGGGCGCAGGTGAAATGTTCCGCGTCACCACCCTGTCCGGAGAATCGTTGGACAAGTATCCCGAGACCGATTTTTTTGGCAAACCGACCTATCTCACGGTTAGCGGACAGCTGGAGGGAGAGTGTTTCGCCTGCGCCCTCTCGCGCATCTACACCTTTGGCCCCACTTTTCGCGCCGAGAACTCCCACACCTCGCGCCACGCCTCGGAGTTCTGGATGATCGAACCAGAGATGGCGTTCTGCGGCCTGAAGGAGGACATGGACCTGGCCGAAGAGATGATGAAGTATCTCGTCAGCGACGCTCTGGAGCACTGCGCCGAAGACCTCGATTTTCTCAATCGCTTTGTCGACAAAGGCCTGCTCGAGAGACTCGAATTCGTGCGCGAGCGAGCCTTTGCCCGCCTCTCTTACACCGACGCAGTCGAGTTGCTGGAAAAGAGCGGAAAAAGCTTCGTTTATCCCGTGGCCTACGGGCTCAATCTCCAATCCGAGCACGAGAAGTTTCTCACCGAAGAACACTGCAAATGTCCCGTGACGATCTTTGATTACCCCGCCGAGATCAAGCCCTTCTACATGAGGCGCAACGACGATGGCAAGACCGTGGCCGCGATGGATCTGCTGGTTCCCGGGATCGGCGAAATTGTGGGGGGGAGTCAGCGCGAGGAACGGCTGGACCGGCTCTCGGAGAACCTGAGCCACCATGATCTGAGCGAGGAGGATTACGGCTGGTATCTCGACCTGCGGCGTTACGGGAGCGTTCCCCACGCCGGTTTTGGCTTGGGGTTCGAGCGTCTCCTCATGTTTGTTACCGGCGTGGCCAACATACGCGACGTGATTCCCTTCCCCCGCGTTCCGGGCTCGGCCGAGTTCTGACCTGAAGTCTTCGTTATCCCGGGTCATCAGCCGACTGCGGTCGTACCCTAGAGAAATGCTGCCGCTCTGGCATTCTCCCATTTACACTGAGGGGCTCGACCCCAGGGCCAACTTCCCCCGGGACCGCTATGCTCTGGTTCGCTCCGGCCTCGAACTCACCTCCCCTGCTGAGGGGCCGATCGCATTCCGCTCCGCTCCCCCCCTGGCTGACCCGGACGTGCTCAGAATGGTCCACGACGACGGATACATCGATCGATTCCTCCAACGCCGCCTCAACCCAAAAGAGTCCCGCCGTATCGGTCTGCACCCCTGGACCGACCAGATCGTGACTCGGACACTGATTCTGACCAATGGAACCGTCGAAGCGATGAGAGCGGCGCTGGAGTCGGGCCCCATCGCCGGCAACCTCGGAGGGGGAACGCATCACGCCTACCGGGATTTCGGGTCGGGATACTGTTTCATCAACGATCTTGCCCTCGCGGCACGTCTCGCCCAGCGAGAGTTCGGCATTCGCCGAATCCTCGTGCTGGATCTCGACGTCCATCAGGGAGACGGCACGGCGGCCATTTTCGAGGGCGACCCCTCCGTTCGGACGGTCTCCTTCCACTGCGCGGAAAACTTTCCCTTCCGCAAAATGCGTTCGGACCTCGACGTTCCGTTTCGTCGCGGAACCGGCGACGCCGTTTTTCTGGCAACCCTGGCCGATTTTCTCCGATCGGAGTCACGCCGCATCGCTCCCGACCTCGTCCTCTACCAGGCTGGAGTCGACGGGCTGGCCAGCGACCGGCTCGGCCATCTCGAACTGTCCCCGGAAGCGCTTCGCCTCCGGGACGAGATGGTCTTTCGCTGGGCCCGCCAGCAGGGTTCCCCACTGGTCGTCACCATGGGCGGAGGTTACGGCGTTCCCATCGAGACCTCGGTCGCCTCCCACGTCTCGCTTTTCCGGGAAGCAGCGAGGCACTGCCTCTGAACCTTACCGTTGTGTCGCCAGCGGTCCTCGCTATATTCTTCTGCGGAACCATGAAACCGCTCCGGATTTTCCTGATTCTCATTCCGCTGTTTGCGACCGCCTGTGGCGGGGAGAAACCGGCACAGGGCGACACACCCACCCCGGACCAGGCGGCGCAGGGTTTCCCCCAAGGGCTTACCCCCCACCAGCCAACCGACCCAGCCATGGCGAGACAACGCGACACTCTCCTCAAAACGCTTCGCTCCCACCCCTACCGGATCGAGGACGAGCGGGTCCTGCAGGCACTGGCGGCGATCCCTCGGGAGGAATTCTGCCTCGACCGCTACCAGGGGAAAGCCTATGCCAATCGTCCTCTTCCCATCGGTTGGGACCAGACCATCAGCCAGCCCTATATCGTCGCTCTGATGACGGAAAAGCTGGAACCACAGTCGACCGACCGCGTTCTCGAAATCGGAACGGGCAGCGGGTATCAGGCGGCCGTGCTCAGCCCCCTGGTCCAACACGTGTATTCCATCGAGATCATCGAACCTCTCGCCGAGCAGGCCAAAAGTCGGCTGGACCGTCTCGGCTACGACAACGTCTCCACCCGGATGGGCGACGGCTATCTCGGGTGGCCCGAGCACGCGCCCTTCGACGCCATCATCGTGACCTGCGCCCCCGACGACATTCCCCAACCCCTTATCGATCAACTCGCCGAGGGGGGCAGGATGATGATCCCGGTGGGCAAACTCGGGAACCAACGGCTCGTTCTCCTCGAAAAAAGGGGCGGACGGGTGGAGCAAAAGGAGGTGCTCCGGGTCAGCTTTGTTCCCATGACGGGACGAGCGCAGGAGGGAGAGGTGGAAAGGTGATGGTCATCTCCCCAAAAGGGGCCACACCTCCGCCGCAATATGGACGGCGGATCAACCGCGAGCCGCTATCGTCGGTTTTTCCACTGGTTTGGGTTCTTCGGACCCGTAGGATTGGTATCCGGATCCGGTATAGGAGTAGTAATAACCGTATTGCCCCAATCCCTTTCTCCGAGGCATGAAATTGCCCACCATGCCGAAGGGATAGGTGTTGTTCTGGGAAAGTTGAGTCAGGGAACGGATGAGCGCCTTTCGCGGAGTTTTCCACATCCGGAAAACCAGACAAATCTCATCGACATGTTTGCCCAGAACCAGGGTGTCGTTAACCGCCAGCACGGGGGCTGAGTCGATGATGATGCGCTCGAAATTGCCCTTCAACAGGTCGAGCATCTTCACCAGCGACTCCTGATCTGGCAGACTGCCCTCGAAGCGGGAGACTCCCGCCGTCATGATGAAAAGGGCGGGAATGTCCTTGTGTTGAATGATGCACTCGTTGATAGAGGCTTTCCCTTTCAAGTAGTCGCCCACCCCCTTGGTGGTTTCGGGCAACTTGAGGTATTCGTGCACTTTCGGCTTCCGCAGATCGAAATCCACCAGGAGAACCTTTTCCCCCCAACCCCAGGAGGCGGCAATCGCGGCGAGATTGCAGGAGATGGTACTTTTTCCCTCCTTCGGGATGGAACTGGTGACCATGATGATCTTGCCCTTGGGCACGTCGAGAATGTTGTTGGTGTGCAGGGTGCGAAATGACTCGTACTCGACCGAATTCGAACGGCTGACGAGACCTGAATTCAACTTTGATGACTTGGGGATTGCCGCGATAACCTTGGTGTTCGAGACCCTTTCGAGTTCTTCGAGCCGTCGGATTCGGTTATCCTGGGTGCCGAGGAAGAGCGCCAGCCCCGCTCCGAGCGCACCCGCCAAGAAACCGAACTTCAAATAGTAGGTCAACTTGTTCACCGGACTCGGTCCGGGGGGCAAGATGGGCGGTTGGAGCACGGCGATCTCCGAGGGCTTGTATTCGCTCTCGACTGTCCCCATATTCAATTTGTTGAGCAGCGACTCGTATAGCCTCGTGTCCGAAAGGTGCTCACGATTCAGCATGTTGTTGCGGGCTTCCGCGGTCTGAAGTTGGAATTTGAACCGCGCCTCCCCGCTGATGTCGCCGTTCTTTTCAATTTCATCTCTCCAGAAAGCATACTCCTGCTCCGACTGATCCGTGATCCGTTGCAACTCCTCGGAAAACGATTGGATAAGCGTCTGGCGGTGAGCTTTCTCCTGAACGAGAGGTGGCCATTTGGGCAGATATACCTTCTCCATTTCTCGTATCTTCGCTTCAGATGCCCTGATGGCATCGCGGATTTGCAACGCCCGGTTGTAAATGAGCAGAGACTGTTCGGACTTGGAAAGGCGCCCGCGGATCTCGTCAATTTGCTCGCTCAACATCCTCAAGGTAGCGGCCGAATCCCCGGCTCGTTTGGTCGAACCAAGCTCTAGATACTCGCGAAGCATGACGGCGATGACATCCCGGGCCACCTTCGGGTCCTGATGGGTAGAGGTGATGTCGATGAGGGGACTGAGGGGGCGAACGGACACCGATGTCCAGTTGTTCATCTGGCGTGCCAGATTCCACTTCGCCTGTTCGATTTGATTTACATTATCGAAGGTTGCCTTGGGCAGCATACTCGCGAATTCGGGAGCCCCCGCCACCTCGAAGAAAAGGCCGTCAAGATTCAGCTTCTGGGCGACCGTTGCGGTAAGGTCCATACGGACATTCTCCTGGGTATTGGCGATACCCTGGACCGACTCCGCTTTCCTCAGGACCTCTATCGTGGCCCGGGACTGGTAAACCGTCGGAATCTGTGAGACCTCGCGCTGGGCGTAGACCAGACCCAACACAAGGAAAATGATGATGATCCAGATCTTTTCGAGGAACAGAAAAAAATAATCCACCAGGGTCCGTTCGGGGGAAACGTCCTTCGGGGACTTATCAGAGGGATCTTGCATGAGAACGAGGGAAGACATTTCAAGGGGGAGCCTAGCACCACTTCTCCGCGGTCGCCAGAGTCTTAGAAAAGACGTTTGGGCACGATAATCGTATCGCCAGAAATCACGAAAAATTGTTCCGTCGACTCCTGGAGGTCCTGAAGGTTGACCTTGAAAACCCCGCTGTTCTCCCCTACGCGTCTCACCGTCACGTTTTTCGGGTTACCTACGGGAGTCAGTCCTTTCGTCTGAGCGATGATGTTGAGAATGTCCGCCTCAACCCCGATGAACTGAACCGTCCCGGGGTTTCTGACCTCACCCATCACGGTGACAGCACCGCGAACGACTTCGGCCTGAACCACCTCGGGCTCTTCCTCAACGATCATCGGTTCGGGTTCAGGCTCCGGGATGAACTCCGAGATCACCGTGACGGTTACGTTCGCGTCCCGGATGTAATCTTTCTCCAACAGGCCCTCGACTTGCCGAGCCACTTCGGTGGCACTCTTCCCGGCAACCTGAACATTTCCGATCAGGGGGAAATTGACAGACCCGGAAGAATCAATCTTTACCTGTGCTCCCAAAGACGGCTCACCAAACACGATCAACTGGATCGCATCATTGATCTTGAGCTTTCTTTCCTGAGCTGTGGTGGTGGAAAGTGCGGAAAGAGTGAGCCCGGCAATGACAACCAGACTGAAGAAAAGACGCATCACTGGGTGGGACTGACTGCGGTGGCTGCGGATACTTCAGGAGTCACAGCGGGTTCCCCTTCGGGAATGCTGACCGGAATCGTGCTCGTGATCGTGGAGATATCGAGGCTCTGCCGATTGCCACCCACCAGCCAGCGTCCCAGAGCGAGGCCGTCTCCGCCGGCATTCGAGAAAGCAGTGAAGAAGGCCGAGAGGCTGCTCGCCGATTCGACTCGGTAGTCCAGGTTGGTCAGCTTATGACGCAGAACCAGGAAGGTGTCGTCGTCCGGATCCTCGCGATCGTCGAAGAGGTAGCACTCCAATTCTTCTTCGGTGATGATATCACCTACCTCAACCCGAACCTCGACCTCCTGGCAGGTATCGAAGACATCATCGACGGCAACCACGACAAAAACCGAGGGGGAGCTTTGACCGAAGGAAGTTCCCGCGAGAAGCAGGAACGCGAGCATGCTGGTGGCAAAAGAAACGAGTTTCATGAGAAATAAATCAGGGGTTAGACGATCAATAGTTCAGACCGAAGCGAAAACCGACGGTGTCGTTGGCGAAAGAGCGCCCGACAATTTCGGAGTCGTTGTCGAGGATCGCATAGTAAACCGCGATCCTACCGTAGGCGAAAATATCCCGAGCGAGCTCAAAGTAGCCGGAGACATAATCCTCGTCACCACCGTCGGGACCTCCAGCCAGGTTGGACTCGTAGTCAACCCAGGCATAACTCCCGATGACCCGACCGGTGTAGCAGCCGAAGAGCGGGCGCGAAATACCAAGGTTGATCGCGCTCTGGGTGTAGTTCTGGTTGTTGAGCGCCGTCGAGGGCTGGACTCGCCGATCGAAGGAAAGGCGGGCTGACAGATTGTCCGGGTGCCAGTCGGCGCCGAAAGAGTAAACGAAAGACTCCTGATCCTCCCGAGCGGCAACCCCGTCGAAGGAACGATTTTCAAAGCCCGCCTGACCGAAGAAGCTGGTGACTGCGGAATAGTCCCACTTGGCCGTTGCACCGACCTGGTAGGCATCTTGATCTGGCTGGTTGTCTGCCTCCGACCTTTCCCACCCGAAATAGGGACCGAAGCGAAGACTCCGGAGATTGCCGTAATAGGCTGCAATTTGTCCACCGTGAGAGGTGAAATCATTCAGGTTGTCGTAGTCGAACTGGCGGTAACCATATTTGAAGTCAAATCCGAGACAAGCAGTATATTGATAAGCCAGTCCCGTGGTCACGCTGTAACGGTCGACCGAATTCCTTTCCTCTTCACGAAGCCGGAGGGCATCGCCAAACCTGGCGTAGCTGCGGTTTTGATCACCAGAGACGTGCTGGTAGTCCGCCTGAACGGTGGCGCGGGTCCGCTCGGAATTGAAGCGGTATGCCAGTCCCCCGCCGTGATTGACGTCCCACTCCCGGTCGTCGTCCCCGTAGAAAAGACTGGCACCGTAGGTCGCGGCCAACATGTGGTCGGTCAGTTCGTCACCAACGATCCGGTAAAGAACGTCGGGAGCCAGGAAAAAGGAATAGCCCTCCCTTTCGAAACCCTCGTCTTCCAGGAAAATGTTGTTCTCGTAAAGACCGCCAAGATCGATCCCCCACTGTAACTTCTTGGCGCGTGCCGGAATCAGATCGGACTGCTCGGGAATGAAAGTGAAGTCCTTGGCGTCCCCATACTGGGTTTCGCAAGGTTGCTTGTCGTGGCAGACCACCCTCTTCCCGCCGCCCGCGTCATCCTCGCAGATGACCCGTTTGCCTCCGGGGTGGACCATGGGCGCGTCACCTGCCGAAAGCAGCCCGCAAAAGCTAGATAAAAACAAGAGGTGTGTGATTCTCATCCTCAAAAAAAGGTCGGAAATTTAAGAGTGGTTTGGTCTCTGCAAGGATGATGAAAGTCTTTCGGCAAAAAACAAGCAAAAAAGTTCCTAAGAAATTGACGCTATTGTCACCCATATCTGTAACCCCGCCCGTCGAGGACGGTTTCGTTGGGGCGCCTGCCAACTCCCGCCGCCTCTCCTGGATCTGTCCTTGGCTTCAATCATCTGAGGAGTCTAGCGGTAAAGGACCCAATAGGAGGCCATTTTGGCCAATTCGCCCAGGAAATGAGCCCTTCCCTGAGGGTTTTTCCACCAGGTTCCGACCTCTGAGCGATGATCGACTGCCTTCGTCACCGCGATTTCACAGAATCGAGGAAGATACTTCGAAAAAACCCAGCTGACCCGGCGGGAATGAAAAATGTCTGTCGGGATCACCACCGAGCCGATGCCGCGCTCCCGAACCAGATTCGACGCAACCACCGCTTCAGCGAAAGTGCTCGACACCGGAGGCGAGATCAGTTCGACAGCCTCCGGCGAGACGTCCAGCACATCGATCAGAATGCGGAGCGAGGCGGCCCCGTCGTGACTGCCGTCGGGTTGACGCTGAGCAAAGACGAGAATCCGGTCCACCCGTCCCGATTTCCACAACTCGGCGGCAGCGTAGGGCCGCGACGCCTTTCCTCCTCCCAGAACGATGGCGACATCGGCCTGGCGGGGAGGTTCGACCGTGGTGGACCACCACCTCGCCAGTGAAATCAAGGGGAGGTTGGGGAAGAAATAAACCAGGGCTCCGCAACAGAGCGTCGTCACGAGCAGGGCCATGGCCAGGCGAACCAACGTCCGTCTCGCCGCCCGCATTGCCCGGATCCAGCCTGCTTCCGGCCCACAGAGCAGCACGTCGCCGCCCGGTTGATGGTGCGACCGCGCCGACCGGTCCACGGTTAGGGAAGGGGCAGGTTTCATGATGGTGGGGGAACCCATGTCAGAAACGAAGCAAAAGAAATTCTTGAAGTGACAATTCGGCAAAAAAATAGAGGAGGAAAGTCCCACCTCTACAGAAATTTAAAATCATTTAAAAGTAATGCAATACGAAAGAGCTGCCGAAACCGGGGTTTCTGCCGATCCCCGCTGCGGTTTGTCCGGCGGTTCTTGGGGGTGGCAGTCAGGCCTTTCTCGCTGAGAGGATGAGCCCCGGCAGTTCTTTGAGCTTGGGCAACTCCCGGTTCTGGCTGCGGAACCAGAGAAGCACGATACCGATCCCGCCCACGAGCAGATTGCTGGCCCAGGCGGCGAAAAAGGGAGGAATATGGTTTCCCTGCCCCAGGGCCATGGTGGTGCCGCGGAGCACATACATGACCGCAAAAATTACAATCGCCGCGGTCACCCCGCCCAGCACGCCTTTTCTGGAATAGACGATTCCAAGGGGGGCGGCGACCAGCACCATGGCGAGGCAGGTCACCGGCTCGGCGAAGATGTTCCACAGGTTGGTGCGGAAGGCCGCCAGGTCCTTGCTCGGCATCTCGCGGTTGGCCCGAAGATACATGGCCAATCCGGGCATGCCGAGGAACTCCGGATTCTGAGATGAACTGAGCACCTTCCACGGAGTCTCGTTCCACCCCTCCAGGGTCAGGGTCTCGAACGGGGTGATCCGCGGAATCCGGTCTTCCTCGAATCGATAGATCCTTCCGTCGAGGAGAGTCCAGCCGGGCGGGTCACTGTCTCCGTTCCATTTCGCACTTTTGGCCTGCCACATCATCTCGGGCTGGCCGTCCCTGTCCTTCCTCCAGATGACGACGTTGGCCATGGGCTGACTGAGGTCCCACGGGACCAGTCCAACGTACCAACTACGCGAGGCAAATTCGTTGACATGCATCCAGTTGTTCTTGGCCCACAGTCCCCTTTCGGGACGGGGTGACCCTGTTTTCATGGCGTGTTGTTCCGTAAGCGCCCGGTTGAGAATCGCATCCTTGAGGCCCACGGAGCGCGGCGCCCATTCGTATTTCAGCGCCAGACCGATCAGCGAACTGTAGGCACCGATGAACAGAAGCGGAGCGAGAATCCGGAGAACGGAGCGCCCTGCCCCGATCATGCTGATGAGTTCGTTCGACTTGGACATCCGGGACAGGGCGAAGAGCAGAGAGAGCAGGATGACGATGGGGAGGACAAAAAGGATGACGTAGGGGAACTGGACCACGTAGAACCGGATGAGCCAGCTGGGAGGCAGGCCGCTGAAAGCCGGCCCGTTGTCCGTGAAGTCGAAAATCAGCCAGATCGAGGTGAACGCGGCGATACAAAAGACAAAGGGCGAAAGGAATGACTTGACCACATACTGGTCGAGGATTCCGAGGCGAAAATAGAGCTGCGCGGCGATTGGCGGACTGAAAATCAAAAAGCCGATGAGCAGAATTTTCCCGAGATAGGCCGGAATCGAGGGCTCCTCGCCGGCCAAAGCCTTGCCCGCGAGGGCGCTCTGCGTGGACACCACGTCAGTGGGGACCCAGGCGACAAAACAGCCCACCGCAGCGATCCAGAGCGAGAGAACCACCAGGTTGCCCCGGTGCCCGGGACGAATCCAGAGGCTGAGAAAGAAGGCGACCAGCGTCATGAAAACCCCGATCCCCTTGCCCGCCAGGGGAACGATGGAGGGGGCATCGGCGAGAGCCTCCGCGGTGCCCGCCTCGGCCATCGCCCGGGACTGCTCCACGTAGGCGCCGAAGCCCTCGTTGAAGATCAGTCCCATGGCGAGAGCGAGCACGCCGAACGCCGCCTTGGTGCCGATCGCATTCTGGCCCCCGGTCGCGCCGCCGATCTTGTCGGAAAGCGCCCTCCACCCCTTGCCAAAGGAGGAGATCAGGGGGATTTTCGCCACGAGATTGCGCATGGGGACGGGATGCTACGAAAGGTTCTGTTCACATTGCTGCAGCGCCCATAACGGGTCAACCCACCAAATCCTTCGCTCCATTTGACTGTCCGGGACTACGCCGAACGAGTGCTTTTCAGCAACGACCTGTTGGAGAAACTGCGTCTCGGGGACGAACCGGAAGACTTCGGCGGCGGCAAACCCATCGCGGGCCGCATCATCCCCGGCCGTCCGGCGACGCTCCGGCTCGTGTTATCGGACCGGACCGGCCGCGGCGCCCTGCCGAGCCAAGGTCCCGATGACGTCGTCCGCCTCGTTCGTGGACGAGCAGAACCGGGGAAGGCTGCTTCATTTTTTCGCCAACCACGAACTTCTTGCGGCAGAGTTGATGGCTCTGGCCCTGCTCAAGTTTCCCGATGCCCCGGAATCCTTTCGACGAGGCCTCTTTCGCACCCTGCAGGAGGAACAAAAACACACCCTCTGGTACCTGGGAAGGATGAAGGAATGCGGCGTCCAACTGGGCGAATTTTCCCTGAGCCGCTTTTTCTGGGACACGGTTGCCCCGATGGAGACGCCCTTCGATTACGTCTCGCGACTGAGCCTCACCTTCGAGCAGGCCAACCTCGATTACTCGCTCCACTACGGGGCCATCCTCCGGGAGGCGGGCGACCCGAGAACCGCAAAGATCATGGAGCGAATCTACCGCGACGAGATCGATCACGTGGGCTACGGTCTGAAGTGGTTCCGCCGCTGGAAATCGCCGGGGGAGAGCGATTGGGACGCCTACGACCGCAGTCTCCGATTGCCCCTCTCGCCTAGCCGGGCCAAGGGCAATGGAACCGCCTTCAATGATGCGGGACGTCGCGAAAGCGGCCTGGACGAAGATTTCATCCGTCGGCTCCGCGTGTTCGAGAGATCCAAGGGCCGCACACCGCGCGTCACCTGTTTTAATCCCGATGTCGAGGAAGAGTTGGCCTCCCCCACCCCGGCGCACTACCGCCCCGGAGGAGCGGTGCGATCCCTGGTCGTGGATCTGGAGATTCTGCAGATTTTTCTCGCCCGCCGGGATGACATCGCTCTGATGCGCCGCCCCCCATCCCTGGACCATCTCGAAACGCTACGGCGATGGGGACTACCTCTGCCCGAGATCGAACCCCTGCTCCCCGACGGGAGTCTGCCTGGCGATTCCGGCCTCTACGAACGCAAAGTTCGGGCCATCCAGCCCTGGTCGGTATCGCCGGGGCTGGGGCAACGCTTCGGAGGATTGTGCCCCGCCGATTGCCTCTGGCGGGAGGGTTGGGAGAATCTCTTCTCCAAAAGCGAGCAGGTCTCGGCCCTGGCCGCCTGGGCGGACGGTGCGAAGGTGTATTCCGACCCCGTCGAGGTGGAGGAAGCTTGTCGCCGCCGCGGCCCGATCGTGATGAAAAGGCCCCTATCCGCGGCGGGTCGCGGTCTCGGTTTTCCGGCTGATCCGGCCGAGGCCGCCGCCCTGGCCGAACGTTGGCTGCAGACCGATCCCGCGTTGGTGGTCGAACCGCTTCACCAAAGGGTGCTCGATTTCTCCGTTCAGCTGGATGCCAACGGAGCGTCCCTGCACCGATTGGGTCAGGTGCGACAGTTGGTCGATGATCGGGGCCGTTACCGGGGCAGTCTCCACACCCCGAAATTCTGCCGGGGCCTGAACCCGGAGGTGGCGCGCTTCCTGATGGACCAGGTCCTGCCTCGCTACGAACCCGGGAGCCCGTTCCTGGTCGATCTCGGGAACTGGATCGCTGCTCACGGATACCGCGGGCCGGTGGGAATCGACGCCTACCTCTACCGGACGGAAAAGGGCGATCTCGCCCTGCGCACCTGTTGCGAGATCAATCCTCGCACGACCATGGGACGTGTCGCCCTGGAGATGGGCCGCGCGGTGCGACCGGGGTTCAGCCTGAGATTTGACATCCGCAAGAGGACCCGGGTGCCCGCGCAACTACCGCTCCCCTCGATCGACCCGAAAACCGGCCGTCTCGATGGCGGAACCGTGATTCTGAACGAGATCGGCAGCGCGACTCGCTTCGTCGCAACAATGACGGTGGACAAGGACCCCTGCCATCTGTAGTTTTGGCCACCCCCCATGAGATCGCCCGCCCTCTTCTCCATTGCCTATTTCCTGGCCACGACCTCTCTCTGCGCCAGCTCCGCATTGGCGCCCAAGGTCGTCGAGCGGGTCGGCAAATCCTGCGTGGAAGTGCTCGTCGACGGACAACTTCGCGGGGGCGGTGCCATCGTGGAGACATCCGGCGAAGGAAATTACGTCGTCACCGCGGCTCATCTTTTTCCCCGGCCGAACGCCTACATCACCATCCTGACCGAGGACTACGGACTATTCACGGCGAACCTGATCGCCTACGATTTCGGGCACGACCTGGCCTTGCTCGAATTGAACACGAAGCGGGCCCTACCCGCACTGGAGGTGGCCACTTACACGCCTTCGCCGACCCAGCCGGTTTTCAATTTCGGGCCCGCGTTGAAGAGGCGCACCCTGATCATCTCGGGAACGATGGCCTCTTCCCGAATCAACTACACCGACTTCGAGCCGTCGGATGGCTATATCGCCCACACCTTCATCGCCGCCATCAACCCGGTATTCACCTCAGGAGGAGTCTGGGTCAACCAGGAAGGCGAAATCATCGGCGTGCAGAGCGGCCGGCTGAAGGGCGACGCCGGTGCGCCGTCCAGTGGTCTGAGCATGGCCTGTCCCCCTTCTGCCATTCGCCGCATCGCACAGCAGAAAACGAGCGCGAGCACCCCGGGGATCGGCGCCTGGGTCTGGGAGTTGTGGAACATGGACCGCGAGTTGCTCGATCAACTCCCCGCCGGCATGCAAGGGCTCGCGGTGCGCTGGGTGCGAGACAAAGGCCCTTTGAGCCGGGCCGGAGTCAGGAGCGAAGAGATCCTCCTCTCCTGCGACGGGAAGCCCCTGGTCCGTCGCAACGACCTCTTTTCCGTGCTCCGCTCCAAATCGTCCGGCACCAGCTTCCGCATCCGGGTCTACTCTCCGGGGAGCAAACGCACCCGCGATGTGACCCTGGTCACGGAACCTCTGGAGACCCGTTGGAATGTGTATCTGCAGAAATTGCGTCAGGGCTGAACAGACGGTCTCTCCATCGCTCCCCCGTTCGCCGAGGCATACGCTTCCCGCGTCATCCAGGTAAGGTCGTTCCAATACCCGGTATCATTCCCCACCACCGGGCCCGGAGTGGAGCGCCCGCGAACCACAATCCGGGTGATGACCGAGCGGAGTCTGTCGGCGAGCGCCGGTCTCTCGGCCACCACGTTTCTCTCTTCGCCGGGATCGGACTGCAGATGGTACAACTCCTCCCCCGCCGAACCGTGCGGCAGGATCAGTTTCCAGCTCTCGTGATTGGTGACGGCGAATCGCCCTTTCATGCCGTGATTGACCAGGGGGACCCGCAACGAATCCGCTTCCGGTTCGAACAGAATGGGGGCGAAGCTGAAACTGTCTTCGCCGCCATCCGAGGTCGGACCGCCGGTGAGATCGGCGAGCGTGGCGAAAATGTCCACCTGCCCGATGAGGGCGTCGCTGACACGTCCCGGCTCGACGATGCCCCCGGGCCAACGCACCAGAAAGGGAACGCGGTGTCCTCCCTCGTAGATGTCTCGTTTGCCCCCGCGATACACCCCGCTGCTGTCGTGATCGAACTCCTCGATCCGCTCCACCCAGGAACGCTCCGGGCCGTTGTCGCTGGTGAAGATGATCAGGGTGTTCTCTTCGAGACCGGCATCGGCGAGGAAATCGAGGATCCGGCCCACGTGATGATCCGTCTCGATGACGAATTCCCCGTAGGCCCCACACTCGCCCTCACCGTGGAAACGCGGCAGGGGGCACACGGGATAGTGGGGCGACGTCAGGGGGAGATAGAGGAAGATAGGCCGGCCTCGATCCGCCCTCCCATGACGCCCCATCCAGGCGATCGCCTTGTCGGTGAACCGTGTCAGGCACTGGTCGTCGGCGAAATCGGGGGCCACCTCCATGCCTTCATGACCGAGCACCCTTCGGGTTTCCTCCGGGCTCGACTGGTAGGGTGGAATGATTCGGTAATCGACGTGCCGGGCATTGGGCTTCTTTGCCGTGAAAAGCGTGGGCGGTGTCTCGGCGAATCTGCCCTCGAACCAGGCGAGGATGCCGTAATTGAGCGAGGCCGGGATGCCGAAAAAGTAATCGAAACCCTTGTCCAGCGGCATGTCCCGCACCGGCTCGGTCCAATCCCGGTTATCGGGCCCGGTTCCGGGAAAATCCATGCCCAGATGCCACTTGCCCACCATGGCGGTGTCGTAACCGCGGTCCCGGAGCAGCGAGGCGAGGGTCGGTCGGCCCGGCGGGATGAGGCAGGCCCCCTCGGCGCCCATCACGCCCTGCTTCAGCGAGGTCCTCCAGGCATAGCGCCCCGTGAGCAGGCCGTAGCGCGACGGCGTGCACACCGTGTCGGAACTGTGCGCGTTGGTGAAGGCGATGCCCTCGGCGGCGAGCCGGTCCAGGTTGGGCGTCTGGAACTTGGCCTCGGGGTTCAGGCAACTCGCGTCGCCGTAGCCCTGGTCATCGGTGTAGAGAAGAATCACGTTGGGCGAATCTGCCGCCGCCCGGGTGAGGAGGAGGCCGAGGAGCAGGAACATTAATCGCATCATCTCCAGTAGAACGGATGAGAGGCCCTTCGACAATACCCGCGTCTGTGGGTCCGACGCGAAAGGCCACTCTTGACTTCCGGGGGAATGTTCCGGAATTTCTCGGCCACATGGCGAAAGCGGCGGAAGGAACTCGCTCGACCGTTCGGGTCGGGTACGATGGGGCAGTATACAAGACCTTCCTGGGTTCCGACGCGAAGGAGCGCTTCGAAAACGAGTGCCGCGTTTTGGAAGAACTGGAGGCGAGAGGCTGCGACTTTGTGCCCCGTCTGCTCCGGCGCCTCCCGGAGGCGCTCTGTCTGGTCACCACCCACGGCGGCGCTCCGGCCGAAAACCTGCCTGAAGGCAGGGCCGCGGAACTCTTTCTCTCCCTGCGCGAGGATTACGGCGTCGTCCACGGCGGCGAGAGCGAACGCAACGTCACCTTCGATCCCCATCGAGGAAAACACGGCGTGATCGACTTCGAGTCCGCGAGTATTCTCGGCAGTCCGATCGGCATGCGCCGCGCCACCACCCTGACTTGGGCCGGATACACGCAGAAAGGCGCGCGCAAGGACCAGAACGAAGATTCCCACTCGGTTTTCCGCTGTCAGCATGGGTGCGCGGCAGAGGAACCCGATGACGGCATTGGATCGATCGAAAACGAAGGCCTGATCTTCGCCGTCAGCGATGGCATGGGCGGCCACGCCGGGGGTGCCGTCGCCAGCAGCCTGGTGATTGCGGAACTCCACCGCTACCTCCCCGCCCGCTTGGGAAATTTCACGGGATGCGCCTCTCCTCTCGCTCTCATCGAATCGGCGATCCAGTCCCTGCACTGGCGCCTGCTGCGCGTCGCGGAGAATCGCCCCGAGTTCCAGGATATGGGCGCCACCGTGGTGTGTGCTCTCTTTTTCCACGGAGAATTGCATTTCGGGCACGTGGGAGACAGCCGGCTCTACCGATTCCGCAGAGGAGTTCTGCATCAGCTGACCGTGGACCACTCCTTCGTCGGGGACCTCGTTCACCGGGGACGTCTCGACGAACG
Organism: uncultured Akkermansia sp.; assembly: GCA_964562825.1. Taxonomy (GTDB): domain Bacteria; phylum Verrucomicrobiota; class Verrucomicrobiia; order Verrucomicrobiales; family DEV007; genus Arctic95D-9. The sequence continues at coordinate 17,347 of CAZLUZ010000069.1, forward strand.
CCAGGCTCGGTTTCACCCACGGAAAAACGTCCTCTCCCAGGCGGTGGGCGCCCGCTGTCACGACATGACACCGCAGCTGGGGGTATCCAGCGTGAACCCCGGTGACTGGTTCCTCGTTTGCTCCGATGGAATCGTGGACGGTCTGTGGGACAAACACATCGAGCAGGCCTTTCTCATGGCCAGCCTGGCGAAGATGAATCCCCACGATGTGGTCCACGACCTCGTCGACCGCTCTGTCCGGGAGGTGGGAAGAGACGACACCACGGCGTTTGTGATCCGGGCCGATTGATGCAACCCGAACCCGGATCCCCCGACGGATCAGTTCGCCACGGAAACGGTCAGAAGCACCGCATTTCTCGCGTTGCCTTTCCACTCCTCGAGGCGCTCCCGGGGAAGAAGAGAAAGATCGTCGATCTGCCGAAACCCCTCTCGCTCCAGATAGCCGGCAGCCTGGGTCGACAGGGCGAAAAGGTGGCGCACCCCGAGTTCGCGTGCCTTGGATCGTACCGCTTCAATCAGGATGCGGCCATACCCCAGGCCGTTGTGTCCCCGTTTCACATAGAGACAGGCCATCTCGGCGAGATTCTCCACCGCGTAGTGGTGCATGGCCACGCAGCCGACCACATTCCCGTCGATGGTCAGCACCAGGTAATCATTGATCCGGCTCATGACCTCCGTCCGGGACCGATCCCGCAACTGCTCCTCCTCCACCGCCGTCCGGATCAGTGAATAGATCTCGTCGGCATCGGCACTGGTCGCAGACCGGACCTGATGGTAGGCATCGGCGAAAATCATCAGCCCGATGCCCTCGTTGCTGAAAAGCTCGGCGAGCAGGGCATCGTTGCGATTCGCCCCCACCAGATGCACCCGGGTCACGCCGTCCCGTATCGCGCGGATCGCCTGCCTCCATTTGGAGACAAAACCCGTCGGAAACCGATCCCTTGCCTCCTCGAGAAAGGCGGCAGCTCGCTCCGAGGAAAACTGACGTCCCTCTGCCCCGGTGAGAGCGAGAGGATCCTCGATGGAGAGATAGACCAGTTTCGAGGCTCCGAGCGCGACCGCGACTTCCTTCGCCACCGCATCCGAGTTCATTCGCAGGGTTCCCCCACCCCGATCGTATCCCACCGGGGGCACCACGGGCAGGATACCCCGCTCCAGAAAACTGCGCAGCATGGCGGCATCGACCCGGTCCGTCGCCCCGGTGAATCGTCGATCCACTCCGCCGATGACGCCGGCCGGGCGGGCGTGAACCGCATTGGCCGAGGCCGCCGGTATGCGCAGCGTGGTCAGGCTTTGCATGACCTGGTTGCTCAGCCGCGAGATCGCGTCCATGGCAACCTCCAGCGTATCCGCATCGGTCACCCCCGTGCCGTCGGTATTGGAGAGTTTCACCCCCCGTTTCGCCCCGAGCGAGGCGACCTGGGCCGATGCGCCGTGGACCAGAACCACATTCACGCTCAGGGATCGCAACACCGCGAGATCGAGGAGGATGCTGGAGAAGTCCGGCGACTCGATGACCGCACCATCCAGCGAGATGACGAAGGTCTCCCCGCGGAACTGGGGGACATAGTGCAGTATCGCGCGGAGATCCTCGTAATTCACTCCACAAAAACCTCTCACCCCGCAGGCGAGGCAAGAGGTTTCTCGGGAAAACTTGCGACCGGATCAGTTCGTGAAGGAGACGGGTTCACCGCTCGACGCGGAGCGATAGAGCCCGTCGATGATCTTCATCAGAATGAGCGCCTCGTGGGTGCTATTGAGAGGCTCGGCGCGGCTCTCCAGGGCCTCGATGAAGTTTCGCGCTGAACCGATGCGTCCCATGTCCTCGCACTCCTCGGCCCGGAGCACCCTGTTCACCGACTTCCCGTCTTCCTGGACGTAGAGTTCGCAGGTGTCGATAGCGGTTTCGTCGACTCCATCGGTGCCAAAAAGGCGCTCCACCTTGCCCCCGGCCCGAGTTCCCTGGAAAACCACGGAGACCTCCTCGCGCTTGACCATCTCGGCCCAGGAGATCTGCAGACTGAGGACCTGACCGGTGCGAAACCGGATGAATCCGTGACAGGCGGCCTCCACGTCGGTCACCCCGTCCTCCTTGTCCGGTATGCCCCACGGTCCTTTGAAGTTTTTGTCCGTGATAAAATCGTCGAATGTCTGGGCCAACAGGTGGGAGGGCTCGGGGTAGCCCATGAACCACATGGCGAGGTCGAGCATGTGAAGGAGATCGATGGTGGCACCTCCTCCGGCCAGCGCCTTGGTGGTGAACCAGCCGCCGAATCCGGGAATACCGGTGCGGCGAATCCACTTCGCCTGGGCCGAATTGACGCGTCCGATCTCGCCCGCCCGGATCAATTTCATGATCTCGCGCGACTCGGGGCGGGCTCGGTTGTTGAAATTGAACATCAGGGTGCGACCCACCTCGCCGGCCACCTGGATCATGGCTTCGGCCTCTTCCGCGCTGAGGGCGGGGGGCTTTTCGCAGAACACATGTTTCCCCGCCTGCAAGGCCTTCGTCGCAAGCGGAGCGTGAAATTTGTTCGGAACGATGATCGATACCGCATCGATATCGCTGTCCAGCATGTCGTCGGGGTTCCCGTAGACCTTGGGAACGCCAAAACTGTCCGCCACCTTGCGCGCGGCTTCTTCGTTGATGTCGGCGATGGCGACCACTTCAGCGCCGGCCTGGTTGAACCCCTTGATGTGATAGCTGACCATACCGCCAGCACCGATAATTCCTACTTTTGTAGCCATAACAGATTCTTGTCGGAGGCGATGCCCTCAAGGGCGCCGGGATCACTCCCCTTCCTCGTTCGACCGGTTCCCGCCGGGAGCGATTCGCTTCGGGGCTTTCCTCGTCAGGCCGGCTTTTCTCGCTTTCTCCGTCAATTCGGCGGTGATGTCGGCGCCCTCGTCGAAAGCGTAGACCGGGGGCATCACCTTGTTAAGCACGACCCCGAAACCTTTTTCTTTGGCCAGTTCCAGAGCGTGGGGCCTGAGGGCGTCGCGGAATTCCTTGATCAGCTCCAGCTTCCGAATCTCGATTCTCTGCCCGCCTTCCAGCCGGGCCTCATTCAGTTGGGTGTTCAGTTCGCGCTGGGTGAGCGCGATCCTCTGCTGTTGTTCCGTGGTCGGATTATCGCCGACCTGCTGGAGGGTTTCGTTCATTTGTGCCTGGAGGTTGCTCTGCAGGCCCTTCAGTTGTTCGTCGATCTCCACCCGGGTGTTGTCGAGGGTGACCGCGATATACTCAAGGACCCCGAGTTCCCGGGCTACGGCGTCCAGATCCACGATCGCGACGTTCCCGTTTTGCCCCCTGGCGAAGGGAGCCCAGATCGCGAAGGCGAGGAGGAGATTCAAGGTGAGAAGCTTCTTCATGGCGATGGGTTCGTGTCTACAGCCGGCGAAGGCTAACTGTAAGAATCGGCCTCCGTCCAATTTTTTCTTGCCCTGAACCGGAGAACGTGACGGAACTTCGCGCCGTGGCCGGAGCGCTGGTCTCTTCGGGCTTGGCGCGCCATCGCCAGAGTCGAAATTTGCGACAAATTTGATTCTTGCCTCGCCCGGTCAATTTTGCCAAGGTGATCGCATGGTTACCTCTTCAGCCGTCATTGATCAGCTGGCCCGCACCAAGGGCTGGACCCTCTTTTTCAGCGTCCTTCTCTGGATCGGCGCCGCCTTTCTCGTTCTGGCAGCCATCGTCATGTTCGTGGTAGGCGCACTCGGCGGGGCCTCGATGGCCGGACAGGGCGGTATGCCCGGGTTGGGCGCCCCCATCATGGGATTCGTCCTCGGGGTCCTCTACCTCGCCTTCGCCCTCGCCTACATCTACCCCGCCCTGAAGCTGGGTAATTTCTCCAGACGCGTTTCCGAACTGATGGAGTCGCCCAGTGAGAACGGACTGATCCTGGCCCTGAACGAACAGCGGGCCTTCTGGAAATACATCGGAATCCTGGCGATCGTCTTCATCACCCTCTACGTGCTCATCGTCGTCGTCGCGGTGATCGGGTCGATCGCGGGAGCCGCCGCTTGACGGCGCGGCCTGACGTCCGCTTACCGGTTGGCGACCGACGCGCGTTGGATCGATCCCGCGACGGGCGGCGGGATCAGAGTTGCCCGCAATCGGCAACCCGGATGACCTTGGAGGTGCGTCCCTTCTTGCTGCCGTAGGACTCGATCTGCCTCACCACATCCATGCCCTCGACCACCCTGCCAAAGACCACGTGGGCCCCGTCCAGCCAGGCGGTCTCCACGGTGCAGATGAAGAACTGGGACCCGTTGGTATGGGGACCCGCGTTGGCCATGGAGAGAATGCCCTCGCCCTCGTGCTTCAGCTCGAAGTTTTCGTCGTCGAACCTCCGCCCATAGATCGATTGTCCCCCGGTGCCGTCGTGGTTGGTGATGTCTCCCCCCTGGCACATGAAGTCGGGGATGACTCGGTGGAACGTGCTGCCTTTGTAGCTGATGCCCTTCTCGCCGGTGCAGAGTGCGCGGAAATTCTCCGCCGTGCGGGGGACCACGTCGGGACGCAACTCCATGACGATCCTCCCGAGCGCGGCATCGTCGGCGGTCATGTCAAAGTACACCTGGGGCAAGTCGGTGGTTTCCTGGCTCATCGCTGGTATCTCCTGAAGCTGAGGTCTGAGGTGAAAAAAAAGCCGCGGTTGCCCTTCGCAACGGCGGCGGTCGAAATCTTCGGTGAAGAGGCCTTACTTCAATTCTCCGGAGTCCGCAATGACAATCTTTTTCGAGGTCTGGCCCGAACGCGAGCCGAGAGCCTCGATCTTTTTCACCACATCCATGCCCTGCACGACCCGGCCGAAAACCACGTGTTTCCCGTCGAGCCAGCGCGTCTTGGCAAGCGTGATGAAAAACTGCGAGCCGTTGGTGTTCGGTCCGGCGTTGGCCATGGAGAGGACTCCCGCCCCGGTGTGTTTCAACTCAAAGTTCTCGTCCTCAAATTTCTCACCGTAGATCGAACGCCCTCCGGTGCCGTTGTGGTTGGTGAAGTCGCCACCCTGGACCATGAACCCCGGAATGACGCGGTGAAAGGTGCTGCTCTTGAAACCAAAGCCCTTTTCCCCCGTGGCCAGAGCCCGGAAATTCTCCGCCGTTTTCGGAGCGACATCGGTGCGGAGTTCGAGCACGATCCGACCCAGTTCCTCCCCATCCGCCTCGACATCGAAGTAAACCTTGGGAAGTTCCTCGTTTTTTTCATCGGCCAGCAATCCGAGGGTCCCTGCGGCGATGGTGAGAAGAAAGGCGGAGAGAAAAATCGATCTTTTCATGTGCTATTGAGACGAATCAGGAGGGATGCTAAGCCATCATGGCGCGGTTTTCAACCTTGCTTACCACCCTCGAACCGCTAGGCTGAATGGCGAAAATCCCAAAAACCTATGTCAGCGCTGAAATTGCACAATGCGATGTGGCCCGGACTCGTCGGCAAGGGCGACGAGGAGGGTCAGGAACCGCCCATCAGTCTCGAAAGGATGCTCGAACTGACCTCCAATGCGGAAGTCAACGGCCGCCGATTTGACGGGATCGACTATTTTCTCTTTCATCCCCACACCGATCCCAATGCCGGGGAAGACGAATTGATCCGGATCGCGGACATGATCCAGAACCTGGGATTCCAGGTGGGATCGCTGGTGGCCCCGGTCTGGGGAGGAACGGTGGGAGATTCCGCGATGGGCGACTCCGTATCCCGCGAGAAGTTTCTCGAGGCGGTGAGGGTGGCCTGCCGCATCGCGGGGGTGTTCAATCGGCACGGGGTGCGTCGGTATGGCGTCATCCGCATCGACTCCGCCGAGTTCGGGGTGGAAAAATGGCGTCAGGATCCCGTGGGTAATACCCGGATCATCGCCGAGACCTTCCGCGAGGCGGCCAAGATCGCCGCCGACCACGGGGAGCGTCTCGCTGCCGAAGGCGAAATCTGCTGGGCGGGCATGCACAGCTGGAAGGACATGCTCAATCTCCTGGAGGAAGTTGGCATGCCCGGCACGCTTGGTTTTCAGGCCGACCTCGCCCACACGTATCTCTACCTGCTGGGGTATAACGCTCCCGAGTGCGCTCTTCTTCACGAGGGCTACAGCGAAGAGGAGTTCTACCAACAATACGAGGAGATGGTAAAAATGCTGCGTCCCTGGACGATCGACTTCCACGTCGCCCAGAACGCCGGCACGGTCCACGGCGCGGGCACTCACGACAAGACCGGCA
>CAZLUZ010000070.1:0-23441 GCA_964562825.1 uncultured Akkermansia sp.
CCTTAATGACTTTTAACAACCACGCGATTTTTTTGATGAAATATTCGGGCTAGTCTCACTGCGCACGCCTGGATGTCTTGCGGGGTCCTGTTCGCTTCACTCAGGTCGACCGGCGGGTTTTCGTGGTGCGTTGAATCCCGGGTTGCCATCAGGTTCTGCGCGGCGCTCCTGGCGACCGGGAAGATCAACCATAGCGGCGGGGATTGGTGGTTATGGGCATGACCGGCGGCGAGGAGGAGATCATGGCGAACCTTCTTTGCCGGAGAACCTACTTCAGGATGCGATTCGGTCCACGCTCTGGCGAGCGCGGCTACGGAAGAATCCTTCACCAGAAGCCATTCGTCAGTGGGTCCACGCTCTGGCGAGCGCGGGAGCGAAATGTAGCCGCCTTCGCGAGAAGGTGGGCGTTGCGGGAGGGTCCACGCTCTGGCGAGCGCGGCTACGGGAAATGACTTCGCCAGAAGGTGGGCGTTGCGGGAGGGTCCACGCTCTGGCGAGCGCGGCTAAAGGAGATTCGTTCACCAGATGTCATTCGCCAATCGGTCCACGCTCTGGCGAGCGCGGGAGCGAAATGTAGCCGCCTTCGCCAGAAGGTGGCCGGTGCAAGATAAACTTTAGCACACTACCCGATGCCCACGAGGGAAGAGGGGATGGCGGTTGTCGAGGAGCAAAATGATCGATCTCCTGATCAAGGATTCGGGATGAGCATTTCCCGGCAAAAGTTGCTCGAAAGGCCACCCGAGTCGGCGTAGGATCGCGAGAATCATGTGGAACAGCCCACATTCCCTGTCCCGTGCCGGCAAGCAATACCATCCGGCCGATCTCTCCGCCTTCGTTTTTCCTCTGGACGAACTTCGGGCCATGCGTGGCATCAGACCGGTGGCAGAGATGGTGAGTGAAAGCATTCTTTGCCGCCTCGAATGGGACGAACTGATCTACGCCGTCTATCAGACCCTCGAAGCGCTTTTGGAACCGATCCCTGTGCCGGAGAAGGGGCACTCCGGCATTCAAGAAGCGATCGTGGCGGAGTTGCTTGACCAGGCGCTCGGAAGCGTCTGCTCCGAGTTGGAATTGTCCTGGCTGGGGGATTCTTCCCGCCGGATGGTTTGGACCAGTATCGATCGGCTTCTCGTCCGGAGCAGAAGCTCCGAGGTCGACGTTTCCTGGATTTTCGAAGACACCGGACTGGACCCCGCCGAGCCAAATCCTTATCTGTCGGAGAAGATGACCCTCGATGTCTGGGAACGACTGACGGTGGATGGGGGACTCTGGGATGAATTTCTCTGGGATGATGATTGGCGGATGGACGCAATCATGGATCTTCCCCCGCACCTGGCGGAAGGCTTGACTCAAGTGACCGGCATCGATCTCGATGTGGTGCAGGCGCTTCCCCACACGCCTGGCCAGTCCGAGTTGGATAAGGCCGAACAGTATCTCGCCCAGTTCCTGCAGAGCGTCGGAGAGTGATCACTGCGATCTGTCCTGAAGCTTCTCTGCGTCGGCAATGCGAGGATAACTCACGCCATCCATTCGCGAACTCCGGAACTCCGCACCGGGATGATCCGCTCTGAGAAAACGCTGCCCTGGGCCATAGAGTTTTTCTCTCATGGTCTTTCCATCGGGATAGGTTGTCCGATAGAGACCACGCCGTTGCAGTTCCGGGACGACCAGATCGACGAAGTCCTTTACATCCTGAGGGCTTACGGAATAGATCAGGTTGAAGCCGTCTATTCCGGTCTCGTCCATCCAGAGAGCCATTTCAGCAGCCAGGCTGGCCGGGTCGCCCACGGCAATCGGGGCGAATCCACCGATCCCGAGGAATTCCCCGATCTCCCGAAGCGTCCATTGCCGGTCGGGGTCGGCCGAGGTGAAACCCTGGACGAAAGTCTGGATGGCATTGCTCTCGACATACTGGAGCGGTAGATCCAGATCCACCCCGGAAAAATCGATTCCGGAATAGCCGCCGAAAAGAGTCAGCGTGCCTTCCAGATTCACATGTCTTCGGTAGTCCTCGTAGCGGTTCCTTGCGGATTCTTCGTCAGGCCCGGTCACGGCGCAAAAGGCCGTGTAGATCAGCACAGAATCCGGAGCCCGACCGAAGGAGACCGCCAGCTCCCGGATGTCCTTTACGATCTCGGCCACCATCACTCTCGTAAGACCCGAGCTGAACACGCACTCGGCGTGCTTCGCGGCGAAGGCACGTCCCCGCTTCGACGCCCCGGCCTGGAAGAGCACCGGTGTCCTCTGGGGAGAAGGTTCGCAGAGGTGATCCCAACCGAGTGAATGGTTGAGCCTCACGCCGAGCCAGCCCGGCTGATACGCGGCTCCCAAGCGCGCGCTGTTTTGCCTGTCGCTGGGTCCACCGGAAACATACCTCGCGGGGTTGACCGTCCCATGACTGTCGATGTATTCGCCGTAGATGCTGAGATCTCCGAGGGTAAGCGTAAGATCCGTTCCCCAGGCAATCCGACGGTCATCGAGTCCGAGCCTGGCGCCATTCTCCAGTTCTCCGGCAAGCAAAGAACCCCCCCATCGCAAACTGTGTTCATTCCAAAGCTGCCAGGTGGGGGCCATGCGGAGAATCCCTGTATTTCTCTCGTTGAATCCCGGGACTGATTCTGGATCCGCTCCCGCCAGCGATCCGTTGATGCCATCTTCGGCGAAGAAGAATTGGGCGCTGACCGGGAGTGACAGTCGATCCGACACCGCGAAGGTCCTCGACCATTCCAAGCCATAGTCGGGATCGAAGCTGTAGCCGTCGAAGTAGGGCACGCCTTCCCACCAGCTGTTGTCCCAGGCGAGGCCGAAATTCGTCGCAATCTGTCCCGCTTTGAATCTACCCAGAGAATTCTCGGCCCATCCGTAGGCCTCGTAGAATCATGCCGTCCCCGGGTAGAAGGGGCGCAGCAGATCTCCTGAATCACGAAAGCGCCCCTGCAGATTCACCCCTACCTTGTCGAACGGGGCATCCGGCCCCAATTCGATCGAGGGATCCAGGATCGCGTAGTAGTAGTAGGTCCCTCTCTGTCCGGCAATTCCGTATCCATCACCGTAGACAAAGTTGTCGCGATCCACATGCCACCAGTGGTGTCCTCCGAGGGTCAGCGGAATCCCTGTTTGCTCTTTCCAGGCAGCAAGAGAGTCAAACGTGCCATCCCACGTGTTGTCCGGCCCGAAAAGAATTTCACTGAGAGAGGTCGGCCTGGCAGTTGGTCCCAGAGTGGATTCGACGGCAGACTTGCCGTCTCCCCCGATTCCTTGCGCTCGAGATGGACAGGAACGCCAACGCGATGACATCCGCGATGATTGGGGAAATTGTCTTATGGATGCAGGGTTGCGCAAGCATGCAATGAGTGGAAAAAAGTCTGGCCAGGTCGGGCGTCGTTGGGGTGATCTCGTCCGATCTGGCGGTGGGGGTTAACCATCTCGGTGGGAGACCTTCAATGACCCGGGGCGAAGTCGCTCAAGATCCTCTCAGCCAGCCAGTCGAGGTCGTGAGATTGGCGACAGTTGCGTGGTTCTGCAACTGATTTCTGGAACGGTTTTACGGTTCGGTGGCGCGGTGGTTGGAGAAGTCGGACCGGGAACAAGGAGGTCCAGCATTTCGGCCGCTACCGGCCCGGGGCTGAGATCAGATCGGACTGTAGAACTCGGAGGTCATCGATAATCTCCCGAGCTGATTCTCCTCCATCGGGAGAATTCATGCGTCGCGGAGAATGCAATAGTGCGAGTAGCTAGAGCAAGCCCTCCGCCCAGCGATGCCACCGCGTCTCCAGTTCCTCCAGAGAGATGCCGAAGTCGTCCTCAACGAATTTACCCAGGTCGGTCGTTCCCTCTCGGCTCATACGTTCGATGGCACGTCGCAAAGACTCGAGCCGTTCCTCGTCTTCCACCAGCCATTTCACCAGCAGGGCGGCCTGCGCATATTTTTCCAGGGAAATGGGGGAGCCGTCGCAAAGCTTGGCAAGGGGTTCCAGGTTGCCGGTGCGAATCCGGGTGCGATTGAGATCGACGAGGTCCTGCCCGGTCCAGGGAAGCTGGAAGTAGCTCGCCAATCCTTCGTGAAGCCACTCCGAGCGGTTCGCCAGCCCGAACTCCGGGGCCAGCAGCGCATGGCAAGCCTCGTGCAGCAGGACCGGCCGCACGGGCCCCTGGGCCGGATCGTGCCAGGCGGCCGCCACACCGAGGGCGGCATAGCCGTCGCTCCGCGGAGGTGGAGAGATCGAGTCGAACGCCTCCCCGAAGGAGGGCCAGAAATTCCGGTAATCCCCTTCCGCGGCGAAAATGAGCAGGGGGACCCGCCTCTCGCGAGGGCGCGACACCCCGGGGAAGATTCCCGCCACGGCTGCTTCCAGACGCGCCAGCTCGAGGCGGGCCCCCTCAGCCTCGACCGGTGCGTCCGTGAGGACAACGAATCTTCCCGCCTCGATCGTGCGCACCACATCGGTGGCCTCGCCGAATGCAAGTGGAGCCAGCACTTGCGGTGTCAGCCAGGGAGCGGGATGGCGATCGTTCGCCGCCACCCAGGCGATGTCGTCCAAGTCGAGCACGCCGGCGTTGCGAAAATAAAAACCGAATCGCTCTACCTCCCCCCAGTCGAGATGAAATCCCCCGCTGTGCCGGAAGAACGCCAGGGGGATCTCGCTTGTCAGCCACTGGCCTACGGGTTCGTCCGTTAAGTCCAACTTGCGCCAGAAACGGGCCCCTCGCCGGCTTTCGCTGTAGATCTGAATTTCGACGACGAGGTCCTCGACGGCGAATCCCTCCGGCACGCGGCAGCGGAACCGGATGGCACCGGTTTTCCGGTATTCCGGAACGGGGATACCCGCGCGGCTGGCCAGGATGCCGCCCCGGTCTGCCCGGACGCGGACGAAGGCATTGCCTTCCTCGATTTCCCGAGAAGCACGGATGTCTCCCACCCCGGTCCATCGTTGGGCCAGGCCATCCGCCTCGAAATCATCGGTCCCACCATGCTCGGCGGCAACGCTTCCAAGGGTCAGGAGCATCAATCCCAATAGGAATAATCGAATTCTCTTCTTTCTGCTTCCCCCCATGAGCCCAACGTTCTCCCGTTTTTTTTCGTCGCCAAGTCCAAAGAGGGTCCGTCTCCGCGAGGCCGATTCCTAGGGTCCGTCATCGCGGAAAGTTCGAGCTGTTTTTTCGATGAAAGGATCGCGGCGGTCTCCGTCTAAGGGGGGTGTTATCTGGGTGGAATCCTAACTGTCTGCCCAAAAAAACAGAAAATGAAAAACATTGCAAACAACCTGTTGGTGGCCGGCATCGCCGGCGTCGTTCTCGCTTCGTTCGTTCACGCCGAAGAGAAGCCTCTCGCGGCGCACATGGGGACCCTTCCAGACGGTCCGGAAATCACCAAGGCAGACATCGCGGCTGCCCAGGAAATGTGGGGCAATGCCGTGGTAGCCATCGGAGCTGCCGGCGATGATGCCAAAGCGGAGGCCGAAAAGGCTGCCAAAGCCGCCTACGCTTTCGAACTCGGCCCGATTCTGTTCAAGCCGACTCTCGCCTCGGAACAACCCTTCCGCCCGGACCTCGAGGGCACCCTCTCGTATTTCGTGTCCGGGAACGACAAATACAAGGAAGACAAGGGTTTTGCCCTGAAGCCTTGGACAAACGTTCGTTTCGACAACCACAACATCAAGATGTTCGGCAACAAAGCGATCGCCATGGGTCATTACTACTTCACCGACACCGATGGGGTGGAGACCAAGGTGGAATACACCAAGGGCTACGTGAAGACTGAGGACGGACGGGTCCTGCTTTTCCTCCAGGACTCTTCTCTTCCCTATTCCAACGACTGATTCGGGACTCGTTCTGTCGTAAAGCTGACCTTGCCGGGGCCGTGGCGAATTCGCGCGGCCCCGGTTTTTTTGTGGCCTGGTCTCCCGGGCTCGCTTCCTGAGATCGATTCAGGGAAGGTCCGGAGCGTAGTTGTCCAGCCGATCCGGTAGGGATGGATTGTCGATGCGGGTGAGGCACCACGTAGAGGGGAGAAAACTCTCTTTCTCCCAGGTGAAAACAAAAGGCGTCGCGAGCTTGTTGATCTCGCGCGTCGCCATCCCGCCGGCGGGTCCCAGGGGAGTACCCCGAACCGTGATCCGACAAGAGACTGTGGCCCGTGAGCCTTCGCGATCGAGTTGCCATGCCTCCGTCTCGAGAGCCAGGGCGAGGAAGTGTTTGCGGACCTCGAGCACCGCGTCGGTGGCTTCCTCCGGGGTCATGCCCCAGCGGTCCTCGTAATGCGCCGACATGAGGCGCCGGATCCGGGCCGCCTTGGCCTTTTCCACGGCCTCGAGCAGGGCCTCCTGTTGGCGCCTGACCGTGCGGTCGGGGTGCCAGTGGATGACGAGTCCCGTCGTGAGAAAACCCAGGGCGACGAGAAAGGCGAGAAGGCGGATGTGGGCCAGACCGACTTCCTGCTTGCGGGGAGACGTTTTCACGGGAAGATCATGGGACCGTGAGAACGGTATGAAAAGGAGATAGTTTTCCGATTTGTCCGACAATGATGTCTGCTTACCGCCCCAACGTCGCCGTCATTCTCGAGGACACCGACACGGCGGAGATCCTGGTGTGCGAGCGCGCGGATCATCCGGGATGCTGGCAGTTTCCCCAGGGTGGCGTGGACGAGGGCGAGGATCTTCTGGGCGCGCTTTTCCGCGAGGTGGAGGAGGAGATCGGCCTCGACCGGAGTGCCTACACCGTGGAGGCCTGTCGCACCGGGTATCGCTACGATTTCCCCGATGGACAATTGCGGGACGGAATCTATCGGGGCCAGGAACAGACCTACTTCCTCTGCCGCTTTCTCGGCGGCCGCGAGGACATCGATCTGGAGCTGGAGGATCCCGAGTTTCGGGCGGCACGATGGATCCGGCCCGGGGAATTCCAACTCGACTGGGTGCCCCCGTTCAAGCGGGAGGTGTTCCGCCGCGTTTTTCGGGATTTTTTCGACCGCGACCTGGACGGGGACGACGCATGAGCTGGCTTCCCTCGTCCCGGGGGAAAAGCGCGGATACCCAAGGGGCCGATCAGAACCTCACCCGGAGGAGGAGGGCTCGTTCCAGGCGAGCGAGGTAGTCGTGGCGGGGGATCTCGATGCAGCCCAGGGTGGCGAGGTGGCGGGTGGACCACTGGGTGTCGAGGAGGGCGAAGCCTTTTTCGTTGAGTCGATCCACCAGCTTGACTAGGGCGATCTTCGAGGCGTCGGTCTTGCGGCTGAACATGGATTCCCCGAAAAAGGCTCCGCCGATGGCGACCCCGTAGAGTCCGCCGGCGAGTTCCCCATCCTGCCAGCACTCGACCGAATGGGCGTAGCCCAGCTCAAAGAGCTTCACGTAGCTCCGCTTGATCTCGGGGCTGATCCAGGTGGTGTGGCGGTCGGCGCAGCCGTCCATGACCTCGGGGAAGGCGGTGTCGAAGCGGATCTCGAAGGGGTCCTTCTTCAGGGCCCTCCTGAGCCCGCGGGGGAGGTAGAGTCCGTCGAGCGGTATGATGCCGCGGGGATCGGGCGAAAACCAGGCGATCTCTCCCCGGCTGTCGATCGCCATGGGGAACATGCCGCCCCGGTAAGCGGCGACCAGCACCGCCGGGCGAATGTAGCCTTCCCTGGTGAAAATGGACTCGGACATGAACGATTCGTTTCGGATGATAGGGTTTTACGGGTTCGCTGACAATCGCAAAACGACCGGTTCGCCGGGCTGACGAACGATATCTTCACTTGAATTCGCCACAACCCGGTTTTACTGGTCGGCACTATGCCTGTAGCCACACCCAAACAGTTCGAGGCCATGCTGGATGCCGCCCAGGAAGGGAATTACGCTTATCCGGCGATCAACTGCACCAGCATCATCACGATTAACGCCGCGCTCAAGGCGTTTGCGGATCAGAACTCGGACGGGATCATCCAGTTCTCCACCGGTGCGGGCCAGTTTGCCTCGGGTCTGAACAACAAGGACGCGGCCAAGGGGGCCATCATCCTCGCCGAGGTCACGCATCGTCTCGCCGAGCAATATGGCATCCTGGTGGCGCTGAACACCGACCACTGTCAGCCGGAGAAAGCGGCGGGATTCCTCAAACCGCTGATCGAAGAGACGGCGAAGCGCCGGGCGCGCGGAGAGAACAACCTTTTTCAGAACCACATGCTCGACGCCTCCATCCTTCCGCTCGCAGAGAACATGGCGATCTCCAAGGAGTATCTAGCTCTCGCCGCGGAAAACGAGATCGTTCTCGAAGTCGAGGCCGGCGTGGTCGGGGGAGAGGAAGACGGAGCCGCGGGCAGCGACGACATGCCCTCGGAGATGCTCTACACCACGCCCGAGGACATGCTCGCCGTCCACGAAGCTCTTCACGGAGTGGGACGATTCACCTTCGCCGCCACCTTCGGAAACGTGCACGGGCACTACAAGCCAGGTGCGGTGAAGCTGCGCCCGGAGATTCTCAAGCAGGGCCAGGAGGCAGTGGTGGCGAAGTACGGCAAAGAAGCCGAGTTCGACCTCGTCTTCCACGGCGGTTCCGGGTCCACCCTGGAGGAGATCCGGGAGACCCTGGGCTACGGGGTGATCAAGATGAACGTCGACACCGACACCCAGTACGCCTTCACCCGGCCCATCGCCGACCACATGTTCCGCAACTACGACGGAGTGCTGAAGGTCGACGGAGAGATTGGCGACAAGAAGGCCTACGATCCCCGCGGTTACCTGAAACTGGCCGAGGAGAGCATGGCGGCCCGGGTGGCCACGGCGTGCGACGACCTCCTTTCCACCGGGAAATCGATCGCCGGCCAGGTCTGAAAAATCTGCTGTCCCGCCCGGTTCGCGGTCAAAAATTTCGTTGAACGCGGTATCGCGAACCGGTTTGTTGTGCCCGCATGATGAAACGATTGTTCTTTGTTCTGCCCGCTCTCGCCGCCGTTGCCGTGGTGACGGCCGAAGAGAAGCCAAAAGCGCCCCAAGGCGACACGCCACCGAAGAAATACCCCACGGGGTACACCGACACGCCCTTCCTGCCCGGCGGGAAGTGGAGGGTGCACGACGACACCAGGCCCCGCCCACGGGTGGTGGAGCCGGGCCCCGATGCGGCGAGCGCACCCGCGGATGCCGTGGTGCTTTTTGACGGTTCCAATCTCTCGGCCTGGGTCATGGCGAAGGACAAAAGCCCGGCGGACTGGATTCTCGGCGAGGGCTACTGCGAGGTGCCCCCGAAGAAGCAGGGCGTGGGTGGCGCGCTGGAAACGAAGCAGGAGTTCCGTGATTTTCAGATGCACATCGAGTGGGCCGCGCCGGCCGAAGTGAAACTGCGATCGCAGGGCCGGGGCAACAGCGGCATCTTTTTCCCGGGCGGCTTCGAGCTTCAGATTCTCGATTCTTACGACAACAAGACGTACGCCGATGGCCAGGCTTCGGCGCTTTACGGCTGGAAACCTCCGCTGGTCAATGCCTCGCGCAGACCGGGGGAGTGGCAGACCTACGACATCATTTTCGAGGCCCCGAGGTGGGATGAGAATGGCGAGTTGGTGAAAAAGGCGTATGTCACGGTGTTGCACAACGGCGTTTTGACTCAGCACCGCCAGGCTTACCTCGGAAACACGCAGCACAAGAAGGTTGCCACCTACAACAAGGTCGTGGAGAAAGGTCCGATCCAGTTGCAGAACCACGGCGATCCGGTTCGTTTCCGCAATATCTGGGTGCGGGAACTGGACCTCGACGCCAACGAATAACCTTCTACGGGCCGGCCACGGGCGGGGCGTGGAGCCGCCGCCGGCTGGCGGTCACATTTCCCGCAGTCGGCTGATGAAGGCGAAGGCGAGCGGGATCGAGGAGGCGATGGCCCCGGCAAAACCGGCCAGGGCGTCGAGGAAGCCGTGCTGGATGACGGAGAGAATCATGATGCCGCAGGCCAGCAGGGTGGAGCCGACGACGAAGACGCCCAGCGGGGCGATCCGGCGGTGTTGCCCCTCGGGTGTCATGTTGTCCCTTACCAGATCGAGGAAGCGATAGGCGGTCAAGGCCAGGATGACGAGGCTGGCGATGCCGTACTCGGCCAGTTGCGGCACGAGGATGAAGGCGTCGTAGGCTCCGTGGAGAAAGACCACCAGGAGAAAATCGAGGAGAAAGTTCTCCCAGCCGCGCCCCCGGTAGCGCAGCAGCCGATAAAAGGAAAACCCGGCGATACCGGTGAGGCAGAAATGGAGCGCGTTCGCCGACAGGAGCCGGCCCCAGGGCTCGAACTCATCGGTGGACTTGGCGAAATACTGGATGTTCTCCATCATGGCAAAGCCCAGACCGGTCATCGCGGCGGTGGTCAGGGCGAGCAGCGGATTGCGCAGGCGAAGGATGAGGAACGCGACCGGCACGTAGCAGAGGAGTTTCAGCGTCTCTTCGCGGAGCCCGATGCCGGCGACCATGGCGATGAGCTGGTTGAGCAGGGAGTCTTCGGGGTGATGGGTGAAGTTGCGCAGGTGTTCCTGGATGTAGACGAAATAGAGGGTCAGGGTGGTGCTGACCATGCCGAGCAGCAGGGAGAGAAAGCCCCAGGCGAGGCCTGCACGAGTGAGTCGTCCCACGATGGCGAGGATGGCGAACCAGATCGAGGCGCAGAACAGGGCAACGAGAACGACGGGCGATCCGAGCTGCATCCAGTCGTAGGCGAAGGCGCTGGCGAAGAGCCTGCCGTAATCGCCGATCGCCGCGGCGGCGGCGAGGCTTTCCCGGGGGCCGAGGACCCGCCAGAAACCGGGGTGGGACGAGAGGGTTTCGCGCAGCTTTTCGGGTTCTTCCCGCTCGGTGTAGGCCACCACCGCGGAACGGATGCTGTAGGCGGCGTCCGGGTGGCGGGAGCCTTCCTCGACGTAGCGCGCGATGGCTTTTTCGGGCTGGCGCAGGGCGAGGAGGACATCGCCGAGGAACTCGTTGCGGTATCGCTTCGATTCGTCGAGATCGAGAAGGGAGTCCCGGGCCGATTCGCGTTCCTCCCCGGTGCCGTGGATGCCGTCGAGCAGGAGGTAGAGTCTCTCCCGAACTCCCTCGCTGAGGGCGGTGGAACTCTCGATGCGACGCCGGATGAGCGGATAGTCGGGCGATCGCCGATCCTCCGAGCCCTGGTAAAAGGTCATCTCGCGAAAATCGCCGGGGATTCGACCGATGAGAACCAGGGTGCGGTTGCGGATGATGGCGGCGAGGGTGTCCGCATCGAGGTCGGGATCGATTTCGGCGCCGAGCAGGTAGAGCTGACGATCCCGGGAGGGCGAGGAGAGACTCTCTCCCATCGGTTTGAGGGCGGCGATGGTGCCGCTGATCATGAGGGAAAGCAGAACGAGAAAGAGGCAGGCCCGGACCAGAGCCCGAGGTTCCCTCGACCATTGCGCGATTTCGCGGGAGCTGGGCATGGGTTGGCGAAGATAGGGTAGTTTCCCAGTCTCGACAACAACCGGCTTCCCTTTACAATGCCGGTCATGATGCGACTTCCCCTCCTCGTCGGTGCCCTCTTTTTCGGCGGCGCGCTCCCCCTTCTGCAAGCTGCGCCCGAGATCGCGCTGCGGCCGATCTACTCCGGGATCGAGATCGAACGCCCCGTGGCCTTCCTCATTCCCGACGACGGAACCCAGCGGCGATTCCTCGTGGAGCAAACCGGCAGGATTCGGATTCTGCCCGCGGACGAGTCGGGCGAAGACGCGGTGACCTTCCTCGATGTGCGGGACCGGATGAAGGTCCATCGGCCCTTTGAGGAGGGGCTGCTCGGCATGGCCTTCCACCCCGACTATCGAAACAACGGGCGGTTCTTCATCTACTACAACAAGCAGGGGCCAAAGCGCACCGTGCTCAGCGAGTTTACCGTGTCAGCCGCCGATCCCGATCGCGCCGATCCCGGCAGCGAGCGCATCCTCATGGAAATCCAGCAGCCCGACTGGAACCACAACTCGGGCAACCTGATCTTTCACCCCGACGACGGCAGGCTCTTCATCGGGGTAGGCGATGGCGGCCGTCGCAATGGCGTCTTTCTCGCCGCCCAGGACAAGATGCGCTGGCTGGGCAAGGTGCTCCGGATCGACGTCGACTCGCGGTCCGAGGGGCGGGAATACGGCATCCCCGAGGACAACCCCTTCGTTAACGATCCCCTGGCGTGCCCCGAGATCTGGGCCCTGGGCCTGCGCAATCCCTGGGGCGGCCACATCGATCCCGAGACGGGTCTTTTCTACCTGGCCGATGTGGGGCAGGACCTGTGGGAGGAAATCAACCTGATCGAACGGGGGGGCAACTATGGGTGGGAGCACATGGAGGGCACCCACGAGTTCGAGCCCCGCGAAATGCTCATGGACGCGATCCGCGAGGTGAACCGGAAGCCCAAGGGGGTCACCTTCATCGATCCGATTCACGAGTACGATCACAGCCCGACCGGAGGCATGAGCATAACCGGCGGCTTTGTCTATCGGGGGGAAGGAATGCCCGAATTGCAGGGACATTTCCTCTACGGCGACTGGAGGTTCGGGAATCTCTGGGCCCTGCGCTACGATGCGGAGACGGGGGAGGTGGAGAACCGGGTCATTCACACCCCGCCGAGCGTGGCGGAACCGGTGGTGCAGCCCACCGCCTTCTGCCCCGACGAGAATGGCGAACCGATCGTGCTCGGGTGGAGAGGAAAGATGTTCCGCATGACGGCCGGGGGATAGGAGGCCGCCAGGAGGAAGGGAATCGCCATGGGGTTCGCCAGGATCAGGCCAGAGCGGAGGCGGCGCCTTCTCTTGGCCCTCACCGCGTTGACGGTGCTCTTTCCCCTGCTCGGAGGCTGGCTGATCCGGCCGCGGATCGAGTCGAATCCGCTGGTCTTCGTCCTTTTCTGGGGCGCGTGTCTGCTCGGGGTGATCACCATCCTGGTGCTCGCGGTGATCGATCTGCGCCTCTCCCGCAGGGAGATCCGGGAACGCCGGCGTGAAATCGACGGCGAACTGGTCCGTCTCGTCGAGGAGGCGGAGAAAGCCGCCAGACGGGAGGTGGACGGAGCGCCGGACGAGCGGTAAGGTCTGCTGACCCATTTGGCTGGAGGAGTGTCGGATTTCGCTCTTACCTACCCGAGTCTCTTTGCCATGATACCGATCGAGTTCAATGTCTGGTTTGTCCTCATCCTCGCCGCCTACGTCATCTGGTGGAAGATCGATTTTTTCACCACCTATCTCAACCTGAAGGCGTTTCGGACGGAGGTGCCGCCCGAACTCGCGTCCGCGGTCGACGAGGAAAAGGTGGAAAGAACCCGAGACTATTACCTGGCGGGCGCCGTGCTCGACCTTTGGCGCTCGATCTTCGGTCTCATCGTGTTTTTCGTCTTCTGGTGGCTTGGGGGGTTCGGCTGGCTCGATGCGTGGGTGCGCGGGTTCGAGCTGGGCATGCTGCTCTCCGGGCTGGTGTATATCGGGATTCTCTTTCTCGGGATGCAATTGATCATGCTGCCCTTCGACCTGGTGGACACCTTCGGGATCGAGGGAAGGTTCGGATTCAATCGGACGACGCCGGCTTTGTATGTTCTCGATTTCGTGAAGCAACTGGCGCTGAGCGCGCTACTTGGAATGCCTCTGCTGCTCCTCGTGCTCTGGCTGTTCTCCACCGTGCCCCTGGCCTGGCTCTGGGCCTGGGTCCTGACCTCGGCCTACATGCTCTTCATCGCCTATTTTGCCCCGGCGTGGCTGCTGCCTCTCTTCAATCGCTTCGAGCCGCTCGGAGATGGGGAGCTGCGGGACCGCATTCACGAGATGGCGCGGCAATGTGATTTTCCCCTGGGCGAAATCAGCGTGATGGATGGATCGCTGCGTTCGACCAAGGCGAATGCCTTTTTCACCGGGTTCGGGGCGAACAAGCGCATCGTCCTCTTCGATACCCTGATCGAGAAACACACCGTGCCCGAACTCGTCGCGGTGCTCGCCCATGAGATCGGTCATTTCAAAAAGAACCACCTGCGTCAGCGCATCGCGATGAGCATCGTGGGCACCGGGGTGGTTTTCTTTTTTCTCGGCCTCGTTCTGAAGAGCCGGTCCCTCTTCGATGCCTTCGGGGTTGAGGAGATGTCGCTCTACGCCGGGTTCGTCCTCTTCTACCTTCTCTACCGGCCGGTCGGGGACCTGCTCTCCGTGGCGGGGAACTGGCTCAGTCGGAAGAACGAGTACGAAGCCGACGCCTTCGCCCGTGAGGTCACCGGCGGGGCGGAACCGCTGGTGGACGCGCTGGGCAAGCTCAGCGTGGACAACCTGAGCCATCTGAGCCCGCATCCCGCCTATGTGTTCCTCAACTACAGTCACCCGCCCGTGGTCGAGCGCATCCGGGCCCTGCGGGGCGGAGGTCAGAGGATGGCGCCCGGGGTGTAATCGGCGGCCCCGGGCACGGCGGTGACGGACAGCTCCGCCTGCTCGATGAACCGGTCGATCTGGAGTGAGGTGGCACCGGCCCGGCGCGAGCCTTCCGCGAGAGCCGCGTCCAGTTCCTCCCGGGTCAATCCCAGGCGGGCATCTCCCGCGAGCCGCGGGATCATGTTGTTCTCCGAGACCTCGCCGGAGCGGTGCGCCGCTGCCGCGGCCACGGCGTGTTCCTTGATGACCTCGTGGGCGGTCTCGCGTCCGATCCCCCGTTTGACTGCGGCCATGAGCAGCGTGGTGCTGAGGAGGAAGGGGAGGAAATGGCGGTTCTCCCGATCGATCACTGCGGGGTAGGCCTCGAACTGGTCCAGCACGTTGATCCAGGTCTCCAGCATGCCGTCGATGGCGAAGAATGCGTCGGGAAGCATGAGGCGTCGCACCACGGAACAGGACACGTCGCCCTCGTTCCACTGGTCGCCGGCGAGTTGAGAGGCCATGGCGAGGTGTCCACCCAGGATGGTCTTGAAACCGTTGATGCGCTCGCAGCTGCGGCAGTTCATCTTGTGAGGCATGGCGGAGGAGCCGACCTGACCCGGGGCGAAGCCCTCCCCGGCGAGTTCGTGGCCCGCCATGAGCCGGAGAGTGCGCGCGAAGCTCGAGGGTGCCGAGGCTAGTTGGACCAGCAGGGACACCGTCTCAAAATCGAGGCTGCGCGGGTAGACCTGGCCGACGTTGCGAAAACGCCGGGGCATCCCGAGATGAGAGGCGATCTGGCTCTCCAGTTGCTCGGCTTTTTCCTCGTCGCCCTCGAAGAGATTGAGGAGGTCGAGCTGGGTGCCCACGGCGCCCTTGATTCCCCGGACCGGGTAGGTGTTGACGAAGTGTTCGAGGCGATCGGAGGCGAGCAGCATCTCCTCGCCGAACATCGAGAAACGCTTGCCCAGCGTGGTGAGTTGGGCCGCGACGTTGTGGGTGCGGGCCGTGATGACGAGGTCGCGATGGCGGTCGGCGAGGGCGGCGAGGCGATGAATGGCGGCGGCGACCTTCACCCGCACCGCCTCGAGGGAGCGGTAGACCTGGAGTTGTTCCACGTTCTCGGTAAGATCCCGGCTCGTCATGCCCTTGTGGATGTGCTCGTGACCGGCGAGCGCGCAGAATTCGTCGATCCGGGCTTTGACATCGTGGCGGGTGACGCGCTCGCGAGCGTCGATGGAGGCGAGGTCGACCCGATCCGCGACCGCCTCGTAGGCGGCGATGGCCTCGTCCGGGATGGGCAGACCGAGGTCCCGCTGGGCCTTCATCACCGCGATCCAGAGAGCCCGTTCCTGGCGGACCTTGCCCTCCGGAGACCAGATGGAACGGATGGCGGCCGTGGCGTAACGTTCGGCGAGGACGTTGGGGATCATGGCAGAGACGGGTTCGTGATCTGGCGGAGGTAGTCGTAGGAGTAGATGCCGGTGCGGTGACCGTCGCTGAAGACGAACTGGATGGCGTAGCCGCCCACGGGGTTCCAGCCGGTGACGGTGACACCGGCGAAAGCGCGGCCTGCCTGGTCCGGCGAGATGGGGTTCCCCAACAGGTCGAGTTCCCCCTTTGTCTCCGCGCTGGGCGAGAGGGCGCGGAGCCGGGCCATCTGGATGAACCCCTCGGCGCCGTCGTCCCACTTGAGGGCGACCTCGGTGCCGATGAACTGGACTTCCGTAATCTTCTGCATGGGCGTTCCGGAACCAGATATCATCTAGCGCCGCCCGTCAATCGGCGAAGGCCGGGCTGGGGCGGAGCGTTCAGTGTCCCGCCGGAACGACGACGTGGAGCGACTTCGGGCGAATCGAAACGACCATGGGGGTGCGGGAGACGATGTCGCCATCCGCCTGGACATCCACGACGGGGTCGGTCTCCACCTCGACGCGGCTGGCCGACCAATGGCTGAGCATGTGGGAGGCATCGAGGAGGGGTTCACCGTCGACTTTCACCTGGTCCAGGCCGGTCATCATGGCGGCGAGTTCGGCGATACCCTCGATGTTGGCCCGTTTCAGGAAAAAGACATCGAGCTTGCCGTCGTCGATGCCGACCTGCGGGGAGAGGGTGAGCCGGCCGACTCCCACCGTGCCCGCATTGGCCGCCATGCAGGCGACCCCGCGTCCCGAGGCTTGCTCCCGCCCGTCGACCACCACGCGGTATTCGGATTCCGTCGCCTCCTGCAGGGCCTTGACCCCGGCAAAGACGTAGGCCCACTTGCCAAACTGGTTCTTGAGTTCCCGGGTGGCATCCTGCACCACTTCCGTCTCCAAGCCACACCCGGCGCGGAGGAGAAAGGGGCGGTCATTGACCATGCCGACATCGATGTCGCGGATGGCAAAGCGTTCTCCGCAGATGAGCTCGCAGGCTTTCTCCACTGCCGGGGGGAGCCGCAACTCCGCGGCGACCAGGTTGCCGGTGCCGCCTCCGAGGATGAGCAGAGGGGTGGACGCGCCGATCAGGGCCGAGGCCGCCTCCATCACGGTGCCGTCGCCGCCGTAGACGGCGATGACATCGGCGCCATCCTCCCGGGCGCGACGGGCGAGGGTGGCGGCATCGCCGTCGCCGTGGGTGATGTCGACATCCCAGCGGATGCCCGCCTTGCGGAAGGCGTGGTTCAGAATGGAGAGCAGGGGGACGCGGCGCAGGGGAGCCGGGTTCACGATGACACGGACCGAGCGCGGTACGGGACGCCATTCGAGCGCTGCTCCGGGGGTGGACATGAGGGTCAGCTTACATGCGGTGACCGACGTTTTCACCCGGATTCTCCGCTTGCATTTCCCTCGCCTCCGGACGAAGCAAGGCCATGGTTGATATCGGACAGATCGGGGTGGTTTTCGATCTCGACGGGGTGTTGATCGACTCGCACGACCAGCACCACGCCGCCTGGATTCGCTTGGCCGGGGAGATCGGTGAGGAGATCACCCCGGATCAATTTGCCCGATCCTTCGGGATGCGGAACGAGATGTGCATCCCCCATGTCTTCGGATGGGCGGAGCCCGAGGACCGGGAGCGCATTGTGGAACTCGGCGATCGCAAAGAGGAACATTACCGCGACATCCTGGCGGAAGAATCGATCGATTCGCTCCCCGGAGTGGCCGGCTTTGTCGAACAGTTGCGCCAGAATGGAATCCCGGGGTCGGTGGGGTCTTCGACTTCGGTGATCAACATCCGACTCTGCATCGAGGCGATCGGGCTCGGCGATTTTTTTGGCGACTGCCTCACCGGTGCCGAGGACGTGGCCAGAGGCAAGCCCGCCCCGGACGTCTTCCTCGAGGCGGCGGCAAAAATGAATCGTTTTCCCCGCCACTGCGTGGTGATCGAGGACGCTCATGTGGGGGTCGAGGCGGGGCGAGCTGCCGGCATGAAGGTGATCGCGGTGACGACGACGCATCCGGCGGCATCGTTCGAAGGACCCGATCTGATCGTGGACCGGCTCGACGAGGTGGGTATCGGCGATCTGGTCAGCCTGTTCGGCAAGTGATCCCTCCCCTCAGGGCACGCCGGGCGCGGCGCGGTATCCGCTGGTAGAAAGAAGTCCGCTCTCATCAGAATGAAAAACCACGGCCTTTTCCCCGCCAGAATTCGTTACTGCTAACGACAGAAAGCGAAACGTTCCCCCTCGTGCCACCACCAGATTTCTCCGCTCCATGCTGGCTCTCATCTCACCCGCCAAGACACTCGATTTCGAATCGGTTCTGCCTTCCCACGAACCGAGTCAACCCGATTTTCTCGACGAAGCCGAGGAATTGATTCGCGTTCTGCGCGGCAAGACCCGCGAAGATCTAGCCGAACTGATGAACCTGAGCGAGAAACTCGCCGACCTGAATTTCCGGCGCTACGAGAGCTGGAGACGCCCCTTCGACGAGGACAATGCGAGGGCGGCGCTCTTCGCCTTCAAGGGGGATGTCTACACCGGCTTCGACCTGGACCGCTACGGGGCTCGCGAATTGGCTCGCGCTCAGAAGCACCTCCGCATCCTCTCAGGACTGTACGGGCTGCTGCGGCCTCTCGACCTGATCCAACCCTACCGGCTGGAGATGGGAACCGGGCTGGAGACGGCACGCGGTCGCGAACTCTACGACTTCTGGGGCGATCGGATTCGCCTCGCGGTGGAAAAGGCGCTGGACGCTTCCGGCTCGCGGGAACTCATCAACCTGGCTTCCCAGGAGTATTTCCGATCGGTCCGCGGAGCTGACCTGGAGGCGCGGATCGTGACGCCGGTATTTCGCGATCTAAAAAACGGCACCTACCGCGTGATCAGCTTCTACGCCAAGCGGGCCCGCGGCATGATGTGCGATTTCCTCATTGCGGAAGGCGTCGACGAGGCCGAAGGACTGAAGGACTTCTCCGGTGGCGGCTATCGGTTCGCCCCGAAGGCGAGCGAGGGAAACACCTGGATTTTCACGAGAGATGAACCTG
The DNA here is from genome assembly GCA_964562825.1 of uncultured Akkermansia sp. GTDB lineage: Bacteria > Verrucomicrobiota > Verrucomicrobiia > Verrucomicrobiales > DEV007 > Arctic95D-9. Next base: position 18,791 of record CAZLUZ010000070.1, read on the forward strand.
CCTGAAAGGATGTCGGGGAAAGCTTGGGGACCGTGTGCTGCCGCGATCGTGCTGGCGTTCTGTGTTCCTCCGGCGTCGATGGTGGCGGGTCAGGACGTCGAGGAGAAAAGCCGGCTGATCGTGCAGCGGATTACCATTCCGAATTTCATCGACGACCCCATCGTGCTGGGCAGCCTGCTCCCGGGTGAGCGGCGATCGCCGGTGCTGCCGTCGGTGTTTGTGCTTTCCTCGCCGGAGACCGGCCAGCAGATCTGCTGGGATCCCGGCAGCTGCCGCCTACTCGCGGTGCGTTCCGGGCCGAATCCGCGGGAGGTGAACCGGTTCCGGGACCTGAGGGCGGAGGGGGCCCATCCTCTCAGCGTCTCCATGGGTGCGCTGGGCCGTCCGATCTTTTTCGGGTTTCGGGTCGAGGACGGCATACCACGCTTTCTCTACACCTTCGGACAGCTCTCGGTGGAGGAGAGGATCGATCTTTCGGCCGATGGTCAATTTCTCTTTCAGCACTTCATCATCAAGGCCAATCCCTCCTCCGGGGCGGTGCGTGTGCCCGAATCCTGGCAGAGCTTCGCCAGCGCGGACAAGGGGAAATGGGGGGCCAACGTCCTCTCCCTGACGAGAGAAGAGTTCGCCGAAGGGTTCACCATCACCTATCGTCTGACCATGACTCCGGAGGAGGCGGCGGCTCTGGCCAGCGAGGGAGCATCCGCCGCCAGTGAACAGTAGCCTGATGAAGCCCAACCCGATCCTGTCACTGCTCCTGGCCATCGTAGGCTTCGCTTCGCCCTTATCCCGCGGTGAGGATTCGGTGGGCTCCCCGACGGCGGGCGTCGCTCCGGCTCCACCAAGGCCTCCCGCGATCGCTTCCATCTCGCGGATCAACGGAACCAGCGTGTTTTTTCTGGACACCTCCGGGCGCATCGGAGCGGCGACGTTTTCCCCGGAACTGCGTCTCCTCAACTGGCAGCACTACTCGGGGATCGCCTTCGGCGAGGCCCGGCACCTCGCGGTGGGACGCAATCTTTCGGTGGTGACCGGTTCTCCCAACGAGCTGACCCAGGCATTCGATCTCGACGAGGATGGGCAACTCGATATCTTCCAGGACGTGCTCACCGACTGGCCGGGCCGCGAAAGCGGGGCCACCATCTCCTGCGGGCCGGTTCCGGATCCCTCGGGACGCCTCCTTTTCGCCGTGGCGCCGGGTCCCAACGCCGACGGAGAGGCCGCCCGCCTGCCCTCGACCCTCTATTCCTGGAGTCCCGACGAGGAACCTATCCCACTGGCGACCAGTTCGCTTCCCATCGTGGAGATGACGGTGTCTCAGCGCGGGACCTTCGCCGCGTGGATCCAGTTGGAGAGTTATCGCGAGGGTTACTACATCACCTTCGGGGAATTGCCGCCCTTCGATCCCGAAGACCCCGGGGCCGCTCCGGAGGAACCCCTGGCCCTGCTCCCCGCCATGATCGTTCCCGCCTCCCTGACCGACTACAAACCGATCGGGAGGCTTTGCTTCATCACGGAAGACGGGGTGGAGAAGCTGCTGGTGGCGTGTCCCGAGGCCAAGCGGGTCATCGAGATGATTCCCCGAAAGGGCGCAAACGGCTGGCGCGGCCCCGTGGCGGTGAGGCGGATTTTCGATCGGGCGGTCTTTGCCCTGGAAGAGATGGAGATGGACCGGGTGCTCGTGGGTGGGGCCGGCGGCTTCGCTCCGCTGGACGATGGAGCGGACCCCTTCCGATTTCGCGAAGTCCGCGTGGTGTCGAACGGAGTCGAGGTGGAGTTTTCCCGGCCGGTCGACCGGGAGAAAGCGATCGCGGCGGACACCGGAATCGATCTGACCCTGATCCCGCTGAAGGGAGAGGTGGGCGAAGTCGAGCCCGCGCCCGCCATTGTCGAGTCCGACGGCCGCACCATCGTGCTGCCGTTGCCCGAAGTACCGGCCCAGGCCATTCTCAAGTTGGAGGCCCCCGATCTGGTCTCCGAGGAAGGAGATCTGCTCCTCTTTCCCACCTTCTTCTACACCCTCAACTAGGGCCCCTGTCGCTCTCTTGGAGGCACGGCGGCGCCATCTGCGGGCCGGTCTGATTTCTTTGGCCTGCCAAAGAGCTTCTGTGGATTGAGTATGGAAATTGTGATATTTTAGATGCTATGGTCCGCTTGATTTCAGTTGTTTTCCTGATTGCCGTCGGCATGGCCGTCGGTGGGGAGGTTCCCTCGCGCTATTCGCTGGAGCGATACGCCGTTCTCTGGAAGGAATCGCGGTTTCATCGTTCTGGCGTGGAGGAAAAGCGCTCTTCCGATGGGTGGTCTCTCGTGGGGATTTTTCGGTTTCGGGGCGAGGAGGTCGCCGTGTTGCACCACGAGGCGACTGGAGCGGTGGAGGAGGTGTCGCGGCGGGAGCCGAGTCCCTCCGGGTTGGAATTGCTCGGGGTCTGCCGCGGGGGAGAGGGCGGTGGGTGCCAGCGGGTACTGCTGCGAGGTGTTGGACGGGTTTTCTGGGTGGAGCGGGCGAAACGCGGCCGCGATCGGGAGGAGGGCGAGCCGTCGCCGGCGGACCTGCTCGCGCGGATGGTCGGCGAAGGGGAAAAGGGGGGAGCGGGGCTCAGGGAGCGCGCAGAATCCGGAGCACCTCGTCCTTGAGGGAGGCGTTGGTGGCGAGCGCTTCGCCGGCTTGGACGGTTCCCTCATTGCCTTTCCAGTCACCGAAGTAGCCGCCGGCCTCCCGCAGGATGGGCGGGAAGGGACCGCAGTCCCACACCGCCATGACCGGGTCCAGCATGATCTCGACCCGCCCGGTGGCGACCAGCAGATAGCCGTAGGCGTCGCACCATCCTGCGTTGTAGTAGACCGACTGACGGAGCCGTTCCCAGGCGGGAGCTTTATCCGAGCGCTCAATAAAAGCGGTGTCGATGTGGGCACAGACGGCGCGATCCAACTGGGTTTCATCCGAAACCCGACAGGATTCACCATTCCAGAAGGCGCCGATGCCGCTGGCTCCCGAGATCATTTCGTCCAGGGCGGGGAAGTAGGCGCACCCCACCTCGACGACCCCCTCGATCTCCAGGGCGATGAGCACCGCGTAGAGGGGAACGCCGCGCATGAAGGATTTGGTGCCGTCGATGGGATCGACGATCCAGCGGAAAGAGGATTTCCGGGAACTCTCCCCGAACTCTTCGCCGACGATGTCGTGCTCGGGGAAGGCGCCGGCGATGGCGTCGCGAATCGACTGCTCCGCCTCGCGGTCGGCGATGGTCACAGGGGTGTCGTCCATCTTGAACTCGGGCCGGGCCCTCGCGGTCTGGAAATGGTCGAGAGTGATCCGCCCCGCCTCGCGGGCGGTGGACTCGGCAAATTCGAGGTAAGAGCTGAGATCGGCCATGAGAAGGGCAAGGACAGGCACGGATTCCGCTCCGTCAAGCCGCCAGTCTCCCCGCATGACGGTTCGACTCCCGACGCAGTTGGCTGGAAATTATTTCGGAAAAGTTTACTGTATGAAAACCACAATTTGAGTTGTTATTGAGAAATCGGGGCCTAACCTTTACCCGCCGCAACCTGAACTGCCGCCATGTCCAAAGCTCTGTTCTTCGCCGCGCTCCTGGGTTTGACCCTGGAGACCGCCGCCGCCAACGGGTATCCCGGGGCTTCCGACCCGCGGACCCGGGTCATCAAGTTCGCCGGGTCCGATTTGATCAAGCATCCCATCGGGATGACCCACACCCGGGATGGCAAGCTGCTCGCGGTGGAATCCCACACCCACCTCCGGCCCAAGAGCTACGACGGGCCGAACTCCGACCAGATCATCTGGCTGCGGGATTCCGACGGGGACGGTGTGGCGGACCGGCGCTCGGTATTTTTCGGGAACAACCTTTCCGCGACGATGAACATCGCGACGCACCCGCAAACCGGCGCCATCTACGTCGCGACGAGGAATGGGATCGTGCGGCTGTGGGACCGCAACGGGAACGGCGTGTCGGATCTTTACTCCGCCGAGCGGGTCATCTTTTTCGAGTTCGACAGCCAGTTTCTCGATAACGGTTACGGATGTGCCGGACTGGCCTTCGACGACGAGGGAAACCTCATCTTCGGCATCGGGGGTCTGCTGGGTGCGCCCTACACCCTCAAGGGATCCGACGGCATCACCTACAGCGATCAGGGCGAAGGCGGCAACATCTGGCATTGTTCGCCGGATGGCGAAGGGTTGGAAAGGTTTGCCACGGGGTTCTGGAATCCTTTCGGCCTCTGTCACGTCGAGGGCGGCCACGTCTTTGCCACCGACAACGATCCCAGTTCGCGCCCGCCGAGCCGGTTGCACCACGTGATTCGGGGCGGTGATTACGGCTACCAGTTCCGCTACGGGCAGAGCGGTCGACACCCTTTCATCTCGTGGGATGGCGAGCTGCCCGGCACCCTCCCCATGCTCCATGGCACCGGAGACGCGCCCTGCGATGTCTTTTACCACCAGGGCAACCTGATCGTCTCGAGCTGGTCGGATCACCGCGTGGAGGTCTATCCGCTGACCTGGAATCGCACGCACTTCGACACCGAGCAGAGAATCCTGCTGGATGGAGGGATCGAATTTCGTCCGGTCGGATTCACCGTCGGGGCGGAGGGCGAACTGTATGTCAGCGACTGGGTGAAAGGCGACTACCAGCTC